>NZ_NPJM01000059.1:0-199998 GCF_002251455.1 Prevotella sp. P4-51
TTGTTTATATTTTCTACGCTAATACCGACCTTTCCGTCATAAAATTTATTTCTGCTTCTAAAATTTCGAATAGAAGTATCTATAGAAACAGCAGTATTCAATATTTCAAATATTTCATCTGCTAATTCCACATTATTATCACACAAGTCTTCAATTATTTCTCTAAAGTCAGGTTTGTGCTCTCCATGTTTTTCATATCTTGTCTTGAAAGCCTTTGCCCTAACAATCGATGAAATATTTCTCAACCTATCAGAAAACATGTAATAGTTAGGTGCAGCTGTGGCCCCCCAATTTTCAAAAATGGCGTTATATATCTCTTGGCCTTTATATTCAAAAATGGGGTAATATGGAAGTATATACTTCTTTAATTCATTAAATATATTCATACTTTTGACCCTTATCGAATTTTTAAGATTTTTCCAGCATCACGCCTAAAGATGTTCGTCCGACATGTTTTCTAAAATCGTCCGTAATTCGTCCGATGTATATAAAGAAAAATCAGCATAACGAGTTGTAAAACAACAAGTTACGCTGACTTTGGCGGAGAGAGAGGGATTCGAACCCCCGGTACCTCTCGGTACGGCGGTTTTCAAGACCGCTGTAATCGACCACTCTACCATCTCTCCAATGCTTTCATCATTGCTGGCAGGTCGATGTGCCTTAAAAGCGAGTGCAAAGGTATTAAGTTTTTTTGGTTCCGCCAAACTTTTGCAGGTTTTTTTTCAAATTATTTCCGTTTTCCTTATCCTTATGCAGGAAAAGTGGTAACTTTGCGGTATGATTTACCCTGATAATTTCGAATTTAAGATAGGTTTTCATGAGATTCGCGACATGCTTCGTTCGCGTTGTCTCTCACCATTGGGCATCGTGCGCATCGACAACATGGCGTTTATGACCGATGCAGACGCCATCAATGCTTCTATGGAGCAGATTAGAGAGATGAAACGTATACGTTCGGGCGAAGAGGATTTCCCTCTAAATGCATTTTTCGATATTCGCGAAAGCATGAAGCGGCTCCGCATGACGGGCACATTCCTCGAAGAGACTGAGCTCTTTGAGCTGATGCGCACCCTTGCCACGATGAATGACGTCGTGGCTTTTCTCAAGCGCTATACCGACGACGAACATACCGCCTTCATCTTCCCCGCCCTTGCGGCACTCACCGAGGGCGTGATACCCATGCCCCAGATAGTGAAGGACATCGACCGCATATTAGACAAATTCGGACATATCAAGGACAACGCCTCTCCCAAATTAGCTGAAATCCGTCACGAACTGGCCCGAACCAAGGGTTCCATCTCGCGCATACTGGGAGGAATACTCCGCTCGGCACAGAGCGAAGGACTTGTAGACAAGGACGTGGCCCCCACCCTACGCGACGGCCGACTGGTATTGCCCGTGGCGCCAGGACTGAAGCGCAAGATAGGTGGTATCGTACACGACGAGTCGGCAAGCGGACGCACCGTGTATGTGGAGCCTGCCGAGGTGGTAGAGGCCAACAACCATATACGCGAGCTCGAGAGCGACGAGCGACATGAGATTATCCGCATACTCAAGCAGATGGCCGACGACATACGCCCCCATACCGAGGAGATACTGTTCTCCCAGGACTTTCTGGCCGACATCGACTTCGTACACGCCAAGGCTTCTCTCTCCGAGAGTATGCAGTGCGCCGAACCTCAGGTGACTGCCACCCCTATCATCGACTGGACCCGAGCCCGCCACCCCTTGCTCGAGCAGCGCCTCAAGCAGAACTCTGCCACTCCCTCCGCGCTCGTACCTCTTAATATAGAGCTCACCACCGACAACCGCATACTCATCATATCGGGTCCCAATGCCGGCGGAAAGTCCGTCTGCCTCAAGACCACCGGGCTCTTGCAGTATATGGTGCAGTGTGGTCTGGGCATCCCCGTAGACGAACGCTCGCGCGTGGGTATGTTCAAGGACATCATGATAGACATCGGCGATGAGCAGAGTCTCGAGAACGACCTGTCCACCTACTCCTCCCACCTGCTCAATATGAAGAACATGCTGAAGCAGGCCAATCCATCCACACTGATACTCATCGACGAGTTTGGCACCGGAACCGAGCCCAACATCGGCGGAGCCATAGCCGAGAGTGTACTGGGGCAATTTCTTGCCCACGGAGCCTGGGGCGTAATCACCACGCACTACCAGAACCTCAAGCACTTCGCCGACGAGCACGAGGGCGTGGCCAACGGCGCCATGCTCTACGACCGCCACGAGATGAAGCCTCTGTTCCAACTCTCCATAGGTCGCCCCGGCAGCTCGTTTGCCATCGAGATTGCGCGCAAGATAGGACTCCCCGAAGAGGTGATACGCCAAGCCAGCGACATCGTGGGCTCCGACTACATCCAGAGCGACAAATATCTGCAGGACATCGTTCGCGACAAGCGTTACTGGGAAAACAAGCGCACCAATATCCATCAGCGCGAGAAGGAACTGGAGCGCCAGATAGAACGCTATGAACATGATATCGAGCAGATTGGTGTACAGCGCAAGGAGATACTGCGCCGAGCCAAGCAGGAGGCTGAAGAAATATTGAGCGAGAGCAACCGACGTATCGAAAACACCATACGCGAGATACGTGAGAGCCAGGCTGAACGCGAAAACACCAAGCGCATCCGCGAGGAACTGGAGCAGTTCAAGCAGGAGGTAAGCGACCTCGACACCCAAGCCAACGACGAGATGATAGCCCGCAAGATGGCACAGATTCAACAGCGCAAGGAGCGACGCCAGCAGCACAAGGAGCAGCGCGCCAACGAACAGCAGCAACAGCAGAAGCGCCAGGAGCAAGCCCGGCAGCAGGCCCAAGCCAGCCAGCAGCCACTGGCAGCCGGCGACAGCGTGTGCATCAAGGGTGCATCGTCGGTGGGCACCATCGAGCGCATCGACGGCAAGATGGCCAGCGTCATCTTTGGCGACATGCGCACTCGTATGCGGGTTGACAGACTGCAGCGTGCCAACGCCACACAGAGCGCCGCCACCACCGAAGCTCCCAAGACCCATGCCGACGAACGTATGGAGAACCTGCGCAGCTACAACATCTCCCACCTCACCCAGCAGACCATCGACAGTCACCGCCAGAACTTCCACCAGGACCTCGATGTGCGGGGTATGCGTGGCGACGAAGCGCTCAATGCCGTGCAGCATTTCATCGACGATGCCATCCTCATGGGTATGCAGCGCGTGCGCATCCTCCATGGCAAGGGCAACGGCATCCTGCGCCAGCTCATCCGTCAGTACCTCGGAGCCATCCCCAATGTCACCCACTATGCCGACGAGCATGTGCAGTTTGGCGGAGCCGGCATCACCGTAGTCGATTTCTGACCGACATTTGGCTGCCAAGAGCGTACCTCCGAGCCCCATAAAGCATGGCTTTTTAGTTAAAATAGAAAAAAATGTACCATTTCATGCTTGATTTAGCACGAAAAGTAGTACCTTTGCATCCGCAAAATGGGCAAGTCTCTTACGGCCAGCTCCCTGTGAATCCCCCAGGATGGGAACATAGCAAGGGTAATAGGTTGTAGCGGCGCGATAAGAATCGCTTGCCCACCCGCCTCTTTAGCTCAGTTGGCCAGAGCACGTGATTTGTAATCTCGGGGTCGTTGGTTCGAATCCGACAAGAGGCTCAAGACAGGGAACACAAACCCACTTCGACCGAGAAGTCCACGCCATGGGCTTCTCGGTTTTTTCGTTTATGCGCACGGAGCTTATCGCCGCGCCGCCGTTCGGGGCCAATATCGCCTGCGCCACTATCTTCCTATTCAGGCTCGCCATCTTCGGCCACCATGCCCGGAGCCTCCTCATCCAATTCATACTTCCTTACGCTGTGGTCGTTGAGCCATATCCTGTTGAGAGTAAACGCCAGCGACTCCAGTGTCTGTTCTCTCACCGCTGGCTTCAACTGACACTCCCACACGGTGATACAATGCCATCCCATCGAGGCGAGACGGCGCTGCTCTTCTATGTCGCGGGTGCGGTTGCGCGCTATCTTCGCCTTCCAGAATTCGGTATTGCTCTTGGGTACCACATAATAGCGACAGCCCTCATGACCATGCCAGAAGCAGCCGTTGACAAAGATGACCGAGCGATACTTGCGCAGCACGATGTCGGGGTGTCCGGGCAGCCACGGATGATTGAGCCTGTAGCGGAAGCCACGGCCCAAGAGGAATTTCCGCACCACCATTTCTGGTTTGGTGCCCTTTCCTCGTATCTGTGCCATACAGTGATGGCGCTGCTCCTTTGTCAGTTTGTCTGCCATTGCCCCTGATTCACTTTCCCACTCTTTTACATGCTCTTGCCGCCAAGTTCGCTTTCTGAGTATCTCATCTTGTCTCGCCCTCCACAGCCCTCGCTTTCAGCCGTTCTATCACCAGTTCGTCGGCGGGCAACCACCTCATCGAGTCGAGTTCACCCAGCCCGAGCCACTTTGCCCCCTCGTGCTCCAGCAGCGTCAACTCACCACTCATCACTGTGCAGAGATAGCTGTGCATGGTCAGATGAAACTTCGGGTAATCATATTCGACCGTTGTGAGCCGTTCGCCGACGCTTATCCTCGTTGCCAGTTCCTCCCTAATTTCTCTACACAGAGCCACTTCAGGCGTCTCGCCCGGCTCCATCTTCCCGCCGGGAAACTCCCACCAGTCTTTCCATTCACCATAACCACGCTGCGTGGCAAAGATCCTGTCGCCATCACAGATAATGGCTGCCACCACCTCAATATATTTTCTCTTATCCATACGCTGCATTATCCTATAGCTTTATATTGACTCGCAAAGGCGTAAGTCGATTCAGACATAGGCGTGGCGAGATGCCACACTATCTGCATGGGTTTAGAACCCTCGATGCTCTCCATTGTGACCTGACCAAGATAGGTAAATCCCATTCTGCAACCATAATCCGGATGTTCCACCTGTTGCCTTACAAACAGGAGCATGTTATTCTCGCCATTACGGTATGCCTCTGCCTCGCGACTCCCCTCACGCACACGATTCTGGGTTTCCCAATGGAAAAACTCACGGTTTTGGGCATAATCTTTATATGCAGTCAGAGAACCCTCTTCGCGCTTTTTGATAATATCCACATACATCGCCTCGAGTTTTATATCTTTCAGGCGCTCCATGCCTTCCCGCGAAGGCGACTTGCGGTCTATCGTTGATAGTCCGAGTGCCGCCTGTATCTGCGCTTTAGTGTATACCCCATGCAGATGCAGTGGATTCCATTCGTTATACACTGAATTGTCAACTTTTTCCGGTGCAGAGCATCTGTCACGCAGATAAGAGACGACCTCCTTGAATTCCTGAACAAACAGTTTATCGGAAGCCAGGTCGTCAAACATTGTACAGATACCGTCATAATTACCCGCCTTGTCATACAAGTCATAGTAGAGCATCACGGCGCAACGCTTTTCCTGTTCAGAGAATTGCTCTGTATTACATTTGAATCCACAATCGGCAAAGCGCAACAGCTGAGTGAAGTATGAGAACGAATCTGTAGCAAGCCATTTCTTGGTCACGGCATACTTAATCTGTCCTGCGTGCACAGACACCGATTCCTGCACACCCGCCAATTGGCACAATTCGCCCCACGTCAGGGCTCCATACACCTTATGAAATGGCACATGGCTATAAGCCAGAAAGCCCTTGAGCGAGAAGTTACCCTTGCAGGTCTTGTGGTAGGCCAATATTTCCTTGACGACACGACTGCGGTTCAGACTGCGCAAGTAGCCATCAATATTAGCGATGATTTCCTCTTTGGCCTTTTCTTCCAGAATAATCTTGCAACCTATAGGAGCATTGGAGAATCCACCTTCAATCTCATCCTTTATATTCCGCGAGCGCCGGCCGATCAGGGCCTCAAAGCGCTCTTTATAACTGAACTCGGCACGCGAATGACCCACAAAGTCAAGGACCGTAAGATGGTCCTTGCCACTATGCAGACGAAGCCCGCGACCAAACTGCTGGATAAATACGGTAGCACTCTCGGTAGGACGCAGAAAGAGGATGGTGTCAATCTCAGGTATATCGACGCCCTCATTGAAGAGGTCAACCACAAAGAGGTAATTGATGCGACCTTGTTGAAGTTGCTTCCTCACAAGTTTGCGATGATAGTCATTGTCATCACTTGTAAGCACATTCGTTTTCAATCCTGCCAACGTAAACTTGGCATTCATGAACTTGGCATGGTTCTTATCCACACAGAAACATAGCGCCCGCACCTTGTTCAAGCGGCTGTTCCCGATATACTGCTGCATTTTCTTCAAGATAAGACCGGTGCGATAATCGTTCTGCGTATAAATGCGTGAAAGTTCGGCAACATCATAACCATGTCCACTCCATTTCACCTCCGAGAGGTCTACATTGTCAGGAATTCCATAATAATAGAAAGGTGCGAGCAGACCTGCATTGAGAGCGGCAGGCAGACGAATTTCCGCCGAGATGTGACCATCAAAGTATATGGTGATATCTTCCTGGTCGTTGGTTCGTTCGGGGGTCGCAGTCAAGCCAAGTAATATCTTGGGAGTGAAGTTGGTCATCAATTTGACGTATGTCGGTGCTATAATATGGTGCACCTCGTCGACGACCATATAGTCATAATAGTCTTTTGTGAGTTGCAGACTGTCCAAACGATTACGCAAGGTGTCCTTGCTCGCAAAGACATGCTGGTAGCTGGACGGTTCGTTGTTGCCATCCCACACACTGCCGAAGTTGGGATCTTCGAGCACAACGCGGAAAGTCTGCATAGCCTGTCGCAGTATCTCCTGCCGATGAGCGAGGAAAAGGAAATGACAATCGGGATGCTCCGCACGATAGCGTTTGAAGTCGAAGGCTGCTATCACCGTCTTTCCTGTACCCGTAGCAGCCACCACGAGATTGCGGTAATGCCCATGTACATGGCGTTCGACATCCAGTTTCTCCAGAATTTCCTGCTGATAGTCCTTCGCGCGCATCAGGTCAAGAGCCGAGAAGTCGAGCAAAGGAGCATCCCAGTCAGCCCCTAAGGCTCTTTTCAGTCTTTCGTCGCTTACACCAGGTACGAAATCTTCAAATGTATCATCACGCCAATAACTTTCAAATGAACTGCGCACCTCTTCTACTACCTGAGGCAACTCAAACTGGGTGGCTTTGAAGTTCCATTCTTTACCGTCTTTCAAGGCGTAATGAGAGAGATTGCTCGAACCTATATAGGCAGTATGAAAGCCAGAATTCCGGAGGAATATATAAGACTTGGCATGAAGGCGGTCCTGCGTTCCATCATACGAAATCTTTATCTCGGTGTTACGCAGAGTGGCCAAACGGGCTATGGCATCGTAATCTGTAGCGCCCGTATATGTCGTCGTGATGATACGCAGCCGTTTCCCTGCACTGGTGAACTTCCTCAGACTGTTCCAAAGCAGGTTTAGACCACTTGTCTTGATAAAGGAAACCACCCAACATATCTCATCGGCACAGAGAATTTCGCGATTCAACTCACTCTCCATATCTACACGACCTCTGCCACCACCGAAGAAGAGGGCGCTACGGCTTATAGAAGTAATAGGCGTAATGGCCTTGAGATGCTTCTCGATATCAGGATATTCGCAGTTAGTCCGGTCTACGACGGCTGTAAGTATATTCTTCTGAGCATCAATCAGGTCAAGTTCGGAGTCATCTACATTGAACTCTCTACCCAAGGTTTTGATAACCGAATTGACGAAGTCGGTATATCTGTCCGTCCCAAGGTCTTCGGGGCATCCTATAAACGCGATTTCAATAAGGTGCTGCAAATACTTGCTGAGTATATTGACAGCATCATCTTTGCCTATCGGCTTCTTGCCAATATAGAAACGGTGGGAATCTACCTCGTTCAGTTTCTGCTGAAAGAGGCGATTGATAATCTGGTCATAGACTCCAGTCGGGATATTCGTGTGTGGCATAGTTGTATGATAAAGATGATAGTGGCGTGATATGTATCGTGCGTCATTAGCCTTTGTAGCTTGGTGGCGCACCTTGGGGTATTGTGCTTCAAAGTTATAGCCTTTTTTGATAAAAAACGAAGAAGTGGGATGAAAAATGTAGTTTGGTGCATTATACCTATGACTGCAAAATGTCATTTCGACCATTAGGCGACCATCGTGTGCCGCTCGAGACTGAGGGACAAAGTGGAGGGAATGACGGGGAATATCGCGAAGATGACAATAAAGGGGAAATCGGGGGTTGATTTAATCGTTTCGCGGCGTGATATGGTTATTTCGCGGTTTTAATTTTCTATTTCAGAGTTTGAAGTCTACTTGTAGAGACACTCGGAGAAGATGGAGGAAATGACGGCAGACACCACTGCCACGTCCTCTTCAACAGCAGTTCAGCCGTCTACAACAGCCGCCCTACCCACTACATCATCCGCCTTGCACACTACAACATCCGCCTTGCCCACTACAACACTCGTCCTACCCACTACATCATTCGCCTTGCCCACTACAACATTCGTCCCGCCCTCGTCTACCTCAACCCGCCCCACATCTACATCAGTCCTCCCCTCGTCCGTATCTGCCCTACCCTCGTCCACATCCGCCCAACACTCGCCAGCCATCACCCCGCCCCTGTACGCGACGCCCATAAACGGGAACGCCGCAAGGGTGGTCTGCCGATTGGTGTCGGTCAGAGCCTCCCTTGCGGCGCGCTGAAAGACGGGATGGATGGTGGCGGAGAGCCTACAACTTGATGCCATACTTGACGATACCCTCGCCGAGCATGCCTGGGGGCATAAACTGCTTGAGAGCATCGGTCACGGTGTTGAGCATGCGCTGCCTGATGTAGTCGGCCCTGATGTAGAGTGACACGCGGCGCTGCGAGAGATGGTCGCCATCGATGGGCCGCACGTTCTGGCGCTGCTTGTCGCTGAGCATGGGCAAGTGCATCTCGGGCACGATGGTGAACCCGCCGTTCTCGTCGACGATATGCACCAGCGTGTCTATGCTGCCAGCCTCGTAGATGTGGTTGCCCTTGGTGCGGGCTTTACAGAACGAGAACGCACTGTCGCGGAGACACTGCGCATCGCGCATCACCCACATGTTCTCGTGCTCCAGATTGGACGGCTTGAAAACGGGCAGCTTGCGCCAGCAGCTCTCTGCCAGATAGACATAGAACCGCTCGGTGTAGAGGGGTATCTCGAGCACTTCATCGCGCACGTTGCCCGAGATGGCGATGCCGGCGTCGAGCTGACCGTGCAGCAGGGCGTCGACCATGTGGTCGGCCTTGAGTTCCTGGATAGACAGCTGGACCGAGGGAAACATCTCGCGATAATGGCGGATAAACCGGGGCAGGATGTAGGGCGCTATGGTGGGGCCCACGGCGAGGGCAAACTCTCCGCCTATGCGTCCCTTGTCCTCAGCCACTATCTCGGCAATGCGGTCTATCTCTGCCAGAGCGTTCTCTGCCTGGCGCACGATCTTCTCTCCTGCCGCCGTGGGCACCACGCTGCGATTGGTGCGCTCAAAGATGCGCGTGTCAAGCTCTTCCTCCAACTTCTGCAGCATGGCGCTGAGCGTGGGCTGAGAGACATGGCACGACTCAGCCGCCTTCGCAAAGTTGCGAAAGCGGTTGACGGCGATAATGTATCTTAACTGTTGCAAGTTCATAGGCTCAGATAAACAGATTGACATTGGCACGGTCGGCGCGCTCCATATAGGTGGCCACTCCGCCCACGGTGACATGGTCGAGCAGCTCTTCGCGCTTCACGCCCATCACATCCATCGTCATCTGGCAGGCTATGAACTCCACGCCGTTGTCGATGGCCTGCTGCCGCAGCGACTCGAGCGAGTCTACGCCCTTGCGGGTCATGATGTGGCGCATCATTCTGGCGCCGATGCCCATCATGTTCATCTTGGAGAGGGCGAGACGGGTGGAGTCGGAAGGCAGCATCCAACTGAACATACGCCCGAAGAGGTCTTTGCTGACCTTGGGTTTGTGCGCCTTCTTGATGGCGTTGAGCCCCCAGAAGGTGAAGAAGATGCTCACCTTCTGGCCCGTGGCTGCAGCTCCATTGGCGAGGACAAAGGTGGCCAGCGTCTTGTCGAGGTCGTCGCTGAAGAGGATGAGGGTCTTGCCCTGACCGGTGGGCAGAGAGCGGGCTGACTCTACGGCGCAGGCGGTAGACTTCTCTATCAGCGCGGTATAGACTCCGCCCTCGGCACGTCGGCCCAGGAAGCGGTGGCCCGTGGTGTGGCACCATGCCTCGGCATCGCGTGGGAACGCCGCATCGGTGGCCGTCACCTCGAGTCTGTCGCCGGGGGCGAGGGTGTCGATAGCCTGCTTGAGGCGGAGGATGGGGCCGGGGCACTGGATGCCGCAGGCGTCGATGCGCACCACCGCCTTCTCGGCAGAGGCTGTCTCGGTGGACGATGCGCTATCTCCGGCGGCAGCGAAACCCACGGGAGGGACTATACGGGCGGTGGCGGCACGATAGGTCTTGAGTCCGCCTATCAGATTGCGCACCTCGGCGTAGCCATTGTCCTTGAGTATGTTGGACGCGAGATACCCGCGCAGCCCTATGCCGCAGAAGAGCCACACCGGACGGCCGGTTGGGATTTCGTCCATACGCTCTCTGAGGTCGTCGAGCGGTATATTGACGGCGCCGTCGATGGTGCCCAGCGCATACTCGTCGGGCGTACGCACATCGACGAGGGTCACGCCCGTGAGGTCGGCATCGCGCAACTCGCGCCAGTAGAGTGGCGACATCTTGCCACTGAGTATATTGCCAGCCACATAGCCCGTGATGGCCACGGGGTCTTTGGCCGACGAGAAGGGCGGCGCGTAGGCGTGTTCCAGACGGGTAAGGTCGGCGACGATGGCTCCCTGCTTGATGGCGAGGGCATACTGGTCTATGCGCTTGTCGACGCCGTCGTAGCCCACTATCTGCGCGCCATAGAGCTTGCCGTCGGTGGGCGAGAAGGTAATCTTGATGTCCATCTGCAGACTGCCGGGATAGTAGCCGGCATGGGCACCGATGTGGATGGTGGCAGAGAGGTAAGGGATGTCCATCATCTTGAGCCGCTTTGCAGGCAGTCCGGTCGATGCTACGGTCAGGTCAAACACCTTGGCTATCGAGGTGCCTATGGAGCCTTCATACTTCACCTTGTTGCCCATCACCATATTGTCGGCCACGATGCGCGCCTGTCGGTTGGCGGGTCCGGCGAGGAAGTTGAGCCAGGGCTTGCCCGTGAGGGGATGGGGAAACTCGATGGCGTCGCCCACGGCATAGACATCGGGGACCGAGGTCTGCAGATAGTCATCGACCCAGATGCCACGCATCTCGCCCAGGCGTATGCCGGCAGCCTGGGCCAGTCGGGTCTCGGCTCTCACGCCGATGCTGAGCAGCACCATGTCGGCCTGGAGGCTGACGCCCGACTTGAAGTGTACGGTGAGCGAGCCGTCGTGGCGCGAAAAGGCGTCGACAGCCTGCTCCAGATAGAGTTGCACGCCCTGCTGCTGCAGATGCTCGTGGACGAGCGACGCCATCGAATAGTCGATGGGCGCCATCACCTGGTTGGCCATCTCGACCACCGCCACCTGGGCTCCGGCGTGCATGAGGTTTTCGGCCATCTCGAGTCCTATGAACCCTCCACCCACGATGACGGCACGCTTCACATCGTGGTCGGTCATATAGGACTTGATGCGGTCGGTGTCGGCCACATTGCGCAGCGTGAAGATGCCCTCGCTATCGATGCCCGGCAGCGGCGGCACCACTGGCGAGGCACCGGGAGAAAGCAGGAGCTTGTCGTAAGACTCGACATACTGGCTGCCGTCGGCGGTGCGCACGGTCACCTGGCGGCTGGAGGGGTCGATGGCGATGACTTCGCTCAGTGTGCGCACATCTATATTGAACCTGCGGCCGAACGACTCGGGCGTCTGCACAAACAGACGGTCACGGTCGGCGATGACACCGCCTATGTAATAAGGCAGTCCACAGTTGGCATAAGAGATATAGGCTCCTTTCTCGATGAGGATAATCTCTGCTTTCTCGGTCAGGCGACGTATACGCGCGGCGGCGGTGGCTCCTCCGGCCACACCACCTATTATAATATATCTCGGGGTTTGGGTCGTCATAGCGGTAAGGGTTGGCGGGTGAATAGTCTATTGATACTTGGCGATGGTGGCTTTGAGGTCGGCGAGCGACATGGCTCCGCTCTGTCTCCACTTCATCTCTCCGCTCTGGAAGAGCATCAGCGTGGGTACCGACTGGATGCGCATCTGCATGGCGGTAGACTCGTTCTTGTCGATGTCGACCTTGATGACGCGGATGCTGTCGCCGAGTTCCTTCTTGAGTTGTTCCAACACTGGGTGCATCATCTTGCATGGTCCGCACCAGGTAGCGTAGAAGTCAACCAGCGTGAGCTGGCTGCCCTTGATAATGTCTGTTAAGTTCTCCATATCTTTATTGTTATTCGTTATTGTCAGATGGTGCAAAGATAGATATATAATTATAGGCAAACAAATGAATTTATCTATATTGTCATAGACAACAACTATAATGCTAACAATAATGATTGTAGAATGGGTGGGGAAACGCGTGGGGCTGGACAAAAAAAATCCACACCCAGCTCGACGCGTCGTGACGGTACAAGCTGGGTGTGGAGCGGCCTACTTCTGCTTGAGTAGTGTACCCGTGGGGCACATGAAGCGGCAATAGGGACGGGGCACGAAGACGGAGGTGAGCAGGATGACTACTGCAAAGACTATCACCACGACTCCGGCCGAACTGAGGACAAAGGCGGTGAATGGCTCATAGTCCATCCACTCGAAGCCTACGCCCAGGAGCATAAGGAGCATAAGCACGCTCCACAGGACGACCTTGAAGAGGGTCAGGCGATGGGCTGCCTTCTTGCTGAGGGTGAGCTTGCGGGCTGGGACCTTGAATGCCAGTTCCTGCGCGGCACCGAGAGGACACAGGTGGGTGCAGTAATAGGCTCGGCGTCCGAAGAGGGGATAGACAAAGGCTGCCACCACAAGGAGCATCGGAACGACGAGCGACCAGGAGGTGAGTCCGTTGGACATGAGGTTGACCAGCATCGTGTAGCTTACAAATGTTCCTGTCCAGAGTCCCAACACTACGATGTCGAGCACCATCTGGACGAGCCTCATCTTCTTGTTGCGTACCACGAGGGGCACCGTCATTCCGAGGACGATAACCAGGAGCGCCACAATGGTCTTGAGCGACCACGACAGGGCGCCGTCGGCTGCGGAAGCATTGTGGGCGGAGGCATAGGCCACACCTCTGCGCACATTGGAGATAAGCGACTGAGACGAGAAGGTGGCTCCGCTCACGCCATCGACTTTGGCTGACAGCGCCTCATTGACGGTCTTGCCCTTATAGGCATCGAGCAGACCGACTGCCTCGCCAAAGAAGTCGGGGCTCTCGACATTGGGCAAGGCGACAATCTTCACCACCACATTGTCCAGGACATAGATGTCGAGCGGCGTGGTTCCGGCATAGCCCTGCACATCCTGGGCGAGCATGGCGGTATGCACCACCAGCGTGTCGCCCGCCATAGTGAGCGTATCAGTAGGGGCTGTGGTTGCCTTGTTTTCTAACTCATACCCCAAGAGCCGATGGTCGCGTCGTACGGACACCACGGCTATCACCGCCATACAGGCGATGAAGGTCAAAATGCGACGTAGTATTTTCATTTTACTTGTTATTTTTACAACGATAATGCGCAGCCCGCCAGGGGTCATCTCGGGCAGCGTATGGGTTTACGGGGTGGCCGCCAACTGATACGCCAGCCGCTCATCGCCCATCTCGGTATGGATGATACCACAGTAGATGAAGGCGTATTTGGCTATGAGATGGCGCATGATATGGTTATCGCGGTGGGTATCAATGCGGAGGTCGGTCTGCGCTGCCTGGCAGTGACGCATCACGGCATCGAAGATGCCATGGACATGAGGTCTGCCGGCGATGCGATGAATGACGTGATAAGGGGCGTCATTGAGCCACGCGCCGTGATAGATGTGGCGATAGGTGGGGTCAGGGCCAGGACGGAAGACAAAGTAGCCCACGGCGTCGCCATTATCTCCAGTGACGAGCCAGGCATCGCCACGGGCAATGTCTTGACAGATAACGTCACGGGAGGGATAACCGTTGACCCACTGATGGGTATTGCCACTCTCCTGCATGATGGCACATGCCCCGTGGATGATGAGCATGATGGCATCGGTATCTGCAGGAGTGGCAGGTCTTATTTGCAACATATTTATTATGGTAAACGTATGAGCCGCGACCACACCATCAGGAGTCGCGACGATGGTTCCTACGCCCGTCGGCAGGTCTGTTCTTCCTGCTGCCGTTAGGACGCTGGCCGGAATGGTTGAAGTTGGGATTGAACGATGCTTTCTCGTTCGGTTTCTTCTTCCTGGACTTCTGGGGATAATCCGGGCGACTTCCGATGGCCTTGTCGTCATAGACGGCATGACGGTTGGCGAAACCCGTACCGCTGTACAACTTGCCGATGAGGTCTGCACGCCCAATGCGACGCAGTTCGCGCTCAATATTGGCACGTTCGTCTTTTTTATACCAAAAGAAGAACTGGCGCTGGGCAAGTTTCTCACGCTGGGTACGGGCGCAGAAGACTGGCTCAAGCGTATATGGATCGTAGCCAGTATACCATGCTTCGGTGCTGACTGTCATGGGAGTTGGCGTGAAGTCCTGCACCTGCTCTAAGTGGAAGTCGAGGTCTTTGGTGATGACGGCAAGCTCAGCCATATCTTCTTCCTGGCAACCTGGATGACTGCTTATGAAGTAAGGGATTATCTGTTGCTTCAGATTTTCTTCCTTGTTGATGCGGTCAAAGATACGTTTGAACTCATAGAAGAGCTGGAACGACGGCTTGCGCATCTGATAGAGCACCTTGTCGGAAGTGTGCTCGGGCGCGACCTTGAGTCTACCGCTCACATGGCGACAGATGAGCTCACGGGTATAATCGCGGGCAGCCTTGTCAGACTTCTCGTCGCCCGAGCGGTGCAGCAGCAGGTCGTAGCGCACACCGCTGCCGATGAAGCTCTTCTTGATACCGGGCAGTGCATCGACCGCATGGTAGATGTCGAGCAACTTGGAATGGTCGGTATTCAGATTGGGGCAGATACGAGGATGGATGCACGACGGACGCTTGCACTTGGCACAGGCGTTTTGGTTTTTGCCATGCATGCCATACATGTTGGCCGACGGGCCGCCGAGGTCTGAGAGATAGCCCTTGAACCCTGGCATCTCCATGACCTGCTTTACCTCACGCAGAATGCTCTCCTTGCTACGACAGGTGATAAACTTGCCCTGATGGGCAGAGATGGTACAGAAGGCGCAACCACCGAAACAACCACGGTGGATGTTGACAGAAAACTTAATCATCTCGTAGGCAGGAATAACCTTATCCTTATACTTGGGATGAGGCAGTCGGGTGTAGGGCAAGTCAAACGAAGCGTCGAGTTCTTCGGTCGTCATCGGCGGGGAAGGCGGATTGACGACAGCGCAGGTATTGCCTACCGCCTGTATAAGCCGCTGGGCGTGCATCTTGTTTGACTCTTCCTCGATATGGCGGAAGTTCTCAGCCTGAGCCTTCTTGTTCTGCAGACACTCTTCATGACTGTGGAGCACGATATCGTCGTCGCCTACCCCACCGGGGATATCGCCCTCACGACAGAGATAGACGGTCTGGGGGATGGAGCGCAACTGGTCAAACGGGGTACCACCTTCGAGCTGGCGGCATATCTCCACAATAGGACGCTCGCCCATGCCATAGACGATAAGGTCGGCGCCCGAGTCGCAGAGGATGCATCGGCGCAGACTGTCTTGCCAGTAGTCATAGTGGGTGAGGCGTCGCAGCGAAGCCTCAATGCCACCCAGCACCACGGGTACATCGGGATAGAGCTGTTTGAGTATCTTGGTATACACTATCGAGGGATAGTCGGGGCGCATACCATGACGCCCGCCGGGAGTATAGGCATCGTCGCTACGCAGGCGACGGTTTGCCGTATAGCGGTTGACCATAGAGTCCATGGCACCGGGCGAGATGGCGAAGAAGAGACGCGGACGACCCAGCTTCTTGAAATCACGGTAATCACCATGCCAGTCGGGCTGGGGAACGAGGGCCACGCGATAGCCCTGCGACTCGAGCACACGACCGATGACAGCAGCGCCAAACGAGGGGTGGTCGACGTAGGCATCACCCGAGAAAAGGATTACGTCCAACTCATCCCAACCACGCAGCTCACATTCCTTCTTGGTAGTTGGGAGAAAATCAGTAAGTCGGTATTCTTTCAATGCGGCTTGTTTTAGGATTCAGTTTCTGTTTGCTGGTCTTGCTTGCTGACCCAGTCGATATAGAGCAGAGTGAGCTGGTGCAGACCGAAAGCCTTCATATTGTTATGGTATATCACATCAAGACACAGGTCGAGCAGCGCCTTGTCCTTGCCGGCCTCAGATTCGAGCAGGGCACGCAAGGTGAACTTGAGTTTGTCGAGCACGGTTTCGTCGATGATACCCGTACTGTCGATGAGGTTCTTGAGCAGCGCATATTTACGGATGGTCTGCAGATGCTCTTCGCTCACTTCTATACTTCTTGTTCCCGTGGGGTTTGCTTGAATTTTATACATCATAATAAGGAGTCTTATAGGGTTGATTATTGTTTCTGTAGGAATTGCATTATCCCCTGCATCAGCAGGTTTCGCGTGGCTGGCAACTGTATGCACTCGAAGGGGAAGCCCATGACAAACGACTTGTAGGCCGCCCCATCGTAAGCCACAGCAGCCGAGGTGCCGTCGGCATACTGCATAGCGCAGTAGGCCTGACCTTGGGGGTGGAGTATTTCGACATGGGTGGCAGCGTAGTGATGACGGTTGAGACGGCGACCGATGTCAAACGTCATACCCAGTCCGTTGATGGCAGGCTGGGCTGTGACGCTGTCGGCGGGATGATACTCCAACTGCAGTACCGATGACAAGAACTGCTGTTCACCATCGTTCTGCATATCCGAGCCTATGTACGAGCCGCTCACAAGCAGCCGCCCTCCCTGTTGGGCATAGGCTCTGAACATCTCTTGCCATGCCGGGGTGAATGTCTTGTAGTACTGCACAGCATAGGGGGTATAGCGCTGCATGCCGAGGATAAGGTCTACACAGGAGTAGTCGGCGAGCGCCACCTTGCGGCCGTCGATGGAAGCACGGTCACAACTCACCACATTATATTTATGCCCCGAGGCTATCGCCGAGGTATGGGTAGCGACATAGGAGAAATCATTGCCTGCCACGAAGAGGCCAGCCATCTCTTCGCCGCCATATCCCAGTCCGGTGGGACTCTCGACACCCATACGGTTCACGTTGAAGCAGGTCTGCCGTCCGTTCCACGCCGTGAGTCCATAAGAGACACCAGGGTCGGCATCGAGATCAAAGCCCTGTCTGCGGCCGTCGTCGACGACCTGGGGTGCCGACAGGCGGTCAAAGCCGTTGACTACGAGCACTGTCTTGGCTTCTGCCGACTTGTAGAGGGCCGACACGATGGGCGAAGCAAAGCTCTCACCGCCGTCGTTGATAGCTGTCACCTTGAAGTCGTATTGGGTACCAGGTTGGGGCGTCATGGTGTAGGTGGTGCTGCTTACCACCGTGCCATTGTCAAACCCTCCCCCACCGCTGCGGGTATATACCACATAGGCAGAGGGCATCGCCGTGCTCTCCCGTGGGTCTGTCTGCGCCTCCCATGTCAGCGTGATTTTTCCCTGCCGGTCTATCGATGTGCGCAGGCTCCTTGGCGCCAGAGGCTGTACGGTATAGCGTGTGCCGTGCTGGGCGGCAGTATATTTCAGTATGGCCTTGTATATCGAGCGGGCAAGGGTAAACTTGAAATTGGGGTCCTGGGCGTAAGCCATATCAGGGAAGTTCTGGTGGGAGAGCGTCTCGAGTATGGCCGAGGGTATCTCGGGATTGCGGGTTTCAGAGTAGTTGCGGTCCCAGAGATAGCGCACCACCCAGCGTCCGTATTTGGCTTTGAGGTCGGCAGAGATACCGTCAAGCAGATTTTTGGCAAAGGTATTCGACACACTGCGGGGTATACCGGCATTGAGCACTCCCTCGTTGTTGCCTGTGGTGCAGATAGCCAGCGACCCCACGAGGTCTTTGCCGTTGTAGCTGTAGCCGGCATCACTGTGCACGGCGAGCGACAGTTCTATCGGCACATTCTTGCCCACCTTGTAGGGCATATACACCGAGCCTCCAGCCAGCCAGTTGGTGGTAAGCGGACGCACGTTGATGTCGTCGGCATAGTCGTCGGCACCGTCCTTGGTGCTATAGATGGCATAGGGCACTCCCGACCACTGGGCACAATAGCGGGCAGCCTCCATAGCGCGAGGCATGCCGCTCGTGGTGCCGTTGCGTTCGATGTTACCCATACCGCCGCCAAAGCGCACGGCATCGGCAGTGACCACACCCTTGCGCAAAGCATGGTTGGTCACGACCACACGGTTGTACTCGTTACAGCCTTTGTCAAAATCGAAGGTACCCAGATAGACCCATGTGCCGCCACCCATCTGCTGGTTGACGCGGAAACGTGTCTCCTGCCCCTTATGACAGACGATATACTCGGCATCGTCCACGCTCTTCTCTACCGTCTGGTAGCTCACATAGACTGCATATCTTCCCGCCTCGGGGATGTCGGGCGTATAGGATATGATGCTTATCTTAGACTTGCTCTTCGTGGTTTTCACCTGTCGGGCTGTACCCTGGATGAAGGGATTTTCGTGGTCGGAGTAGAGGCCGTCATGGAAACTGAACCCCGGTTTCTCCGTGTCCTTCCACTGACGGCTGCCCGTGCCCACCTCTTCATATTTGGCTCCCAGCGACGAGCGGTTGTTGTCGACGATTACCTCATTGGGCTGCCAGTCGCGCTCTCGGGGAGTAAACACGTTGGCGCCCGCATTCTCAAGCATTGGTATGAGATAGGGCACCACGATGGTGGGAGTAAACAGGTCTTCGGTCGTAGCAAAGAGACTGGGTCTCTGCCAGCGCCACCGCCCCATCTTCTGGTCGTAGAAACGGCCATGGCTGGCATAGACCGTGAGATGACGGTTGCCCAGACCGCGGCTGATGTCAAAGGGACGCGACACATTGCGCACCCAGGCATTGCCCTTATAATCGATATTGCCCCACGCTCTGACAATAGAGTTGGGGTCTGCCATATCACCATCCACCATCAGGTCGATGGTAACGCCATTGACGGCTATACGTATCTTATATGTATCGTAAGGTGAGGGAAGAATACGGCTCACCTTACGATAGATTTTGGAGACCATCTTGGCCGTAAAATCCTGTGCCGCAAAGGCATCGTTGGCGGTGATGGTCACTATGCGCTGGCGGTTGTCTATCCTGTAGCTCTTCATGCGCGCCTGGGCATATCCTGTGGCAGCATCGAACTTATAGTTGAGGAAATAGTCCTTCAACCGACGCTCGGTGGCAGCGTCCAGCAAATTGTCCTGTGCATATACACTGACGGCGCAGCATAACGCCAGCGCCACCATGACCAACCATCTGTGAAAGTTAACTGTCAATCTATCTCTCCTATACTAAACTGTTCTGGTTTCTTGCCTTTTACATCCTTGAAATATAGCTTTATCTCACGCATATCAGCGTCTATATCTCCCGAGGGCATGATGCTGCGCGTACAGCGTATCTCTTTATGCTCGAAATCGAGCGCATATAGCAGTATGGGAATACCTGCCTTGAGGGCAATATAGTAGAAGCCCTTCTTCCAGTCGGGGTTGAGCGAGCGCGTACCTTCGGGAGTGATGCAGAGGCAGAAGTCTTTGCGCCCCTTCGCAGCCTGCGCCAGCGTATCGGTCATGCTCGTATTGCGGTCGCGATATACGGGTATGCCGCCCAAGCGTCTGAACAGCGGACCCAGAGGCCAGAAGAACCACTCTTTCTTCATCAGAAAGTTGGTCGTACGACGCTCTGCCAGACCGAAGAGCTGACCGATGACAAAATCCCAGTTACTGGTGTGGGGAGCCAGACATATAATATATTTGGAGGGATGTTCGACAGTAATTATTGTCTTCCATCCCATCCTTTTATACAGTATCCAGCGTGCTAATTGCTGTAACATTGTCTCCTTATTGTAGCGCGTTGAGCTGGTCGACTATCTCAGCCACTTGCTTGTTGAACTCATCAATGATAAACTTGTAGTACTTCTTCGGTTTGATGCCCGGTTCAGGGAAAGACACACGACGAGTGAAGTCAGAATGTATCTCCAGAATAGACGCGAAGATAGGGTCAATCACTTCCTTGTTTTTCTCAGGGCCGTAAAGAGAAGCTGCTACTCCTTCGGCGAAAAGAGCTGTGCATACATTGTGTATCGCACGCTTTAAGTCTCGTTTGCTACTCATTGTTGTTGTAATATTTGAGCCAAAGATAATGCAAATCGCAAAGAAAACAAAATATTCGGTCACTTTTTTTCATTTTTCTGTCTTTATCGCCACCATTGCCGTCGTTGAGCCAGATTAAGAAAAAGACAGCCCGAGGTCATTTTCTTGCTCTTTTGCTTTAATATCTAATGGAAAATGAGTAACTTTGCAACGATTTTTGAGGACGCCATTCTTTTTGGCATTATCATAAGGACAACCGGGCGCCTCACAGAAATTGAATAAGGTAACTATTCTAACAAATAAACGTAAAATGAAAAAAAGTCTTTTGCAGAGAGAACGCGCTGCTTACCAGCCTAAACTGCCAAAAGGTCTTCAGGGTGCCGTTAAGGTACAGGAAGGCGAGCCTACCCAGAGCGTAGGCGATCAGGAAGAAATCAAGAAACTGTTCCCCAACACTTATGGCATGCCCCTCGTGGAGTTTGTTCCCGGCGATGAGGCAATGAGCCAGAAAATCAATGTAGGTGTAATCCTTTCAGGCGGCCAGGCTCCTGGCGGCCACAATGTCATCAGCGGTATCTTCGACGCTGTCAAGAAGCTCAACCCCGAGAACAAGCTCTACGGCTTCCTCATGGGTCCCGGCGGTCTCGTTGACCACAACTACAAGGAGCTGACAGCCGAAATCATCGACGACTACCGCAATACCGGTGGCTTCGACATGATCGGTTCGGGCCGTACCAAGCTGGAGAAGGTAGACCAGTTTGAGAAGGGTCTCGAGATCATCCGCGAGCTCGGCATCAACGCCATCGTAATCATCGGTGGTGACGACTCCAACACCAACGCCTGCGTTCTGGCCGAATACTATGCCGCCAAGAACTACGGTGTACAGGTTATCGGTGCGCCCAAGACCATCGACGGCGACTTGAAGAACGACCAGATTGAGACTTCTTTCGGTTTCGATACCGCTACCAAGACTTACTCAGAGGTTATCGGCAACATTGAGCGTGATGCCAACTCTGCCCGTAAGTACTGGCACTTCATCAAGCTGATGGGACGCTCGGCTTCACACATCGCACTCGAGTGCGCACTGCAGACACAGCCCAATATCTGCCTCATCTCAGAGGAAATAGAGCAGAAGGACATGACCCTCAACCAGATTGTAGAAGGCATCGCCCAGTCTGTAGCCGACCGTGCCGCTGCCGGCAACAACTTCGGTGTTGTCCTCATCCCCGAGGGCCTCATCGAGTTTATCCCCTCTATCGGCCGTCTCATCGACGAGCTCAACGACCTGCTCGCTGCCCACGGTGAAGAGTACAAGAACCTCGAGGCCGATGAGCAGAAGAAGTATATCCTCGCCCATCTCTCTGCCGAGAATGCCGAGACCTTCAAGACACTGCCCGGCGACGTAGCACGCCAGCTCTCACTCGACCGCGACCCCCACGGAAACGTACAGGTATCGCTCATCGAGACCGAGAAGCTCATCTCTGACATGGTAGCCGACAAGTTGGCTGAGTGGAAGAACGAGGGTAAGTTTGTTGGCAAGTTTGCAGCTATCCACCACTTCTTTGGTTATGAAGGACGCTGCGCTGCTCCATCAAACTTCGACGCAGACTATTGCTATGCACTCGGCGTAAGCGCCGTTCAGCTCATTGCCAACGGCAAGACTGGCTATATGGCCATCGTCAAGAACACTACCGCTCCCACCGATGAGTGGAAGGCAGGAGGTGTGCCAATCACCATGATGATGAACATGGAGCGCCGCAACGGCGAGATGAAGCCCGTAATCCGCAAGGCTCTCGTAGAGCTCGACGGTGCGCCCTTCAAGAAGTTCGCCGAGAAGCGCGACGAGTGGGCCAAGGAGACCTGCTATGTCTATCCCGGTCCTATCCAGTACTGGGGTCCCGCTTCAGTTTGCGACCGCACCACACGCACACTGTCGCTCGAACAGCTTGGTAAATAATTAGAATGATATTCATGCACCGGATTGTCCTGAAGCAGCCACTGCGCTGAACCAGGGATATCCGGTGCATTTTTTACATGGATAAGAGAAAGACTACCCGCAACATCACTCCCCCCAAGTCACATCACAGCAAGACCAAGCGTGGTGCAACTCGGCGTGGTGCCCATCGATGGCATCACCGCATGCCGCGTTGGACATTCTGGGTTGGTGGTCTCGTGGTAACCGTTCTCTATTGTTGGGCTTTCTACTACTTCTTCGTCGGTCCTACTGGCTTCAGATGGCGTGCCCTCTATGGCGAGTCCAGATATCCTAAGGGTTTCGAGATACACGGCATCGACATATCCCACTACCAGGGCAACATAGATTGGGACAAACTGCAAGGAGGCATGATTTCAGGCTGCCCGCTGAGATTTGTCATCATCAAGTCGACCGAGGGAGCCAGCCGCATGGACGAAAACTTCAAGAGTAACTTTCACAATGCACTCGAATATGGTTTTATTCGTGGTGCCTACCACTTCTGGAGCAACAAATCGTCGGCCCGCCAGCAGGCTTATTACTTTCTTGAGAAGGTTAAGCTCGAAGAGGGAGACCTTCCACCCGTGCTGGATATAGAGCACGCGCCCAAGGACAAGTCGATAGAGGAGTTCCAGCGCGACATACTCACGTGGCTGCATATCGTGGAAGACCGTTATCATGTCAAGCCCATCCTCTACACCTATTACAAGTTCAAGGAGAAGTATCTCAGCGCTCCTGTCTTTGACGACTATCCTTACTGGATAGCCCACTACTATGTGCCCAAGATAGAATACAAGGGTGCATGGAAATTCTGGCAACACACCGATGCAGGCCGTCTGCCTGGCATCAAGGGTCCCGTAGACTTCAATGTCTACAATGGTTCTTACTATGACCTCAAGAAACTCACAATAGGCAGTCACGAAGATACCTATTGATGGGCGCCATCCCCTATCCGCTTCCGGCACACCACACCGCAGCGCCATCCCCACATCTTTATCATCTACATCTCTGTCGTCCGTGACCGTCATGGCCGCATGCCACTATGTCGGCGCCGTGACCATCACCAGCGGCGTCGAGGGTATCCCCATCAGCGTAGAGGGCACCTTCAGCACATAGGAGGATAAAGCCAACTCTGCCGCGACCATCTTCACGATGATTTCAAAGTTGGAATTTAGAAATTCCAAGTATGAAATGATGGTTGCAAGACTTAAATTACACGTTTCCCACCACGCATTGTGTTTAGAAAGCATCACGGCAGACTTTTGGCGATGCTGCCACGGGCTGACAGTGGTGGCACATATACCGACGACCGCCGCACAGAGACCAGTGGTCATCCGTGCGGCGGTCGTATTATCGGTCACTCTGCTGCCGGAACATCCGGTGCGGAGCATCTTAGTCTACTTGCTGAACATGAGGCACGCCCAGTCGCCATTGCTCTTCTGCGCGGTGAGCGTGAGACCCAAGGTGGCAGCCTTGTCGCAGAGCATGGCGGCATCGGAGGGATAAAATCCGCTCAATATGAGCGCCCCACCCTCCTTCATCACGCCGACAAAGGCGGGCATGTCTGCCAGGAGTATGTTGCGATTGATGTTGGCCAGAACCACATCGAACTTCTCGTTGAGCGTGGCTGTGACCGACGCGTCGCCCAGCTGCACCTGCATATCCACACCATTGAGCTGCGCATTGTGGCGGCTGTTGTCCACACTCCATTCGTCGATGTCGTAGCCCACGCAGTGCGTGGCGCCACACTTGGCGGCGGCTATCGAGAGGATGCCGGTGCCACAGCCGCAGTCGAGCACACTCTTGCCCTCGAGCTGCATATCGAGCAGCGAGGCGATTATCATCTGCGTGGTCTCGTGGGTACCTGTGCCAAAAGCCTGACGCGCATCGATGCCTATCATCACGGCGCCAGCATCGTGCTGGGGCACCTCGCCCTTGGCGTCATAGACCACCACGCGATGGTCGATGTCGATAGGCTCAAAGCCCTGCTCTTCCCACACAGCGTTCCAGTCCTGGTCCTCCACCTTATTAATATTATATACAATGCTTACTCCGTCGAGCGGAAAGGAAGCTATGCCATCGTCAAGCAACTGGCGGTCGAAGAGCTGTTCCTGCACATAACCGTCAACGCCACGCTCGGTGTCTTCAAAGGATTCAAAACCCGCTTCGCCGGCCACATCCATAAGCAGGTCGCGGGCAATCTGCATCATGTCGTCCATGCAAGCAATCTCGAAATGGGCTGCCAAATACTTCATATATATACTCCTATTGATTAAACTTTTATAATTGCGTTACAAATTTATAAATTAATAGGGAAAAACCTACCATCCTTTAGGGTTTTTCCTTAATTTTGCAGTGACAATGGTACTAATTTTGCAGTGTAAGATACTGAATAGCTATTAAAAGTAATAAGAGATATGAAACAATTGTATATTCTTGCAGTGCTTCTCTGTGCTCTACCGCTCTCGGCGATGGCACAGGATGACCTCTATTTCACCCCGAAGAAGAAGGCGCAGGCTTCGGCCGACACCGAGCCCGCATACTATGTGGGCAGCAACCGTGATGTGGATGAATATAACCGTCGTGGCAAATACTGGAGCCATTATCAGAAGTTGGGCAATGACAGTCTGGGCAACGACATCATCCAGTTTCAGCAGGGCAATGGTGTCTATCCCGACTCGGCGTATGTAGACACTACCTTTGTGGCCAAATACCGCAACAACGCTGTCGACGACGACTTTGCCTACAGCCGCCGCATGAGCCGATGGGACGGCTACTACGACCCATGGCTCTACAGCTACCGCTATAGTTATGGATATTCGCCCTACTATTGGCGTTGGGCGTGGTATGACCCATGGTATGGCGACCCGTTCTACGACCCCTGGTATCCCAGATATTATGGCTACTATGGCTGGTACAATCCCTACTACTATGCAGGTTGGGGATGGCCAGGCTACTACCATGGCTGGGGATGGCCGGGCTACTGGGGCGGCGTCTATGTCACCCACAGTGGCAGCCGTGGCGGTTATGCCGGCTACCGCTCTTGGGGGGGGACGCAGCGTCAGGGTTCGGGCCGCAGCATGGCTTACGGACAGAACGGCACGCGCTCGTTTGGCGGTCGCAACAGTCGTACCTACGACAACCGCACCTTCGGCAACCGCAACAACCCTACCCGCCAGGACAACTATAATTTCGGCGGGCGTCCCAGCACGCCCTCGATGCCCTCTGGCTCGTTTGGCGGCGGATTTGGAGGTTCACGCGGTGGCGGATTCGGCGGCGGACACACCGGTGGTGGTGGTGGCGGACGCTTTGGTGGCGGACACCGATAACACAAACCCCAACACACAGTTGAAAACTATAACAAACAGATAAGATTATGAATACCAAAAATTTGTTTTTTGCCCTGTTGGCTTCGATGACTGCCCTGACAGCCACCGCCCAGGAGACATATCAAGATACCAAGCTCATCGGCAACGACCTCAACGGTACCGCCCGCTACGTAGGTATGGGTGGCGCTATGGAGGCGCTGGGTGCCGACATCTCGACGATGACCAGCAACCCTGCCGGTACGGGCTTCTTCAGCCGTACCCAGGTGAGTGTCACCGGCGGACTGGTATGGCAGAACGGCGTGGAGAGCCACAGCGTGAGCGGCGGTCACAAGACCAATGCCAGCTTTGACCAGATAGGTATCGTGGCGCCGCTCAAGATTAACGGCAAGCCCTGCATCAATGTGGGCTTCAACTACCACAAGAGCCGCAACTTCGACCAGATACTTACTGCCAGCGGTGCGCTCTCCATGGCTTCACAGAACAAGCTCTCGGCCATCAAGTACGACAAGGTGGGCGAATGGGGCTGGAACGCCATCGATGCCAACTACAAGAAGATACTCGAGAAGACCGACGACCAGGGCAATAAATACATGGACTACTACAACGGCCAGGCTTTTGACTTCGGCCAGTACCAGCATGGTTACATCGGCGTCTACGACTTCAACATCAGTGGCGCTGTGAGCAACAGCTTCTACCTCGGAGTCACCGCGGGCTTACACGATGTGAACTATCGCTCCAGCAGCAGCTACTTTGAGCAGTTGGAGCAGAACACCAACGGTGCCTCTGCCGAACGGCTGAAGATAGATGGTACTGGTGTCGATGTCAAGGTGGGTGCCATCTTCCTGCCCGTTGACGGCTCGCCTTTCCGCGTGGGTCTGTACATCAACAGCCCTGTCTTCTATGACCTGAAACTGAGGGCCGACGCCGGCAGCGGCTTTGTACAGTACAGTGGAAACCTGTCGGATAACAACAGCAGCGCTTACATCCGCAACTACTGCAACTACGAGTACAAGATATATACTCCGTGGAAGTTTGGCGTGAGTCTGGGCCACACCGTGGGCAGCTACCTCGCCTTGGGCGCCACCTATGAGTATTCTGACTATGGCAGCATAGACAACCGCGTGATAGACGGCACATACTACGACCCATGGTACGGCGACGCCTATGACACCAGCAGCAGCGACGACGTGATGAACGCCCATACCGAGCGCACGCTCAAGGGTGTGCATACCCTCAAGTTGGGTGCCGAGTTCAAGCCACTGCCTACACTGGCTCTGCGCGCAGGCTACAACTGGGTTTCTGCCGTCTTCGACGAGAACGGCTTCCGCGACGGTTCGCTCGAGTCTCCCGGTTCGGGCTACGCTACCTCTACCGACTACACCAACTGGAAAGCCACCAACCGCTTCACTCTGGGTCTGGGATTCCAAGCCAGCAAGAACATCAACCTCGACCTGGCTTACCAATACAGCCATACCAATGGCGACTTCTACCCCTTCATGAGCTACTACGGTGACACCAACCCCGACAACAACTGCATCGTAAGAGCCACCAAGGTGAGCCACGACCGCAACCAGGTGATGGCAACGCTGAGCTACCGCTTCTAAGCTGTAGGTCACGATAACCAGCCAATCCGCCACGACAAGGGCATCTGTCTCTGTCATGGCGGATTTGTCGTTTGTGCCCGACAGAGACGCAATCGACACGCCCATAGCGCCACAGTATGGTGCTGAAGAGGGAAAAGTGAAGGAAGATAAAGGCTTTTTTACAATTTGTTCCTTGATTATTTTGATATCCTCGACAATCATCGTATTTTTGTAGTAGAAAACAGAGGAACAAAACCAAATAATGAAAAAACTACTGATTGTAATGGTGGCAGCCCTATGGCTGCTCGCTCCTACCAGCATGTATGCCGACGGGGGCAAACGTGAGTTCAGAGGCGCTTGGATGCAGTTTGTCAACGGCATGTATCTGGGTAAATCGACAGCAGAAATACAGCAGATGCTCACCCATCAGCTCGATGAGCTGGAAAAGGATGGCGCCAACGCCATCATCTTCCAGGTGCGCGGCGAATGTGATGCCCTCTATGAGAGCAAGATTGAGCCGTGGAGCCGTTACCTCACCGGAGTGCAGGGCAAGGCACCATCTCCCTACTGGGACCCAATGGCATGGATGATACAGCAGTGTCACCGCCGCGGAATGGAGTTTCATGCGTGGATAAACCCCTATCGCGCCCGCATGAAGAGCCCTACCCGTCTGGCCGACAACCACATCCTCAAGACTCACCCTGAGCGTGCGTTCGAGTATGGCGGTCTCTATGTACTCAACCCCGGACTCAAGGAGAACCGCGACTATATCCTCTCGGTGGTCGACGACATCGTGAGCCGCTATGACATCGACGGCATACACATCGACGACTACTTCTACCCCTACCCCGAAGGCGGACGCCCCATCCCCGATGACCGTGAATACGCCTTATATAATAATGGTATAGCCGACCGTGGCGACTGGCGCCGCTACAATGTCAATCTCTTTGTCAAGGAGATGGGCGAGCACGTGCACAAGCTCAAGCCTTGGGTCAAGTTTGGCGTGTCGCCCTTTGGTATCTACCGAAACAAGAAAAGTTCGCCCATAGGTAGCGACACCAACGGTCTGCAGAACTACGACCAACTCTATGCCGACGTGCTGCTGTGGGTCAACAACGGATGGATAGACTACTGCGTGCCACAGCTCTATTGGCACATCGGTCATCCATTGGCAGACTATGAAAAGCTCATCAAATGGTGGGCTAAACACATGGCCAACCGTCCGCTCTACATCGGCGAGAGCATCGAGAACACCGTGCAGAACAGCGACCCTGCCAACCCCAACACCCATCAGATGGCTGCCAAGTTCAGGCTGCACCGCCAGCTGCGCAACGTGAGTGGCACCGTGCTCTGGTATGCCAAGGTGGCTGCCGAAGACATGGGCAGCTACGGCACCATGCTACGCAACGTATACTGGAAGTCAAAGGCTCTGCCTCCATACATGCCTTTCCTGGACAGCAAGGCACCCAAGAAGCCTGCCAAGGTGGGTGACGCGTGGACAGAAGACGGACTGATGCTCTACTGGTCGGCTCCCAAAGCGAAGAAATGGGGCGACGAGGCGCGCCGCTATGTCATTTACCGCTTCGCCAAGGGCGAGAAAGTAAACCTGGCAGACGCTTCCAAAATCGTAGAGATAACCTATGACACCTACTACCGGCTGCCCTACGACGGCGGTACAAAGAAATATAAATATGTGGTGACTGCCCTCGACCGCGTAGGCAATGAAAGCAAGGGCGCCAAGCGCAAGGTGAAGTTGTAAACAGCATCCCCAAGATAACAGAAAATCCGCATAGTGAGTCTATGCGGATTTTTTGTTATGCCGAAGGGGTCGCCATCGGTCGGATGACTGTCACGGGCTTAGCCTTTCAGCCAGTTGCTGACGATAGTGGCGCCTTGGGGCGTGAGCACACTCTCTGGATGGAACTGGATGCCATGGACGTCGTAGTCGCGATGGCGTAGTGCCATGACAAAGCCCTCATCGCTCTCGGCAGTGACCTCCAGACAGGCAGGCAGAGACGACCTCTCGACCACCCAAGAGTGGTAACGGCCCATGGTAATGCGCGGAGGAAGGTCGCGGAAGATGTAGTCGCGCTGCAGATTGGTACCCTCGGTCGCCACGCCGTGAAAGACCTCGGCAAGATTGGTAAGCCGGGCGCCAAAGACCTCGCCGATGGCCTGATGGCCAAGGCACACGCCGAGGATAGGTTTGGTGGCGGCGTAGGTGCGGATGACATCGAGCAGCAGCCCAGCCTCTGACGGGATGCCTGGACCGGGCGAAAGCAAGAGCTTGTCATAGTCGGCAAGGTCGGGCAAGTCAAACTGGTCGTTGCGGAAGACGGTGACCTGTGCGCCAAGACTACGCACGAGGTGAACGAGATTATAGGTGAAGGAGTCGTAATTGTCTATCACAGCCACCGACACCTGCGGGGTGTGGCTATTGTCTGTCTGTTTCATCATGATTCAGCCTCTTTGATGGCACGCGTGAGCGCACCGAGTTTGTTATTACATTCCTGGAGCTCGTATTCATCATTGCTCTTTGCCACGACGCCACTGCCAGCCTGGAACCAGAGCTCTCCATTGCGACTGACGAAGGTGCGGATGACGATGGCTTGATTGAGGTCGCCGTCGAGACCGATGAAGCCGATGCAGCCACCATAGGCGCCACGATTGTGGGGCTCGAGCTCGCTGATAATCTGCATCGCTCTCACCTTGGGAGCCCCCGACAGCGTACCGGCAGGGAAGGTGTCGAAGAAGGCACGTATCTTGGCGCTCGGGGAGTGGGGCTGCAGAAGTCTGCCGCTAACCCGGCTCACCAGGTGGATGACATGGCTGTAGAACTGCATATCCTTGAAGAAATCGACCTTGACATCCTGACAGTTGCGGCTTAGGTCGTTGCGCGCCAGGTCGACCAGCATCACGTGCTCGGCATTCTCCTTGGCATCGTTACGCAAGAACTCGGCATGCCGACGGTCCTCTGCAGGGTCGCCGGTACGACGGGTGGTGCCGGCAATGGGGTCGATATAGGCGTGATCGCCATCAATGCGGCAGTGGGTCTCAGGACTGGAACCGAAAATGCGGTAACCGCCGAAGTCGAAATAGAAGAGATAGGGCGAGGGATTGATGCTGCGCAGTGCACGGTAAAGGCGGAAGTCGTCGCCGCTATAACGCTGGCAGAAACGACGAGAGACCACAATCTGGAAGACATCGCCACGCAGACAGTGGGCTACACAGCGACGGATATTGGCACGATGGGCTTCGTCGGAGAGAGTACTGAAGACGGGTCCTTCGGTGTGGAAATCGTAGCACTGGCCAGGGCGGCGCAACTGCTGCTCTATGTCGGTGAGCACCTTACCGCCAGCAGCCACAGAGTCGCCTTCGTGAACGAGGGTAACCAGTCGGATGCGGTTGGAATAATGGTCAAAGACTATCAGGTCGCGATACATGACATAGAGCATATCGGGGGCGTCGTTGGCGGGCTGTGTGTCGTCGACCACATCGATATTCTCAAAGTAGCGCACGGCATTGAAAGAGGTGAAGCCATAGACGCCGCAATACTCCCTACCCTCGCCTTCGACATGGAAGGCTGCGAGGAAATCACCCAGCGCCTGGGCCACCTGCTCTTTGGCTACGCCCTTGCGGTCGAGGTCGAGGGGCTGGCGGAGAACGGTACCGTCGGGCAAGGAGGTGATGGCGACGCCATGGGACACTGCAAACGATGCCATAGGATGGATAGCTATAAACGAGCGGGCTGTATCGTGGCTGTGGTAATCGCTGCTCTCCATGAGTGCAGACTGTGGATAGAGTCCGCGCAGACTCAGGTAAACACCCACGGGAGTATAGAGGTCGGCAAGAATGGTGCTCGACACGGTCTGGTAATTATAAGTATGACTCATAATGACTGTTCGGATAATGGGTTAGAAATCTCCGTACTCGCCTGCCATATCCTTATGGGCGAGATATGTTTCTACATCTTTGTCGCCACGACCCGAGACGGTGAGAACGACCACATCCTCGGGACGAAAGCGGAGATGACTGAGCGCAGCCACGGCATGGGCGCTCTCGATGGCAGGGATGATGCCCTCGGTACGGGTAAGTTCGTAGCCGGCGCGGATAGCTTCGTCGTCGTTGATGGCTATCACCTGCTCGCGGCCACGCTCGGCAAGGTCGGCGTGCATGGGTCCGATGCCAGGATAGTCGAGTCCGGCGCTGATGGTGAACGCCTCCTTAATCTGGCCGTCGTCGGTCTGCATCACGAGCGTACGGGCACCGTGGATAATACCCTCGGTACCAGCCTGGATGGTGGCGGCGGTGTAATCGGTGTCTACCCCATGACCACCGGCTTCGGCGAGGACAATGCTCACACGCTCGTCGTCGATGTAGTGATAGATGGTGCCGGCGGCGTTGCTGCCTCCACCCACACAGGCAATGAGGAAGTCGGGATAGTCACGCCCCGTCTTCTCCTGGAGCTGCCACTTGATTTCTTCGGAGATGACGCTCTGCATCTTGGCGACGATATCGGGATAAGGATGAGGTCCCATTGTCGACCCGACGAGGTAATAGGTGTCGCGCGGATGGCTGCACCAGTCGCGGATGGCCTCGCTGCAGGCGTCACTGAGGGTCATGTTGCCGGTGGTGACGGGATGCACCGTGGCACCGAGCATACGCATACGCTCCACGTTGGTATACTGGCGCTCCACATCGGTCTTGCCCATGAAGATTTCACACTGCATACCCATCAGCGCACACACCGTGGCTGTGGCGACGCCATGCTGGCCGGCACCGGTTTCGGCGATGATGCGCGTCTTGCCCATGTGGCGGGCAAGGAGTATCTGGCCGATGGTGTTGTTGATTTTGTGGGCTCCGGTATGGTTGAGGTCTTCGCGCTTGAGATAAAGGCGGCAACCGTAGCGGCGACTCATACGGTCGGCATAATAGAGGGGAGAAGGACGCCCCACATAGTCGCGCAGCAGTTGATGGTACTCGCGCTTGAATTCATCGCTGCCGAGGATGTCGAGATAAGCATCCTGCAGGTCGTGCACACACTTGTATAATATTTCGGGAACATAGGCTCCGCCGTAACGACCGAAAAATCCGTTTTTGTCTACTGTGTATTTCATTGGGCTAATGCTTCATTAAGTTTGTCTATGGCCTTGTCGGCATCGCGTGTCTCGTTGAGCAGAGTGACAAACTTGCTGCCGATAATGGTTCCGGCGGCGTAGGCTTGGGCACTCTCCAGCGTCTGCCGGTTGGATATTCCAAATCCTATCATGCGCGGATTGTGCAGTTGCATGGCATCTATGCGGCGGAAGTAGTCGACCTTGGCGTCGCCAAAACTCTGTTGGGCGCCGGTGATGCCTGCGCTCGACACCATATAGATGAACCCGTCGGTGTGGCGGTCGATGAGGCGTATGCGCTCGGCCGATGTCTCGGGCGTAATCATCATGATGACGCGCACATCGTAACGGTCGGCGATGGGTTTGACCACATTGAGATAATCATCAAACGGCAGGTCGGGAATTATGCACCCCGACACGCCCGTAGCCACGCAGCGCTGGAAGAAGGCTTCATATCCATAGTGCATCACCACGTTGAGATAGCCCATCAGTACCAAAGGGATGCGAACCTGGTCCTTGATGCTGTCTATCTGGCTGAATATCTTGTCGAGCGTAATGCCATTGCGCAGAGCCACGGTGCCTGCCACCTGAATGACGGGACCGTCGGCAAGCGGGTCGCTGAAGGGGATGCCCACCTCGACCATATCGATGCCACGGCGCTGCAGCGTGAGCAGCACCTGGGGCACCATGTCGACCATAGGGGCACCCGCGCAGAAGTAGAGCGAGTGGAGTTTACGGTCTGTGTTATCCTGAAACAATCTGTTTATCTTATTCATTTCGTATAGCGTTGATAAAGTTGCGGAGCAAGTGGATGTCCTTGATGCCGGGCTGGGTTTCAAACCTGCTGTTGAGGTCGATGCCGACAAACTGGGGATGGTGGAAGGCGCGTACCCTGTCTACATCGTCGGGCCCGATGCCGCCACCGAGCAGGAAGGGGATGTCGCCGTCGTAGCGGTCGAGCAGCGTCCAGTCGAAGCGGTTGCCGCTGCCTCCTACGCTGTCGCTGCGCGTGTCGAAGAGCAGCATGTCAACCGCGCCGTCATACTCGCGCCAGCGGTCTATGTCACGGGCGTCGGCCACGGGGATGGCCTTGATGATGCGCAGTCCCGGACGGATGTCGGGGTCGATGGTGCGCCTCAGATTGTCACAGGTGATGCGCGACTCGTCGCCATGCAACTGCACATAGTCGAGGCCGTAGTTGTAGACACGGGTCACGATGTTCTGGGGCATATCGTCGACGAATACACCCACACGGGGCACGTGGGCAGGCTTCTGCATGGGAGCCGCGCCATCGTCGAGGTGGCGTTGCAGCTGGTCGAGCCGCTCACGGCTGTAGTCGGGCATGCTTCCGGCGCGAGAGCGCACCATCTGCACGTAGCGTGGAGACTGGGGATAGAACACCATGCCTATCATGTCGGCACCCAAGTGCTCGACGGCTGTGATATTCTCGGCATCGGTCATGCCGCATACTTTGATAATCATAGTCTGTATAGTTTTAATGGTTGTTGTTGCTGAGGTTGTTCAATTGGCCGACCATACGGGCGAGGGCGTCGCCAGGACTGGGCTCGCGCATAAAGGTCTCGCCGATGAGGAAGCCGCGGTAGCCCGACTCGCGCAGACGCGCAATGACATCGGGCGAAGAGATGCCGCTCTCACTCACCTTGCAGGCATCATGGGGCAGACGCTCTGCCAGATGGAAGCTGGTGTCGACATCGGTGGTGAAGGTGCCGAGGTGGCGGTTGTTGATGCCATACATGTCGGGCTCGAGGGCAGCATAGTCGAGTTCGCTCTCGGCGTGCATCTCGAGCAGCACCTCCAGACCCAGCTGGTGGGCAAGCGACATCAGGCGGCGGCACTCGTCGATGGTCAGCACCGAGGCTATGAGCAGCACAGCCGACGCGCCACAGTAGCGGGCCTGGAAGAGTTGGTACTCGTCGACCACGAAGTTCTTGTAGAGTATGGGGAGGCTGACGCCCATGAAGCGCGCCTGCTGGATATGCTCGTCGTAGCCGCCAAAGTAGCTGCGGTCGGTAAGGATGCTGACAGCCGAAGCACCACTCTGCTCATAGGCAGGCACCACCTCGCTCACGCGGGCGTCGCGGTGTATCCAGCCACGCGAGGGCGAACGGCGCTTGAACTCGGCGATGATGCCGGTAGTCGACTCCATGAGCGCCCGACGCATCGAGGGCACGGTGATGTGGAGCATCTTCTCGGTCAGCGTGGCCAGCGTGGTGATGGGCAACAACTGGTGGAACTGCGCTATCTCCTCGCGCTTGTTGGCGACTATCTCTTCCAGTATATCTCTCATGTCGACTATGAATTGATGGTTACAAAACGACGGAAGGCATTGAGGGCAGCACCGCTGTCGATACTCTCACGGGCAATCTCGATACACTCGTCGATAGACTTCAGCCCGCGCTCCATGACCTGGATGCCAAAGGCGGCGTTGGCGACCACGATGTTCTTCTGGGCGGGCAGACAGGTATTGTTGAGCACGCTGTCGAAGATGGCGGCAGCCTCTTCCTCGGTGGCTCCGGCCTGAAGCTCTTCGGGCAGAGCCACCTGCATGCCCAGGTCGGCAGGCGAGAAGACACGCTCATACTGGTTGGTCGACACCTTGAAGTCGCCGGTGAGCGAGATTTCGTCGTAGCCGTCGATGCTATTGATGATGCCATAGTCGATGCCCAAGCGCTGATAGACCTGGGCGTAGAGGCGCATCTGGTCGAGGTTGGCTACGCCCAGCAGTTGGGCCTTGGGGTGAGAGGGGTTGACCAGCGGCCCCAACAGGTTGAAGACGGTAGGAAACTGGAGCGCCTTGCGGATTGGGGCCACGTGCTTCATGGCCTTGGCGAAGAGCTGGGCATGGAGATAGACGATGCCTGCCTCGTGGAGCGAACGGTTGAGGGTGTCGAGGTCGCTGGTAAAGCGCACACCGTGAAGGGCTATCACGTTGGAGGCTCCGCTCACACTGGTGGCGGCATAATTGCCATGCTTGGCGACCTTGTAGCCGGCGCCGGCGATAACGAAGCATGCCGTGGTAGAGATGTTGAACGTATTCTTGCGGTCGCCGCCAGTGCCCACCACGTCGATATAGCGGTCGCAGTCCAACGGGGCCTGCACGCCGGTCTCCAATATGCCGTCGCGGAAACCCAGCAGCTCGTCGACGGTCACTCCGCGCATCTGAATGGCGGTAAGGAGGGCCGTAATCTGCTCGGCGGGATAGGCGTCGCGGGTGATGCCTGTCAGGATGTCCTTGGTCTCTTCGCGGCTGAGCCGTTCCTGGCGGAGCACACGCGTCAAATAATCTTTCATCTCCATAGTCTTGTCTTTTATAGTGTTGGTTCAAAATGTCGGGGTTACGAAAAAAGGCCTGTCGTAAGTTACGGCAGGCCTTTATCTTATATCTACGGGATATCTATACGGCTGAGCGACTCACGACTTTATCAATCTTGAGTTACGCCACCACCATGCTATAGATACCATATTCTTCATTGTCTTTACTGTTTACGCTGCAAATATAACGATAATCTACGAGCCTGCAAACTTTTTGAAAGAAAAATTTGTGATTTACCGCAATTTTATTACTGAGACCCTCAGCCGATTTCTTATACCTATTATAATATACGCGCGCGTGACTGTATCGGTGGCGGTCATCTCCAGACCGACCGTGACCCTACAGGTGACAGTTTTGAGCAAAAGAAAATGTCACGCGGATGTAATAAAGACCGAAAAGATGCGTTATACAAATATAAAGACTATTAGAAATGCCTATGAACTATTTTACTCCTAACGAGGTGAAGCCCTCGGAAAAAACTTTGCAACTTATCAGACAGATAGCCCGGCTCTGCCAGCGCGCCCACATGAAAGATGGGAAATATAATGTGTGTATGAACTGATTAAACCTTGATGATAGAATAAGATGAACAAAGAGATACTGATATCACCCTCATTGCTGTCGGCCGACTTTACACAGCTGGGCGAAGATTCGGAGATGATAAACCGCAGCGCAGCCGACTGGCTGCACATGGATGTGATGGACGGCGTGTTTGTGCCCAACATCTCATTTGGACTGCCCGTTATCAAGGCAGTACACACGGTATGCCAGAAGCCGCTGGATGTACACATGATGACCGTGCATCCCGAGAACTATATACGCCAGGTCGCCGATGCCGGCGGAGCGCTGATGACCGTACACGCCGAGGCCTGCACCCATCTGCACCGCACCATCCAGGAGATACACAGCGCCGGCATGAAAGCCGGAGTGGCTCTCAACCCCGCCACGCCGCTGGCTATGGTCGAGGAGGTGCTCTCCGATGTAGACCTGGTGCTGATTATGAGCGTCAACCCGGGCTTCTCGGGCCAGTCGTTTATCACCAGCTCGACCGACAAGGTAAGGAGACTGAGACAGATGATAGACTGGCTGGAGCACAGACCGCTGATAGAGGTAGACGGTGGCGTAAACGGAAAAACGGCACCGATGCTCGTCGCAGCCGGTGCCGATGTATTGGTAAGTGGCAGCTATGTCTTCGGTGCAGAAGACCCTGAGGCTACCATACTGAGTCTGAAGTCAAGAGACTGAATGCCCGCTGGACGGTCAGTCCAACTGTAGAGTGATGCCGTTGGACTTGGCCATGCGCCGCAGGTTGAGCACGGCGTAACGCATACGACCAAGAGCGGTATTGATGCTTACGCTGGTGGCCTCGGCGATTTCCTTGAAAGACATTTCCTGAAAGAACCGCATGAAGATAACCTCTCGCTGCGATGGCGGCAGGAGGTTCATCATGCGCCGAACGTCGCTATAAACCTGCTCGTTGACATAGCGGCTCTCCACATTGGGCACTATCACATGGCGCCCGTCAATCTGAGAAAGGTCCTCATTGTCGACCGTGCTCACCACACTCTCTATGCGCTGGTCGCGATAATAGTCCATGATGACATTGTGGGCTATGCGCATAATCCATGCGGAGAACTTGCCGCAGGAGGTATACTGGCCCGACTGGAGACGCATAATGACTTTGACAAACGTGTCTTGAAACACATCTTCTGCCATCTCGCTGTCGTGGACAACGAACAATATGTAGGAATAAAGCCTCTGCTGATTGCGTGAGAGCAATAAATCGAAGGCATTATTATCACCTTTTATGTATGCTATGGCCAACTCTTCATCGGTCATCTTGCTATATACATCCATTATTTCTTTCTTTACTATTGGAGTAAATGTAGGCGATAGGCTTGCGATTTATTGTGTAAATACTGTTAATAATTGCTGCAAAGATAGTATTTTTCTTTATAAATGACAAATTTTAAGTAAGAAAAGTGCTGATTTGCTTCCCTGATATTGCAAAAGAGGTTGGTGCAGGATGCGACCAACCTCGGGGTGATTTCAAAATAAATGGTTGAAATCAAAATAATAATGGCAAAAATAGGATATATATTTGACTTCCCCAAATGTTTTAACAGAAATCTTTCAAATTATTTGTTATTTAGTCGCAAACCATCTATACGACTTGCGCGACTATCTGTAGTACACCCGCCAGCAACTCTGCCGGCACGTATCAAAAGGCACGAACACTCGTATCAATTGTTACGAGCGCTCGTAACATAAGGTACGTACGCTCGTAACATACGATACGAACCAGCAGAGTGTATCAGGGCATGACTAAAGATGGTATAAATCAAGGACAAACGTAATTATCACAATCTCTGCCGATAACATGAAAATGGCAAGACTTGGCTTTTACTGGTTTGCTTTACATCAATATCGTCCGCTTACTGGTTGGCTTCACAGTACTCCAACCCTTTACCATTCTGCTTTACATTGCCTCTACCCTATTGATGACTGTTCCTACCTTTTTACTGGCAAGTTTCACCACCAAGTCTCCCGCGGCATTAGCGAAGAAACAAGGCGTGGCAAGGGATATACAAAAAACGCACCCTGATGTGTCTGGCATAGAGGGAACGATGGTTCGCGCTCTGTGGCAGACGCACAAGGTGCGTCACACTTAACTTATGAGGGTACCCGTTGGTCCTCTATTGCCGCTATCTGCGGTCGAGGGTCTTGGCTTGGTTTACTTTTCTGCCTTAGGCTTCTCTTCCTTGGCCTTCACAGCCTTGGGCTTGGCGGCAGCCTTAGGTTTGGCAGCAGCTTTGGCCTTGGGAGCAGCCTTCTTGGCGGTCTTGGCCTCAACCTGCTCACGCAGCTTCTCGCTGGCAGCCTCAATCTTTTCAATCTTTGCCTGCAGACGTACTATCTCCTTATCCTTGAGCTCTATCTCGTCGCCCTGGTTGCGAATAGTGGTAAGCAGCGACTCGAGTTCCTCATTGTCGATGTCCTCAGGATAAAGGTTGTTGACACGGTTGATGAAGTCGCCGAGGATGTTCATATAGTTGGTGAACGCATCGAAGGCGCTGGCATAGATACCTCTATCCACTGCCACTCCCGAAGGTTTGGTGGAGATGAAGTAGAAGTTATTGGTAGCCTGCAGATAGTCCCAGTCCTGGTTGATACGTGGGTCGTTGGCGATGCGCACGCGGTCGGCTACGCTGTAGAGCTTGTTGAAAGCCTCGCGCTGCATGGGGTTACCCAGCCAGCAAGACACATCGCGCTCCTCGTCCATCCAAGAGAGAGTATCAGGAACATCGAGCTGGCCCACAGACTTCATCTTGGCGCACACCTCTGAAGGAGTGGAGAAGGTGATGCCCTGTGCCTTGGCGCAGGCGGGCAATGCCTTGAAGAACTCGAGGATGTTGCTCGACAGAGGCTGGGCCACGCCGATGGCAGAGAGGTTCATGAAGATGCCATAGAACTGCTCTTCCTCGGGACACTCGGCTATCTTGCGGATATAGTTGTCGGCGAAGAGTGGGTAGCCCTCCCAGTCGCTGTTGTTGAAACGCAGAGAGATGTCGTCGCTAAGGTTGACGTCGCGCAAGAGCAACTTGAGCTTGGGGTTGAGGGCACAGTGGTAGATGTAGTGGGGAGATTTCCATCCCAACACATGCTTGGCACCCTCGGTGAGCATGCCCTTGAAGCCCATGTTGGCTGCCTGCATACCGATGTCATCGCTATAGATGAGGCCGGAATTGCGCAGCACCTTGGGAGACTGGTTGAAGTACTCCTTGATTTTCTCCACCTGCTTCTTGACATCGGTGATGAAGCTCTCCTCATTGGCCAGTGATGAGAGGCCATGAGAATAAGGCTCGGCGAGGAACTCCACGCAGCCGGTGTCATTGAGCTCCTGCAGCTTGGCAAGCACCTGGGGCGCGTGCATCTCCAGCTGCTCGATACCTACGCCCGAGAGCGAGAAGGCTACCTTGAAGGCCTTGCCATGCTCCTTAATCATTTCGCCAAGGGCATTGAGGGCGGGCATGTAGCTACGCTCGGCGATATCGGTGATATCGCGCTCGTTCTCGTAGTCATCATAGTAATAATGGTCGGTACCGATATCAAAGAAGCGGTATCTCTTAAGATGCGTAATCTGATGTATTTCGAAATATAAACAAATTGTCTTCATAATCGTTGTTTGTTAGTTGTTAGTTATTGCCATTGAGCGTGCGCTCATATAGTTCTCGTATCCATGCGCCTACCTTCTCCCAAGTAATCTGGTCGACCTCGTTCTTGCCTTCGGTCTGCAGATAATGGAAGAGGCTCTCGTTGTGGCAGATGGAGTAGATGGCGTCGGCCATGGCGTGGATGTCCCAGTAGTCTACCTTGATACAGTTGTTGAGTATCTCGGCACAACCGCTCTGCTTACTGATGATAGAAGGAGTGCCACACTGCATCGCCTCGAGCGGAGAGATACCGAAAGGCTCGCTCACTGAAGGCATCACGTAGACATCAGAGTCCTTGAGACACTCATAGACCTGCTTGCCGCGCATGAAGCCAGGGAAGTGGAAACGGTCGGCGATGCCGCGCTCGGCGGCGAGGTAAATCATCTGGTCCATCATATCGCCCGAACCGGCCATGCAGAAACGCACGTTGCGGGTGCGGTGGAGCACGAGGTTGGCGGCTTCAACAAAATACTCAGGTCCCTTCTGCATGGTGATGCGGCCAAGGAATGTCACTACCTTCTCCTTTCCGGTGTGGTCGGGACGAGGAATATCGGCCAGCTCCTGACGCAGGGGATACACAGCGTTGTGCACGGTGAAGCACTTGCGGGGGTCCTGATGATACTGGTTGATGACGGTCTGGCGGGTAAGCTCAGATACGCACATGATGCAGTCGGCGTTGTCCATACCGTCTTTCTCTATCGAGAAGACTGTAGGGTTGACCTTGCCACGGCTACGGTCGAAGTCGGTGGCATGGACATGGATGCACAGTGGCTTGCCCGAAACCTTCTTGGCATGGATGCCGGCGGGATAGGTAAGCCAGTCGTGGGCATGGATGATATCGTAATCGAACGTGCGGGCAACGACTCCGGCGATAATCGAATAGTTATTGATTTCCTGATGGAGATTGGAGGGGTATCCACCGGCAAACTCCATCGCACCGAGGTCATTGACGTGCATATAATTGAAATCAGAATAGATGTGGTCGCGCAGGCGGAAGTAGAGGTCGGGGTCCATAATGTTACCCACCTTGTTCTTCACATAGTCGTAATCGACATCGCGCCAGGCGATAGGCACACAGTTCATCGCCACGATATTGGCGGCGCTGCGGTCTTCATCGCCCCATGGTTTGGGCAGACAGAGTATCGTCTCTATATCACCCTGGGCGTGCAGACCTTGAGATATACCATAGTTGGCGGTAGCCAGTCCACCATATACATGAGGAGGATACTCCCAACCAAACATTAAAACTTTCATTTGCGGTCCTCCTATTATTTATATGAATACTTTTCCAGCAACTCCATTGCCCTGAGAATCTCTGCCACGTTCATGGCAAACGAGATAGCGCCTCTGCCCTGGAATGGCGGGTTGCCATCGAAGAGCTCGGGGATAGTTCCGATGCAATGGTTGGACATTTCGTCTTCGTAGCCCACCATCTGGCGCTCGATGAAGCTCAGACGGGTGCGCCTGTAGAGGCGCAGACAAGCCTCCATATAGAAGCCGCCGAGCCAAGGCCATGCCGTACCCTGGTGATAAGCATAGTCGCGCTGTGACTGAGGACCTACATACATGGGGTTGTAGCCACCACTCTTGGGCGAAAGCGTACGCAGACCCTTGGGCGTGAGCAGTTCACGGGTACAGATATCAAGTACGCTCTTCTTCTGCTCCTGATTGAGGGGCGAATAGTCAAAAGCTACGGGGAAAATCATGTTAGGACGCACACTCCAATCGACCATATAGCCATCGACATAGTCGTAGAGATAGCCATACTCATTGAGGAATGTATCGAGGAATGACTGCTTGGCATTGGCGGCAACAGCCTGGAGGTGTTCGCGCACGGCATTGCCCTCATCAAGAAGAGAGGCTCCAAAGAGCAGCGCATTGTACCACAGGGCGTTGAACTCGACAATGTAGCCTGTACGGGGAACAACGAGACGACCGTTGGCCACGGAGTTCATCCAGGTGATGGCCTCGCCATGCGAACTCTGCGCATAGAGCAAGCCGTTGTCGTGGAGCTTGAGGTTAGGATGGCCGTCGCTCTCGATATACTTGAGAATATCGATGACAAGGGCGCCATACTTCTTGGCACACTTCTCGCGGCCACACTCCTTGGCGTACTGCTGGATGGCCCAGATAGCCCAGAGGGGCACATCGGGTTGCTCTATCTCATAGATATGCTTGGTGATGGGCTTGCCTTCCATAAACTCGCGCAGCGCCACCTCGGCAGTCTTCATCACCAGATCGAAGTACTCGTCTTCCTCGATGGAGAGAGTGAGACCGGGCAGTGCGATGAACGTATCGCGGGCGCGGCTCTTGAACCAAGGATAGCCGGCAAGGATATATCGGTCGTCGTTCTTCTCATGGATATGGAACTGGTGGGCGGCATTGACGAGACAGTGGAAGAAGTTGTCGCGCGGGGTGCGCTCTTCGACTTCGGCATCGAACAAGCGCTTCAGACCGGAGGTTTTACTCTGCGATGTGGAAGCGGCAAAGACGATGCTCTCGCCCTTCTTGATGTTCATCTCGAAATATCCGGGCACGTAGAGGTCCTCATTGGAAGCGTAGCCACGTTCCTGCTCCTTGGGATACTCGACTCCGCGGTACCAGTCGGGAACGAAGTGAAACTCGTTCTTCTTGGAGAACTGCATATAGAGGTCGGGGTAGCCGGCATACATACAGGTCTTGATGCCATTGTCTACCTGAAAATACTCGCGCGAAGCCACCGAATTCTCATGGGTAAACTGGCGCACACTGCGGAAAGCCAGGAACGGACGGAAACGCAGCGTGGTGGCAGAGTGGGCATCTACCAGCGTGTAGCGGATAAGGATGCGGTCCTCATAATGCTGGAACACCACTTCGCGCTTCAGAATTACGCCACCGACGCGATACAGCGTGGTGGGCACTTTGTCACAATCAAACTCACGAATATACTTATGACCCTTGGGACTGAAGTTGTTGCCCTGATACTTATGGAGACCCAGGTTGAACTTGGCTCCATGCTGTATCACTGTCACGTCGAGCGACGAAAGCAGTACATGGTTCTCGTCGTCGAGCTCGGGAACGGGCACGACAAGCAGTCCATGATACTTGCGAGTGTTACACTCTACCACGGTGGAACACGAGTAGGCTCCCGAGCGGTTGGTGCGTAGCAACTCCTTTGGCAACGACTCTTCGAGGTTAGTCATAAGAGTTTTCTCAAACTTAAGATAACTCATAAACTTATGTCAAGATTTAATTAATAGTTGTTCGTTTTTAGAAGCAAGCGACGAGCGCTCGCTTATGCTCATTCAAAAATACTACATTCCATGCAGATAAGCAAATTTTTCATAAACTATTTGCAAAAAAACAATAAATTCGGCAGTATTATAGATAACCGCCCGAGAGTTGATGTCATTTCCGCCGATGAAATATACCAACAAAGGCATGCCACCTATTATATATAGGGCATGCCTTTGCGTTATTCTGAGTGTGGGAGTTATCGCCTACTCGGGGATGAGAAAGTTGATGACCTCCTGCTCTACCCTCACCTTGAGGGGAGCCATGGGACTGTTCATCAGACGGCCATCGACGCTAACCAGCGACTGGGATATCTCGTCGAAAGTTACCTCGCGCGTGCGGTAGGGATGAACGCTGCGCGAGTTGAGGAACTTGCCGCGCAGGAAGAGATACCATCCCTCAAAGAGTTGGGTAATCTCGGGATGATAGACCACCGACACATCGAGCAGGCCATTGTAGGGCACGGCGTTGGGAGTCTGTCCGTAGCCAAGGGCATTGCCCACACACACCGTCATCACCTTGCGTTCTATCTTGTCATCATTGATACGCAGACGCATCTTGTACTCCAGACGCTGGAATATCATGAGGATAAAGGAGAAGATGAATGACAGGGTGCGCGAACCCAAGAGTTGGCGCGTCTGACTGCGCATATTCATGATGGCGGCAATAAGTCCCACGTTGACGCAGTTGAGGAAGTAGCGGTGACAAGCCTCGCCATGCCGGTTGCGATAGTTGATGCGGCCAACGTCAATCCGGCGCACGCGGCGCTGACAGAGCCAGTCGACAGTCTGCTCAACCTCGCCCTCACGGAAACCCCAGTAATGGGCAAAGTCATTCATCGTACCATTGGGGATAACACCGAGAGAGACGCGCTGGCGCACCTCGGCGTCAAACTGCATCAGGCTGTTGACGGCATCGTTGAGGGCAGAGTCGCCACCGGCGATGATGATAGTGCGGTAACCGTTGTTGACCATCATCTTGACCAATCTGTCCACGCTACCTGCACTCTCGCTGTGCACATAGTCATAGTCTATGCGATGGGCACGCAACACTCGCTCGATGACATCCCATCGCGACTTGTTGCGGAAAGTGTGTTTGGGGCAATAGATGACTCCCCATTTGTTTTCGTTGACTGCCATTTCTCTACATTATTTATATTAGGGCTGTATATGTGCTATGTCCATAATCTGTGCCACCTTGCTGTCCATGGGGTCAAGGGCATCTATCCAGTGGATGGTAAAGCCGCGGCGCTCCATACCTCTGAACCATGTCATCTGCCGCTTGGCAAACTGGTGGATGGCTATCTCAAGCTGGCGGAACATCTCCTCGTAACTGGTTTTGCCGATGACATACTCGGTGACGAACTTGTATTCCAGACCATAGTAGATAAGATTCTCGGGGGCGATTCCACGGTCGAGCAACTGGCGTATCTCGTCGACCATACCCTCTTCGAGGCGCTGCTTGAGACGCTGCGTTATCTTGCGGCGACGCTCCTCGCGATTGATGTCCACTCCGATGATGACCGAGTCTATGGGTGGCAGCGTGCGGTTGTCTGTGGGGTGCTCGAGATTATAGGTCTCTATCTCTATGGCGCGTATGGCGCGCTGCGCGGTGTCCACATCAGTCCGGTTGTGCATCACCGAATGGTTGCGATGCTTCAGGTCTTCAAGCATTTCGGTGAGTTCGGCGAGCGACTTGTCTGCCAGCTCATCACGCAATGCCTGGTTTTGTGGCACGGGCGACAGGGCGTAACCCTTGAGCACACTCTCAATATAGAGACCCGTACCTCCGCAGAGAATAGGACGCACCCCGCGCGCCACTATATTATTATAAATAAGGTGGAAGTCCTGCTGATACTGGAAGAGGTTATACTTGGTACCGGGTTCACAAATATCTATCAGGTGGTAAGGTATCACGCGGTCGCCCTGACGGTAGTCGTCGAGGTCTTTGCCCGTGCCGATGGTCATGCCACGATACACCTGACGCGAGTCGGCACTGATAATCTCGGCATCGATACGCGCGGCAAGGGCGGCAGCCAGACTGGTTTTGCCCGACGCCGTAGGACCCAATATGGTAATCATCTTCTGCATTTGCTTCTTTCTGCGACAGCTTCGCCCTGCTTACACTACACCTCTCATCAAGGCCAAAGGGCTGTCTATCTGCTACAAAGGTAATGCAAACCAATAAAAATACAAAATAAATCGCCCTGATTTTTACCACCGAGATGCCCCTGGGCTCACACAAGGGTATAAAAAAAGCCGTCCAGCAATGCTGGACGGCCTGTACTTATGTCTACGATTATCAATTAACCGTTAACCTTCTTCATGTGAGCGATGAGCTCGAGCACCTTGTTAGAGTAACCGATCTCGTTGTCATACCAAGATACAACCTTTACGAATGTATCGGTAAGAGCGATACCAGCCTTGGCGTCGAAGATAGAAGTACGAGTATCACCGAGGAAGTCAGAAGATACTACAGAGTCCTCAGTGTAACCCAGAACACCCTTCAGTTCACCCTCAGAAGCCTCCTTCATTGCAGCGCAAATCTCTGCGTATGTAGCGGGCTTAGCGAGGTTTACAGTCAGGTCAACTACTGATACGTCGAGAGTAGGAACACGCATAGACATACCGGTCAGCTTGCCGTTGAGCTCAGGAATAACCTTACCTACAGCCTTAGCAGCACCTGTAGAAGAGGGGATGATGTTGCCAGAAGCAGCACGACCACCGCGCCAATCCTTCATAGAAGGACCGTCAACAGTCTTCTGTGTAGCAGTTGTAGAGTGTACAGTTGTCATCAGACCATCGGTGATGCCGAACTTGTCGTTCAGAACCTTAGCGATAGGAGCGAGACAGTTAGTTGTACAAGAAGCGTTAGATACGAACTGAGTACCCTTAACGTACTTGTCGAAGTTTACACCGCATACGAACATTGGAGTAGCGTCCTTTGAAGGAGCTGACATAACAACGTACTTAGCACCAGCCTGGATGTGAGCCTGAGCCTTCTCCTGAGTCAAGAAGAGACCAGTTGACTCAACTACGTACTCAGCCTCAACCTCGTTCCACTTCAGGTCAGCGGGGTTGCGCTCAGCGGTAACACGAATCTTCTGACCGTTTACAATCAGAAGGCTGTTCTCAACATCAGCCTCGATTGTGCCCTTGAACGCACCGTGCATAGTGTCATACTTGAGCATGTAAGCCAAGTAGTCTACGGGGCAGAGGTCATTGATACCTACAACCTGGATGTCATCGCGAGTCTGAGCTGCGCGGAATACGAAACGACCGATACGGCCAAATCCGTTAATACCAATTTTAGTCATTTTACTTTTACTTAATTAAAAGGGTTATGTAAATATTTTATTGCTCTGATGCAAATTTTCTTTATTACAGGCGCAAAGGTACAAATTATTTCCTATATTTGCAGTCGAAACGAGTATTAAATAAATTAAAAAAAGCATCTTGCCCGAGATTTTCATAAGGCTGGGAACCGTGGAGGGCAATACTGACAACTCGACTTTGCAAAATTCAAGTGTTATCATACACATTATTAATAATAAGAGCAACATTATGAGTAAATTTATCAACGAATTCAAGGAGTTTGCCGTCAAGGGAAATGCCGTAGATATGGCTGTCGGTGTTATCATCGGCGGCGCATTCGGCAAAATCGTATCTTCGCTCGTCGATGATATCATTATGCCTCCAATAGGTTGGCTTATAGGCGGCGTAAACTTCTCCGACCTCAAGGTGACGCTGCCCACCATGGACTTGGGCATAGAGCAGCTCGAGCCAGCCACCATCAACTATGGCAACTTCATCCAGACCACCTTCGACTTTGTCATCATCGCACTGTGTATATTCATGATGGTCAAGGGCATCAACCATCTGGCACGCAAGAAGGCCGAAGAGCCGGCAAAGCCAGCCACTCCGCCAGCACCCTCTGCCGAAGAGAAACTGCTTACCGAAATCCGCGACTTGCTCAAGGATAAAAAATAGACACTAATCCACCAACAGGCATAGACGGCTCATGTACTGATGGAGCCGCCATTTACCTATAATTCATTTAACCTTTTACATTTCATGAAAAAAATGATTTTGCTGGCTGCCGCGATGGCTGCCACACTGCCGGGCATAGCCCAGACAGACACTATCCAGTACCGCACGTTCCAGGGATACCTCAATCCGCATGAGCGAGGTACCATCCACATTCCCGACATCCTCGGTTACCGCACCATCAAGGCCGACCTGCACCTGCACACGCATCAGAGCGACGGTGGAGTGGCTCCCTACTTCCGAGTTTGGGAAGCCTATCAGGAGGGATTGGACGCTATAGCGCTCACAGACCATCAGCCCATGCCGCGATACAATAAGAACCCAGACGGCAACATTTCCCATCTGCAGGCGGTGAAGGACGCCGAGGACAGAGGCATCACGCTGATACGCGGCGCCGAGCTCACGAGCATGGCGTGGAGGGCCAACTTCAAGGACGTGGGGCACATCAACCTCCTGTTTACCACCGACAACAACCGCTACTTCCCCCGCACCGACGACGTGACCGCACACCAGGCCGACAGTGTGCTGGCTGTGGCTCAAGCCGACAGCGTGTGGGTGACCGCCAACCACCCGGGATGGCCCGACAAGGACAGCGAGTTCTCGCAGTGGCTCATCGGACAAATCAAGAAGGGACGCATACATGGCGTAGAAATCTTCAACGACTTCGAGTTCTACCCGCGCGCCATCGATTATGTCTACGACTACAATCTGACGCCCATCGGCGCCACCGACTGCCATTGGCCCATCGCCTGGCGTTTCGACCTGAAGCGCGCCCATCGTCCCATGACGCTCATCTTTGCCCGCGACAACAGCGTGGCTGCCATCCGCGAAGCACTCTTCGCCCGCCGCTCAGTGGCCTACTCCGACAATACGCTCGCCGGCCGCAAGGAGTATGTCGAGCCACTGCTGCGCGCATCGGTGACCGCCGAGAAGACCGGACGCACGCGCAAGGGCAAGATAGAGGTGGCGCTGAAGAACGTAAGCGACATCCCCTACCGCTTTGCCGACCCCGCCACCAACCGGTTGATGGTAGCCGCCCCGCTCACCACCACCTACGTATGGATGGACGACGCCGAGATGAAGCATACATGGCTGGTGCGCAACATCTACATACGCCCCGACAAGCATCTGGAGATACAACCCCTGTCGCTACAAAGATAACCACGCGCCTCAAATGATGGGGCAGCCCACTCCCTCGCGCCATCCAGTTGAAGCTATCCACAAAAAACAAATGGCGAACAGTCAGCCTATTGACACTGACTGTTCGCCATCCACTTGTCGCTTATAATATCGAAGGGCGCCTTAATGTCGCTTACACTCCAGGCAGCGATAATGGTAATGGTCGGTAGCTCGGCTGCAGATATAGCAGGTAGTGCCGCCCGAATTGTGATAAGGGGCCATACTCGAACCAGCTGCGTACTGATGGGCAACAGGGTCGTAGCCCGTGCCACCACACTTGGGACAGGTACCACGGCGGTTGCTGCTGCGCCCGTTGTCGCGCGATGACGAACGACTGCCTCCGCTGCCCCCACCACGCCCGTCGGTCACGGTGACACGCCCGTTCTGGTCGTACCCTACCCCACTGCCATCTGGATAGACCGTACTGGTAAAGGTACTATACCCCTGACCATGACAATTCTGACACACCTTGCTTCCGGCACAACTCTTACAGGGATACCACATGCCACCATAGGCACGGCCGTAAGTTCCACCGAGCCCATGACAGATACCACATACCTTGGTGCCATGACACCACAAACAGGGAGTAGATGTAATAGAGATAATAGAGCCATCGGCCTGACGGGTGTTCTGCCTAAAGCCACCGCCAGGCAGTTCCTCGCGCCAGCTGTTGCTACCAGGCTGATAGGTGGTAGAGTATCCATTGTTACTCTGGTTAGAAGCGACATTGTTAGACGGTTGGCTCTCCGGGTTGCCACCACCTATATAGTGTAGCTTCATGCCATTATCCCAGTTTTTGCTAAGCCAAGCCGTCACGCCGTTACAATCTATGTTATATGCCTGCTGCGGAGTACGCCCTTTCAGTTTGCCATAAGCCAGGAGATATTGTCCACCGCCATATTCGACTAAATGCAGACGGTAACCCTGGTTCCAAATCTTCTTCACCTCGCTGCCCACATCGCCGTCGGTAGCCCAAGTATAGCCCTGAGTCTCTATATTGGTGCCACGGGTTACTACCCACCACCATTTGCCCGAGCTGTAAGTGGCCTGGGTAAGAAAGTAGCCCGCGCTACGCTTCTGGTCATACCAGGTCTTGAGTTCGCTCAGCGTGGCATGCTTATAGCTCTGATCGGTGTAACCCTGGTACTTAGACATTACCACAAACCACTTACTCTGATTACAAGTGATGGCAGTAATATAGTAGCCAGCGTCCCACTTTTCCTTGATCCAGTCACGGGGGAAATCGCCCGAATACTTGTAAGACTGATTGCTGAATTTGGAGTCCTTGCTCATGGCCACCGACCATCCGTTCTCGGTATAGGCCACTGCGGTGATATAGCGGTCATTGTTCCAGTGCTGCTTAATCTTGTCACAGTCCAACTCATTGCCCACACCACTGGAGAACCAGTACTGCTGGCCATACTCAGGGTTCTGCTCCATGAGCATGAACGTACGGTTCTGCGCCCGCATCGCCATCAGGGGCAACAGGAGCAGTATCGCTGTAAGGATAATGGTCTTTTGCATTTGTCTGTCAACAGGTCTTTGAAGGTTTGTAGATAAAGGAAGCCCTGCCCATAAGCAGTAGGGCTTCCCTATAGCGATACGTGAGTGGTGAGCTTACTCCCACTCGATGGTCGAAGGTGGTTTGGACGAGATGTCATAGCAGACGCGGTTGACACCTCTCACCTTGTTGATAATCTCGTTGCTCACACGAGCCATGAAGTCGTAAGGCAGATGAGCCCAGTCGGCAGTCATGGCGTCGGTAGAGGTCACAGCGCGCAGAGCCACAGGGTGCTCATAGGTGCGCTCGTCGCCCATCACGCCCACGCTGCGCACGGTAGAGAGCAGCACGGTGCCTGCCTGCCAAATCTGGTCGTAGAGCGACACCTCGATTTCACCGTCGGTCATCTGGGCGGGCACTCCGGCAGCCAGCACCTTGCGTGCCTCCTCGCCGGAGAGACGAACCTTGTACTCGCGCAGACCGCGGATGTAGATGTCATCGGCGTCCTGCAGGATGCGCACCTTCTCGCGGGTGATATCACCAAGGATGCGCACAGCCAGACCCGGTCCAGGGAAGGGATGACGGGTGATGAGATGCTCGGGCATACCCAACTGGCGGCCCACACGGCGCACCTCGTCCTTGAACAGCCACTGCAGAGGCTCGCAGAGCTGCAGATGCATCTCCTTGGGCAGTCCACCCACATTGTGGTGGCTCTTGATGACCTTGCCGGTAATATTGAGACTCTCGATACGGTCGGGATAGATGGTTCCCTGAGCCAGCCACTTGGCGCCTTCTATCTTCTTGGCCTCGGCATTGAAGACCTCGACGAAATCACGGCCTATAATCTTACGCTTCTGCTCGGGGTCGGTCACGCCGGCAAGGTCGGCAAAGAACTTGTCGCTGGCGTCGACGCCCACCACGTTGAGACCGAGACACTTGTAGTCATTCATCACATCGGAGAACTCGTTCTTGCGCAGCATGCCGTGGTCTACGAAGATACAGGTGAGGTTGTAACCGATGGCGCGGTGCAACAGCATGGCTGCCACCGACGAGTCGACACCGCCGGAGAGACCCAGGATGACGCGGTCTTCGCCCAGCTGGCGCTTGAGCTCAGCCACGGTGGTATCTACAAACGAGGCGGCGCTCCAGTCCTGACGTGAGCCGCAGATGTCTACCACGAAGTTGCGCAGCAACTGCGTTCCCTGTACCGAGTGGAACACCTCGGGATGGAACTGCACAGCCCAGACAGGCTGCTTGGTGCTGGCATAGGCAGCATACTTCACATCGGCGGTCGAGGCTATCACCTCGAAGCCTTCGGGGATGGCAGTGATGGTGTCGCCATGGCTCATCCATACCTGTGAGTTCTGCTCAAAGCCCTTGAAGAGGGCATTGTGGGTATCTACTGTCTGCAGATGGGCGCGGCCATACTCACGCGAGTCGGCCTTCTCTACCTTACCACCCAGAGTATGGGAGATGAACTGGGCTCCGTAGCAGATGCCAAGCACGGGCAGACGACCTATGAACTGGCTCAGGTCTACCTGGAAAGCCTCGGGGTCGTGCACCGAATAGGGCGAACCGCTCAGGATGACACCGATGACAGAGGGGTCGTCCTTGGGGAACTTGTTGTAAGGCAGTATCTCGCAGAAGGTGTCGAGCTCACGCACACGGCGGCCGATAAGCTGCGTGGTCTGTGAACCGAAATCGAGAATTACTATCTTCTGTTGCATTATACTGAATATTATTGTGGTTTATAGTGTCTTGAGAAACTCTTCGGCCTGGGCTATGGTTTCCATCTTGCCCACATCCATCAGCCTGAGGTCGCGCTTCACGTATCCGTGTATGGAGCAACACTCACAATAGCGCAGATAGAAATCGATGATGCCAAACCTGTCGGGCATCTCGTCGAAATGGGGGAAGAGATGCGGACTGAAGACATGGATGCCCGAGAAGGCGTAGGGCTCGCAGGCATCGACCTGCAGGTCGGCATAGGGCGAGCGCACCTCGTGGGTGTCTATATTGGTCCACCCCATGAGCCGGCAATCGCGGGCAGCGTCGAAGAGCAGATAGCGCTTGGTCTGCCGGGGGCTTACCAGCAGCGTGGCATCGCCCTGGGCGCTGTCGTAGAAACGGCGCAAGTCGACATTGCTCAGTATGTCTACGTTGTGAATAAGAATGGGGGAAGTGGTGTCGAAGAGAGATGCGGCATGCTTGATGCCACCGCCGGTTTCGAGCAGCTGGCTGCGCTCGTCGCTGATGCGCACGTCGATACCGAAGCCCTGCTGGGCGGCGAGATAGTCTACAATCTGGTCGGCGAAATGGTGCACATTGACGACCACGCGGGTGAACCCGGCCTCCTTGAGCCTCAGGATGACACGCTTGATGAGCGGCTCGCCTCCCACCTCGACCAGCGCCTTGGGCATGGTGTCGGTCAATGGTTTGAGGCGCGTACCCAGTCCGGCGGCAAAAATCATTGCTTGCATCATAGTGCAAAGTTACGCCAAAATCTGGGAAAAGAAGAAGAAAGATAGAATTATTTGCCCCGCCACCACCATTTTTCCGACCGCCGGGCAGGAGCGGCGCAGCGCCGAAGGCTGCATGGTTATCAGCACCAAGCAGCGGCGGCTACAGGGTCACCTCGTCGATACGCAAGGTAATCTTGCCGGCAGGCACGCTCACATCGACCGTGTCGCCGGCCTGGTGGTTGAGCAGGGCTTGGGCGATAGGCGACTTGAGCGAAATTTTGCCTTCGCTCATGTTGGCTTCGTGGGGACTAACGATGGCGTAGGTCATGTGGGCACCGTTGGCCACATTGGTAAGCGTGACCACGCTGAGCAGTCCGATACCCGTGTGGCGGATGGCAGACCGGTCGATGACGCGGGCATTCTCGAGGACGCGACGCTTGAAACGGATGCGGCCGAGCAGACGACCCTGCTCGCGCTTGGCGGCATGATACTCAAAGTTTTCACTCAGGTCGCCCTTGTCGCGCGCCTCGGCGATGGCCTCGCGCACCTCTGGCAGTTTGACAAGTTCGAGTTCGCGCAGTTCGGCTACCAGTTTGTCGTAGCCCTCTTGTGACATATATTCCATTTCTACTACTTTTAGTCCTATTAAAATGGCGAAGAGGCACAAGCGTGTGCCTCCTGCCAACCGAATGCAAAGTTATACAAAATTGGGATATAAAGCAAAGGCGGGGCAGTTTTTTTTCTGCCATGCAGTCGCCACCACGGCGCAGGGCGCAGCAGGGCAGAGAGGGCTGCCGGCTATAGTCGGCACTGCCCCAGTCTACCCTATCCCGTCGGGCATCGGGCGAAAGTCTGCCGAGGTGGCGTCCATGTATATTGCGTGGTGTGATTTCAGTATTTCACGCCTTGCATTATGGGTTGCAAACCCCGAACTGGATAATTCACGCCCCGAACTCAAGTTGTAGATGAAGGCGGGCAGAAAGGGCATAATCAAAAAACGCCCCGCTGTGGCAGCGAGGCGTATGGGGATAATCGGCAAGGGAGGAGGGAGGGTCGCCTACTTGCGGACGAGGGTCTGGGTGATGCCCTGCTCACGGTGGCAGATGCGCACCTCGATGCCAAACTTGTCGTGCAGATGCTCTGCCAGATGCTGGGCGCTGTAGACGCTGCGGTGCTGGCCTCCGGTGCATCCGAAACTGAACATGAGGTCGGTAAAGCCGCGCTGCAGATAGCGCTCTACATGGGCATCGGCAAGCCGATACACGCTGTCGAGGAAGGTAAGTATCTCGCCGTCGTCCTCGAGAAAACGGATGACGGGCTCGTCGAGGCCTGTAAGTTTCTTGTAAGGCTCATAACGCCCGGGGTTGTGGGTGCTGCGACAGTCGAAGACATATCCTCCGCCATTGCCACTATCGTCGGCGGGTATGCCCTTGCGATAGGAGAAGCTGAAGACACGCACCACGAGCGGGCCCTTGCCGTCGTACTTGGAGAAGGTGGCGGGGCCGTCCTGCGGGTGGGCTGCGTAGACATTGGTGTCGGCGGTGCGGAAGCCGTCGGCACGGTTGGCTGCCGCCTGCTCTATCCGCGTGAAGGCAGGAAGGAGGGTGAGCCGCTCGAGCATATCCATCATGTAGGGATAGGGGAAGAGGTGGCGCACACGCAGCAGCTCGCGCAGATTGTCGATGGCTGGGGGGATGCTGTCGATGAAGTGGCGCTTGCGCTCAAAATAGCCGCGGAAGCCATAGGCTCCCAGCACCTGGAGGGTGCGGAAGAGCACGAAGAGGGAGAGCCGCTCGGCAAAGTGGCGCACAGACGGCACCTCGGTATACTGGCTCAGCGACTGGTAATACTCATAGACCAGCTCGCGGCGGAGCTTGGCGGGATAGCGCGCCGACGCCTGCCAGAGGAAGGAGGCGAGGTCATAATAGTAGGGACCACGTCGGCCACCCTGGTAGTCGATGAAATGGGGATTGCCATCGTCATCGAGCATCACGTTGCGTGCCTGAAAGTCGCGGTAGAGGAAACTCTCGGACGGCTCGGAGGTAAGGTCGCGGGCGAACATACGAAAGCAGGCTTCGAGTTTGAGCTCATGAAAGTCGAGCTCGGTGGCTTTGAGGAAGCAGTACTTGAAGTAATTGAGATCGAAGAGCACACTCTCTTCATTGAACTCGGGCTGCGGATAGCACACCGACCAATCGAGGCCGCGCGCACCGCGCAACTGGATGTTGGGGAGTTGGCGGATGGTGCGCACAAGGAGCTGGCGCTCGGCCTGGGTGTAGCGTCCGCCAGCCTCGCGACCGCCCCTAAGGGCGTCAAAAAGGGAGGTGGAGCCCAGGTCGGTCTGCAAATAGCGCAGCTCGTCGTCGGCCACAGCCAGGATGGCAGGCACGGGCAGCTGGCGGTTGCAGAAATGACGGGTAAGGCTGATGAAGGCATGGTTCTCGTCGCGGCTGGTGCCCACAACGCCTATCACCGTGAGCCCGTCGGCATCGGTAAAACGATAGTAGACACGATTGCTGCCGGCGCCAGCCAACTGCTCTACATGGGCGGGCTCGGCTCCGCGCCACTGGCGGTATAAGGAGATGAGTTGTTGCATACTATATATAATAAGGTGTGACCATACGGGGTGTGGCGATGCCGTCGGGAGGCGTGAGGCGCGCTGCGAACCTCATGGCAACACTGGACGGCTCAACAAAATTAGCAAAAAAATCAGACACAATGCCCCGGCCATCCGTATATTTTTACCTGGTGCAGAAAAAAAAGGCTAACGGGATGGCCGGGGCATGCAAAGATGATGGGGAAAGAGGTCTCTCACACCTTATGCGGCATGAGAACTGAGGTTGATGCAAGTTGCTGCATCTCTGCGTTGACAACGGGGCATATCAACCAAAAGCGTGAGACGCTATCCACGGTGGTGGAAGGTCTCACGCTTTATTGTTTGCAGAATATCGGTGGTGGATGGTTAGTTGTTGACCGACCCACCTACGATATCAAGAAGTTCGCTGGTAATGGCAGCCTGTCGGCTCTTGTTGTACTGCAGGCGCAACTGGCGGAGCAGCTCGTCGGCATTGTCGGTAGCCGTCTGCATGGCCACCATGCGGGCGGCATGCTCGGAGGCGATACTGTCGAGCAAGGCGGTATAGACCATCAGATTGAGCAACTTGGGAACCAGCGCCTGGAGAACATACTCCAGATTGGGCTCGACCAGGAAGTTGTCGTTGAGGGGCTTTGCCTCGGTCACTACATGCTGACGCTGCTTGTCGCGCTTACGCAGATACTCCTGCGCCTTGGCTGTGGCCACATTGGAGGTAAGGTCGCGGTCGTTCATCACACCAATCTTCTCGGTAGAGAGGTCGATGGGCAGGAACGTACGGCGTGTAAGAATCTGCGAACCGGCGCTCTTGAAATGGTGATAGACCAATTCGACCTTGTCAATCTCGTGGGCAGCATACTTGCGGGTAAGCTCCTGCGAGATGAGGGCACAGTCGCGGGCGTTGGGCTTGTCGGCAAGAGCCACGAAGTCGCCTGCCGAGGTCCACCCTCTCTTCTGCACGCGCTCAGCCACCTTTCGGCCTATGGGATAGACCACGATATCGGTGATGCCCTGGTCGTGATACTCGGCAACTATCTGCTCCATCACCTTGAGCACGTTGGCATTGAAGCCACCGCAGAGAGAGCTGTTGCTCGAATAGACCACGAGGGCCACGCGCTTCACCTCGTTGTGTCGCTGCTCGAAGAGGCTTGTGGCCTCGGGGGTGGAAACGAGGAACGACTTGAGGATATGCTCCAGAAGGTTTTCGTAGGGAAGCATATTCTGGATGGCAACCTGAGCATGGTGAAGTTTGGACGACGCAACCATCTTCATGGCACTCGTAATCTTACGGGTGCTATTGACACTGGCTATGCGGGTCTTTATCTCTTTCAGTGAAGCCATACGCTATTATGCTTTATACAACGAGGCGACGCCTGCCATCACTTCTTCAATGGTGTGGGTGATGGTATCGTCAATCTTACCTTCGGCAAGGGTATCGATAATATCCTGATGCTGAGAGCGCAGCTGGTCGAGGAACTGGTCCTGACACTGGCGGACACTCTCTACGGGTACGTCGTGGAGCAGACCATGCACACCACAGTAGAGCATAGCCACCTGCTCGCCCACGGGCATCGGTGAATACTGGGGCTGGATGAGCAACTGGTTGTTCTTGCGTCCACGGTCGATGGTCATGGCAGTCACAGCGTCCATATCGCTCGAGAACTTGGAGAATGCCTCGAGCTCACGATACTGCGCCATATCTATCTTCAGCGTACCGGCTACCTTCTTCATACTCTTGATCTGTGCCGAACCACCCACACGGGATACAGAGATACCCACATTGATGGCAGGACGGAAACCCTGGTTGAAGAGGTCGGTCTCGAGATATATCTGTCCGTCGGTGATGGAAATCACGTTGGTAGGAATATATGCCGAAACGTCGCCGGCCTGGGTCTCGATGATAGGCAGGGCGGTAAGTGAACCTCCACCACGCACATGGCCCTTCATACACTCGGGCAGGTCGTTCATCTTCTCGGCAACCTCCTGCTGGTTGTTGATGCGGGCTGCACGCTCGAGCAGTCGAGAGTGCAGATAGAACACATCACCAGGGTAAGCCTCGCGGCCGGAAGGACGGCGGAGGATGAGTGATACCTCACGATAGGCAACGGCCTGCTTGGAGAGGTCGTCATAGACTACCAAAGCCGAATGGCCACGGTCGCGGAAGTACTCGCCGATGGCGGCTCCGGCAAAGGGAGCATAGTACTGCATGGCGGCAGGGTCGGCGGCGGTAGCGCTGACGATGATGGTATAAGGCAACGCGCCATGTTCCTTGAGGTTCTGCACCAATGCGGCTACTGTAGAGGCCTTCTGACCGATGGCTACATAGATGCAATAGACGGGTTTGCCAGCCTCGTAGAAGCTACGCTGGTTGATAATGGTATCGACAGCGATGGCGGTCTTTCCAGTCTGACGGTCGCCGATGATAAGCTCACGCTGGCCACGGCCGATAGGTATCATCGAGTCGACAGCCTTGAGTCCGGTCTGAAGCGGTTCCTTTACAGGCTGGCGGTAGATAACACCGGGAGCCTTGCGGTCAAGCGGCATCTCAAACGACTCGGTGAGATCGATCTCTCCAAGACCGTCAATAGGCTGGCCCAAAGGATTGACTACACGTCCAAGGAAGTTGTCGTTGACACGGATGGATGCAATACGGTGGGTACGCTTGACTGTCTGTCCCTCCTTGATACCGGCGGTAGGACCGAGAAGCACACAACCGACATTGTCTTCCTCGAGGTTCATCACGATAGCCATAGTACCGTTTTCAAACTCAAGCAACTCGTTGGCCTCAGCATTACGCAGACCGTAGATACGGGCCACACCATCACCGACGGTAAGCACGGTGCCTACCTCTTCGAACTGCTGGTTGCTGGTAACCTCGTTGAGTTGGCGGAGCAGAACCTCAGACACCTCACTTGGTTTTATTTTATCTGACATGTTGATTTGTTTTAATGAGCTGTCTGCCGGCATGGACGCCGGGACAGACAACCTGTTAATTTAGATAATTACTTTAACTCTGCGAGAATCTTCCTGAGTCCTGTCTTCACACTGGCATCCATGCGATAGGTGTCATATTCGAGTATGAACCCACCGATGATGTCGGGGTCGACCTCAGTATTGAATTCCACAGTTCCACGAGTCTTGCTTTCCACCATCTGCCGCATCTTGTCCTCGATAGCGGGAGTCACGGCAGTAGCGGTGATAAGCCTGCCACAGGTGATATTCTTCTGCTCACGATAAAGTGTAACATAAGAGGCAGCCATAAACTGCAGAGCGTTGTCGCGGCCCTCTCTCAGCACAAGTTTGAGGAAGCGGCGGGTAAGCTCGGTGGGCTCGGTGCCGGCTGCCGTAACGAGCAGCAGTTCCTTCTTCTCAGGCTGGAGCATGGGGGTGGCAATAGCCGTGCGAAGCTGGGGAACCTCGATATAGCTACGACCAAGGCACATCATGTCCTGGCACACGCTATCCTCGATTTTCAGCGCTGTGGCACTCTTGAGAAGCGCACGGGCATATCTCACAGATATCACTCCTAAATCCATAGCTTTATCAGTTTACTTTATTTTGAGGAATATCGTCCAACAGGCGGTCTATCAGTTCCATCTGTTTGGCATTGTCAGACAATTCTTCACGCAGCAGCTTCTCGGCTATCTTTACAGAGAGCTCGGCGACCTGTGTACGTATGCCGCGCATGGCTCCCTGGCGTTCGCTTTCTATCTGCAGACGAGCCTCAGAGAGTAGACGAGCACCCTCTTCGCGGGCCTGACCCTGAGCCTTCTCGACGATGGCGTCACGGGCAGCACCGGCTTCCTGAAGGATAGTGGCTTGCTTAGCGCGAGCTTCCTGCAGGAGGGCATCGCCTTCTTGTCTGACATTTTCCAGACGCTCGGTGGCCTCGTGGGCCTTGCGCAGGCTGTCGTCGATAAATTGCTTACGGCCTTCGACCGAACCAACTATCGCCGGCAGCGCATACTTGGCAAGGAATACGAGCACCACCAGAAACGCCAGTGCCATCCAGAACAGCAGTCCTAAATCAGGCGTCAGTATTGATGGCAAATTCATTATACTCTGTCCTTTCTATTAGTGGATAAGAAACGCACAGGCTGCAATGGCGAAAAGCGCACAACCCTCTACGAAAGCAGAAGTAAGAATCATGTTGGTCATAATCTTACCTGAAGCCTCGGGCTGACGTGCGATAGCGTCCATAGCCTGACCGCCAATCTTACCGATACCAATTCCTGCACCAATAACTGAAATACCAGCACCAATACCGCAGCCCAGCTGTGCCAGACCCTCGGCCAATAAAGTTGAAATAATCATAGTTGTAATGTTTATTAGTTGTTAATTGTTTTGTTAATATTCTCTTGTTCTATACATTATTATATATACATGTTCTATTCGGCCTCTTCTTCCTTGTGGGCGAGCCCTATGAAGACAGCGCTCAGCAGAGTGAAGACGTAGGCCTGTACGAAGGCAACCAGAAGCTCCAGACAGTTCATGAAGAGGAGCATCAGGACGCTGAAGATGTTAAGTCCGATACCGAAGCCCACGCCCATTGTCCATCCCAGGAATATCACGCAGGTGAAGCTGAGTATCACGGCGTGACCTGCCATCATGTTGGCGAAGAGACGAATCATCAGGGCAAACGGCTTGGTAAATACGCCGAAAATCTCGATGATGGGCATCAATGGAATGGCCTTCAGGAAGATTGGCACATTGGGCCACAATATGTCTTTCCAATACTCCTTGTTGCCAAAGAGGTTGATGGCCAGCATCGTGCATACCGCCAGGAAGAGGGTGATATTGATATTGCCTGTCACGTTGACACCGCCGGGGAAGAAGGGCACCAGTCCCACGAGGTTACAGGTCAGGATGAAGAAGAAGGCGCTGAGCAGATATGGCGCAAAGCGCTTGTACTCCTTTTCTCCTATCGACGACTTCACCACATCATCATGTATGGTCATCACGATGAGCTCCATCGCCCCTACAAATCCCTTCGGCGCCTCGCTAAGGGTATCATGACGACGATACCAACGAGCGCAACAGGTGAAAATCACTATCAGGACAACCACGGCTATCCATATCTGCAGCACCACCTTGGTAATGCTCAAATCCAGAGGGCGCTCGGTGGTCCCGTCGGGCATCTTCTCATAAATCTTGCCATGATGGGTGGCATCAAAGAAGAATGGCGCGGGCAGCGAGTGCTCGGTGCCAACAAACCACTCACCCGTGGCGCCGCTTCTGACGATGATGGGCAATGGAATACTGAGCGAACGCCCCTCGTAACTGGCTATGTGCCACTCATACGCATCAGAGAGGTGCTCCAATACGGTCTCGGGGATATCCAGCTTTTCTTCCTTGCCCCCCTCATTGGCCATAGTTGCCAGGGGGAGCATGACAAGCGCCAGCAGGAGGATGATTGTTCTAATCTGTTTCATATTCATCATATAAAATGTAATCTACGGTTTCTTTTCCGCATCTGTGTTATGCTTATGCGTAAAGAACAGCGTGTGGTGTAGAACAGCGCTGAGATAGAATGCGGCAAAGATGAGGACAAAGGTGAGCATATCGCCCTTGCCGGTCTTGCCGACGAGGAGGAAGTAGACAAACATCACGACCAGCGCCAGCATGAAGCGGCCACCCGAAATGGCCAGAAACACGGAGGGCAGACTGTCGGGAGCCTCGGTAGCCACCTTGCGCCACGCCGTGACCGCCCCTATCTCGACAAAGAGTGCATAGACGGCACTCACGATGAGAGGTAGCGTCACCGAGGGATAGCTCATGGCGAGAACCAAGGTCAGGAAGAACAATACTGCCATAAGTGTCACTCCCTGGCGTATGTACTTCCAGTAGCGGATGTCTATCTCGTTCTTTTGAGTTTCCATTTGTATTCTATTTCAGTATTATACTTCTACGCACAGACTAATCTCATTCTTCTGAACTTCTACAAAACCGCCCATAATGTTCAGTTGTGCCTTCTCGCCGCCTTTGGGGAGATAGGTCACCACGCCAGACTCAAGCGAAGAGATTAGCGGAGCATGGTCCACCAGTATCTCAAACGCGCCGAGGGTTCCGGGCACGGTAACGCTCTCCACCTCGCCGGTGAAAACCACTTTTTCAGGAGAAATTACCTTAAGTGTCAGCATATAGATACTTGTTATTAATCACATCTTATACATTAGCCGCAGCCAGGAGTTTCTTGGCCTTCTCCTTGGCATCCTCGATAGTTCCCACATTGAGGAACGCCTGCTCGGGCAGGTCATCTACCTCGCCATTAAGGATGGCATTGAAACCCTTGATGGTCTCTTCGATGGGCACCATCACGCCTGGCAGACCGGTAAACTGCTCTGCCACAGCGAAGGGTTGTGAGAGGAAGCGCTGTACACGACGGGCGCGGTTAACGGTGAGCTTGTCTTCATCGGAAAGCTCGTCCATACCGAGGATGGCGATGATATCCTGCAACTCGTTATAACGCTGAAGCAACTGCTTTACACGCTGTGCGCAGTCATAGTGTTCCTTGCCCACAATCAGCGGGTCGAGGATACGCGAGGTACTGCCCAGCGGGTCAACGGCGGGATAGATACCCAGCTCGGCTATCTTACGCGACAGCTCGGTTGTAGCATCGAGGTGAGAGAAAGTAGTGGCTGGAGCGGGGTCGGTCAAGTCATCGGCAGGCACATAGACGGCCTGTACAGAGGTGATAGAACCGTTCTTGGTCGATGTAATGCGTTCCTGCATCGCACCCATTTCGCTTGCCAGCGTAGGCTGATAGCCCACTGCCGAAGGCATACGGCCCAAGAGAGCCGAAACCTCAGAACCTGCCTGAGTAAAGCGGAAGATGTTGTCGATGAAGAACATGATGTCGGCAGCTTCGCCGTCCTTGCCACCATGGTCGCGGAACTCTTCGGCCACAGTAAGACCTGAGAGAGCCACAGAGGCACGTGCCCCAGGCGGCTCGTTCATCTGTCCATAGACAAGGGTAGCCTGACTCTTTGCCAGCTCTTCCTTGTCAACCAGAGAGAGGTCCCATTTGCCCTCTTCCATGGCCTTGTTGAAGGCTTCTCCATACTTGATCACACCACTTTCGAGCATATCGCGCAGCAGGTCATTACCCTCACGCGTACGCTCTCCCACTCCGGCAAACACAGAGTATCCGTTGTGTCCTTTGGCGATGTTGTTGATAAGCTCCATGATAAGCACTGTCTTACCTACACCGGCACCTCCGAAGAGTCCGATTTTACCACCCTTCATGTAGGGTTCGAGCAGGTCGATAACCTTGATACCGGTAGCCAGCATCTCTTTGTGGGTAGACAGTTCGTCAAACTTCGGAGCCTCGCGGTGTATAGGATAAGCGCCCTGCATATCGAGCTTCTCCATACCGTCGATAGGCTTACCGATAACATTCATCATACGGCCCTTGATCTGATCGCCGGCAGGCATGGTGATAGGACTTCCCGTAGCCACGACATCCAAGCCGCGCTGCAGTCCGTCGGTATTGTCCATAGCCACACAGCGTACAGTATCTTCACCGATATGTTGCTGGACCTCGATGATGAGGTCTTCACCATTGGGGCGTTTCACTGTGAGCGCCTCATAAATCTTTGGGAGCACCTTCTCCGGATCCTCGCCGTGGGTATCGAAGTATACGTCGATAACCGGGCCGATAATCTGTGAGATGCGTCCATTTATCTGTGACATAAGCTGATTGTGTTAATATGTTCTACATTATTATATTATATACTCAATTCGTCGAGCACCTTGATGAGCGACTTGTCGAAAGGCTTGTCAGAGCGGATGGCTTCCGACAGCGGCACATAGACAATCTCATTGTTGCGCACGCCAACCATCACGTTGCGCTGACCCTGCATGATAGCCTGGATGGCGCCCACACCGGTACGCGAAGCGAGGATACGGTCGTGGGCAGAGGGGCGACCGCCACGCTGCAGATGGCCGAGGATGGAAACGCGCACATCATACTGGGGGAACTCGTTGCGCACACGCTCGGCATAGTAGAGGGCACCACACTTGGGACTCTCAGAGACGATGACGATGCACGAACGCTTTGACTTGCGGATACCACGCTCCATGAACTGTGCCAACTGGTCTACGTCGGTAGAGTCTTCAGGGATGATGGCAGCCTCGGCTCCCGAGGCGATGGCGCTGTTCTGTGCTAGGAAGCCGGCATCGCGTCCCATAACCTCGATGAAGAAGATGCGCTCATGGCTTTGCGCTGTGTCGCGGATGCGGTCCACGCACTCTACGATGGTGTTCATCGTGGTGTCGTAACCTATAGTCGAGTCGGTGCCGTAGAGGTCGTTGTCGATGGTACCGGGCAGACCCACACAGCACACATCGTATGCGCGTGCAAAATCCATAGCGCCGGTGAGCGAACCGTTACCGCCTATCACCACCAGGGCGTCGATGCCCTCTTTCTGCAGGGTCTCATAGGCCTTGGCTTTGCCTTCGGGAGTCATGAATTCCTTGGAGCGGGCAGTTTTGAGTATCGTACCGCCCGACATGATGATACCACTCACGTTCTCGGTAGTGAAGTCAACCACCTCGTCATTGATGAGTCCATCATAACCACGATAGATACCTTTGATATTAAAACCGTTACAGATACCCGAACGGGTTACCGCTCTGATGGCGGCGTTCATTCCGGGGGCGTCGCCTCCGGATGTAAGGATTCCGATTGTTTTAATTTTTGCCATAATCTATATTGTTGTTTCTATTTCGTTCTACATCACTATCATGACCGCCAGACCCAAGGCTGCGCCTACGAAGGCTTTCCAGCCTACATTGGAGATATACCACCCCACCCTGGCGTTCTCGGTCTTGAGGAATGCCACTCCGCTCAGCGACCCCACACAGAGGATGTTGCCACCCACGGCGGTCGAATAGGCTATCATGCTCCAATAGTCTGAGTTGAGCCCGTTGCTCTTGCCGATGGTGAAGAAGGTAAGTGCCGAAGTGAAGCTGTCGAGCACCGTGCTCAGCGCCGCAGCCAGCGTGCCAGCCACCCAGGTGGCTCCCACGTAGTTGTCGAGCTGTGCCACGAGCCAGCCCACGGCTCCCGTCTCCTGTACCACGCCCACTGCCAGCATGATACCCATGATGTAGAGCATCATCTGTATCACTCCATACTGCAGCACACGAGGCACACGACGCTGCATCATCTCGTCAGTGTCTATCAGACGCCTGTTGAAGATTTCATTGACTACCCACAGCACCGCCAGCACGCAGAAGGCGCCGAGGAAAGGGCTCAGTTTGGTGATACGGTGGAAGGTGGGGATAAACCACAGACCGCCGATACCCACAAAGAGCATCAGCAGCCGCTGCCATATATTCAGACGGGTGTCGTCGCCACGATAGGGCATCGTCACCCATTCGGTATCAGTCGTTTCGGGCAGGCTTCTGCCTATCCACCAGGTGGGCAGCAGCCAAGCCGTGAGGCAGGGCAGCGCCATCGCCGACGAATAGGCTGTGGGGGTGACATGGCCCATGTTCCAGAGGAAGAGACCTGTGGGGTCGCCGATTACGGTGAGTGCTCCGCCACAGTTGGCTGCCAGCACTATGGCCGCGCCGAAATAGAGGCGCATGCGCAACTGGGGCACCACCCTGCGCATCACCGTCAGCATCATCACCGTGGTGGTGAGGTTGTCCAGGTTGGCTGAAATGATGAAGGTGGTTATCGACAGTGCCCACAACAGTCGGCGGCTGCGACGGGTCTTCAGCAACTGGGAGACGAAGTCGAAGCAACCATTATTGTGGAGTATCTCTACAATGGTCATCGTGGCCAGCAGAAAGAGCACTATCTCTGCTCCGCGGCCAACGTATTTGAGAAAGACATCCTGGGCGATATACTCCTTGACAACACTGCTTGTGGGAACGGCGCCACTCAAGAAATCGAAATAATCATTAGGGTGCTGACTCATCACGAAGTCGGTGCCGTAGCAGATGTACAATATCCAACCCACCGTTCCTGCAAATACAGCAACAGCAGCCTTATTGACTTTTGTCAGGAGCTCCGTGGCAATTAGCACATAGGCGATTAGCAATATGACAACTATTACGAGTGTCATTTCTCAGATCATTTCCACTGCAAAGATAACCATTTATAATCAAGAAACGCCCTGAGTAGCGGCATTTTTTGGTAGAGGTTAACTTTTTTTTCATTAAGACACACACTTTTTGTGACAAATGGTAAGTTCGCCCCTGTCTCCATGCCCGGCAGAGCAGCTGTCAGAGCCGTCGCAGCCAGCGTTTGAGCGTGAAATAGAGTTCTTCCTGAAGGCAGAAGAGACGCCACGAGGGGCGCAGGGGCATATAACCCAGTTTCCACTTGTTGCGGGGCTCCAGTGTGGTGGTATCTATGGTCTTCCACACGCGCTTCATCTCTGCCCGAGCAGCCCTACGGTCATGGGGAGTCATATGCTGGCGGTGGATGAAATAGAAGCGCCAGCAGTCGACGAGCACCAGCCAGCGCTGGTTCTCATAGCGGCGCAGCACGTCGTCGCCTACGGCCAGGTCTATCAGCTGTCGGCGCATGCTCTCGTTGGCGCGCAGATAGTCAAAGTGACGGAGGCCTGCCTTGTGGGTCACCGACGCCTCGTGCTGACGGTAGTAGTAGAGCCCGCCACAGGGTCTCACCTCGCGCGAGATGTAGTAGTGCAGCCGGGTGGTATTGTCGTCGCTATAGGCGCGGCAACTGTCGTCGTAGGGATAGCGGTCGTAGAGGGCGCGGCGCGCCATATAGACTCCGTGGATGGCCCACGACAGACTCTCACTGAAGGCTTCGTAGCCGCTCATCACCTCAAACTGCGGCAGGGGGATGCGCTGCTGATGTTGGTCGTCAAACCACTGCACCACATCAAAGAGCACGCAGTCGGTATGCGCATGGCGGCTGAACACATCGACAGCCTGTCTCAGGGCGTCACGATCGTACCAGTCGTCGGCATCGAGGAAGCAGATATAGTCGCCCTGCGCCAACTTCAGCGCCTGGTTGCGGGCATAGGCCTGGCCGTGGTTTTCGTCGAGTCGCAGGGTGCGGATAGTGTCATAGCGGGCGGCATAGTCAGCCAGCACCTCGGGCGTGGTGTCGGTCGAAGCGTCATCGGCCACTATCACCTCTACCCCATCGAGTGTCTGCGCCATAAGCGAGTCGAGACACTGGGGCAGAAAGGCGGCGCCGTTGTACACAGCCACGATTACGGAGCATACAGGTCTGACCATCACTGCCGTCCTCCCTGATTGTGGTCCTGACGGTTGCGGCGGCGCAAGAGCCAGAGCGAGACGACAAGACTGGCGAGGGCCAGCGCTATGGCGGCCACCCAGTAGACCCACCCCGTGGCGAGAGTCACCACGGCATAGGCGGCAATGACTGCCGGCAGCTGCATAGCCACACATACAGCCACCCGACCATCGGGACGGTAGCCGTAGCGCCAACGGTTGTAGGCCATCAGCAGCACGGTGTCGAGCACGGCACCGATGAGCAGCGCCACACCGGTACCGGTGAGACCCCAGCAGCCAAAGCAGACATACATCAAGGGCAGTATCATCACCACATAGACGCCCTCCATAAACATGAACGACCGCGAGTCGCCTCTTCCCAAGGGGATATAGGCGACGGGCAGTTTGACTGCGCGCAGGAAAAGGGCCATCACCGAGAACTGCATCATGCCAATCACGGGCAGAAACTTGCCGCTGAAGAGCAGGGGGAGCAGCACGGGCAGGGCGAACATCATCGCCACGAGCAGGGGCGCCATGATGAGCAGCGACACCTCTATCTGGCGGTTCACGCAGCTGTTGAGGGCAGCCCCCGTGCCGCCGACAGCAGAGAGGCGGGGATAGTAGTCGGTCTCCATGGCCGAGAACACCATGCCGCCATAGGTCATCGTCATCATGTAGCCTGCATTGTAGAGGCCCACGGTGTTGAGCGAGCCCGCCACATTGAGGAATGAGCGGATGGCAAACTCCATGCCGCTGCCCATCATGCCGGCTACGACAAACGAAAGCCCCAGTTTGAGCATGCCGTTGCCACGGCTGAGAAAGCGGCGGCTGAAGGAGAGGCACAGAGGGAAGAGACGGCATGAACGCCAGAGGGTCAGCACAGCCTGTATGAGGGCTGCAAGGAAGAGCGAGGGCACGATGGCAGTCTCGCCATAGAGGTAATAGAGGGGGATGGTGACCACCAGCACGGCAAAGACATTGTAGACCGAGATGCGAGCCAACGAGCCCAACTGTCTGACGGCCTTGAGCACTGCCATCTCGCCTCCGGTAAGTGCCATAAGCGCCACGGTGGGCGAGAGCAGCAGATAATGGAGGGTGTGGGCGCCCCAGTTGAAGGAGAAACTGTCGATAAACGGAGCTGCCATCACGCACACGAGCATACCCAGCAGCGCCACCATCACGCTCCAGGAGCGTATCAGGCACACGCTCTCTTCCAACCTGCGGCGGTCGTTGCTCTCATAAGCCTCGGCGATGGTCTTCACACCGCTCGTGGGCACACCCATGTTGGTAGAGTCGCCCACCAGCTTGAGGGTGGAGTTGAAGAGGGCGATAAGGCCCATGCCCCCGGGACCGAGGATTACCGCCACGAGCTTGTTGCGTATCATCGCCACCAGGATATTGAGTCCCTGGATGGTGCCAAACACGCTGGTGTATTTGAGGATATGCTTGTAGGATGTATGTTCCATATATCTGTCGGGAGCAGTCATGCCCGCCCCATTTCTCCACGGGCTCTTGGCCTGGCTGTGCGGGGCGCAAAGGGCGCAGGCTGAGCCTCGAAGCGGCTGACTTGTTTGTACTTGTATGACTATATCATATAAACGCAGAATATGCCGATTTATTATGAAGACGGCGCACTTAATGTGGGCGCCAAGGCATCGCTGCGGCGAGAGTGAGCCACGACAGACGCCCATCGCGCCACTCTGCCCAGCCCATCAGGGGTTGCCCTCTGACTGGTGCTCACCGTCACCATCATGCGGTCGATGACGGCATAAAACCAGGAGATGGCGAAAATCCTGATTTCGTGGTTTGATTTCTGTATTTCCCACTCTGATTTGCACATTGCAAAGTTTGATTTCACCATTTCACGCTTCGCATCCAACTTTTATGCCATCTCGGCGCAGATGGGCACGGGCGCCATCGGGACGGCGCCAGACAGGAGGATATCAGGCATGAACGGGGAAACAGGGTGGATGGCGAGGTCAGTCGTCGGCAGTGGCTGCGGCGATATTGCGGATGATGCCGGCATACTTGGCGCGCTTCACGGCGCTGCCCTTGAAGAGCCGGCGATAGTCGTCTTCGGTCAGCTGCTGCCAGTCTGCGGTGGTCATCGCCATCAACTCTTGTGAGGGCTGGAACTCGGGCACATCAGTGGGCTGCGCGAAACGGTTCCAGGGGCAGGCTTGCTGGCAGCGGTCGCAGCCATAGAAGCAGTTGCCGAGCGCACGGGATGCCTCGTCGGAGAGGGGACCACAGTTTTCGATGGTCTGATAACTGAGACAGCGGCAGGCGTCCATCGTGGCCTCGCCGTCGTCGTCGAGATGGATGGCGTGGGTAGGACAAGCCTGCAGACAACGGTCGCAGGTGCCACAACGTGAGGCCATGGGCTCGTCGTAGTCGAGGAGAATGTCGAGGAATATCTCTCCGAGGAAGAACTGGCTGCCGGCGTGGGGGATGATGAGTTGCTGGTTGCGGCCTATCCATCCTATCCCACTCTGCTGCGCCCAATACTGCTCGAGCACAGGGGCTGTGTCGACAAAGCACCGGTAGCCCCCGGTGATACCAAGACGGGCTACAAGGAGCTGCATGCGCTGGCGCATCACATCGTGATAGTCTTTGCCAAGCGCGTAGGCAGCCAGATGAAGCTCGTCGCGAGGCACCTCGACAGCAGGGGCATAGGGCAACGCCAGACTCACAATGCTCTGCACGCCAGGGACAAGCAACCGTGGGTCGAGGCGCAGGTCGACATGGCGGTACATATACTCCATATCGGCGAAAGTGCGACTGCTCACGCGGCGAAGGAAGCGGCGGGCGTAGCCATCGTCGACGGGGCGCGCCTGGGCTATGCCACAAGCAAAAAAGCCGAGACTGCGGGCCTCGGCTTTTAACTTATTTGAAAACTCGGAATTCATATCCTTGTTCTTTTAACCATCTCAGAGCTTCGGGCAAGGCATAATGCAACTTGTCGATGCTCTTGAGCGAATCGTGAAAGGTAATGATAGACCCGTTGCGGGTATATCGCTTTACATTGTTGAGCACGTCCTCGGCTGTTATCCACTTGGAATAGTCGCGGGTGACGACATCCCACATGATGATGCGATACTTGCGGTTTACCCACCAATAGACCGTGGGGCGCATCCAGCCGTGGGGCGGCCTGAAGAGATGGGCGTGGATGAGCTCGTTGGCCTTGATGACATTGAGGGCATAGGTAATGCTCATGTGCTTGAACGAACCCAGGTGGTTGAAGGTGTGGTTGCCCACCTGGTGGCCCTCCTCAACGATGCGGTTGTACAGGTCATGGTGTCGCAACACGTTCTCACCCACCATAAAGAAAGTGGCGCGCACTCCGAACTCCCTCAGCGTGTCGAGAATAAAGGGTGTAGTCTCCGGGAGAGGGCCGTCGTCGAACGTGAGATAGACGGCCTTCTCGTGAGAGTTCATTCTCCACACGGCTTTAGGGTAAAGCCAGCGCAGAAACGTAGAGGGTTGCTCGATAAACATGACTATCCTTCGGCATTAGGGTCAACACCACCACGGTTGCGGTAGATGGTGTAGAGCACGTTGAGCTGACGGAGCTGCTCCTTGGCGAGCTTGCTGTCCACGAGTTCGGTCACATCGACTATCTGCTGCATGATATAGAGCTGGGTGAGACACTCGTTGTAGTACTGGTGGAAGTTGGCGTCGTTGAGGGTGACATACCACGACATGTACTGGGTGGCGTCGCGCCAGAGGTCGTTGATAATCTTCTTGGCCTTCGCCTTGGCACCGAGGAGGGCATACGCCCTGGCGATGTCGCCGCCTCCGCCGATATAGCGCAGGGGCAGGTTGTAGGTGGGAAGACACTTCTCGGCCTTGGCAAGCACCTTTGCTGCCTTGTCGGTCTTGCCCTCGGTGATAAGTTTGAGCGCAAGGGTAGCCATAAGCTGTCGATGGGTGTAGCACATGCGGCGAACTGTCTCGTCGAGATAGATGCCGGGCTTCTCGAGACCGCCAAACTTGTAGCGGTTCATTACATTATTATATGTAGTCTCGGTGTCGAAGTTGTTGCCGTCCTTGGTGGTGAATGGAGAGATACGATAAGCCAAGCCCTCCTGGATGAAGTTGTCGCCAAGGTTCATGTAGTTGTCTTCGCCCACGGTCATGGCGACATAGATAGGACGTGTCCACTGGCTGTTGGCCACCATCTCGAGCATCATGAGGTCGTTCTTGTAGAGCGCGCGCTTGCCCTTGAGCGAGATGACCATCCGGTCGGGGATAGAGTCAGAGACCATCATCATACCGCTACGGCGCACGGCGTCCTTGTCGATGGTGACATAGACGGTGTCGGTGGGGATGACATGGGTGGTGGGGTCGTTGCTCAGAACCCAATGCTGCATGATGTTCTTCAGCTCGAAGGGGTTCTCGCCGAAGGTCTTGACAGCCTCTTCCTTGTCCTGCTCATAGAACTTAAGCACCTGCTCCTTGAGCTCGGGACGCACTTCGACATAGTCGTTGGTACCGATACAGTACTGGAGACGGTTCCAGGTGATGGGGAGTGAAGGAGAGGTGTAGGCGGGACGGCGCATCTGGTCGATATACCAGTCGGTAGCAAGATAACTGAGGTTGCAGACGCGCGCATCGGTACGCACGCCCTCTACATCCTGGTTGTACCAGAGTGGGAAGGTATCGTTGTCACCATTGGTGAAGATGATGGGGTTGCCCTTGTCCTGCAGGGTGTTGAGGTAGTTCTGTCCGAAGTCGCGGCAGGTGTATCGGCCACTGCGGTCGTGGTCGTCCCAGGTCTGGCTGGCCATCTGCACGGGGATGAGCAGACACACGGCACCTACAACGCTGCTGATGATGACGCTCTCCTTCTTGAAGCGGCGCGCAATCATGTCGATGATGGCAGCGACGCCCATACCACACCAGATGGCGAAGGCATAGAACGAGCCGGCATAAGCATAGTCGCGCTCTCGGGGCTGTCCGGGAGTCTGGTTGAGATAGATGACGATGGCGAGACCGGTCATGAAGAACAGGAATGCCACTACCCAGAACTGGCGCTCGCCCCGGCGTCCGCGGAAGAGCTGCCAGAAGAGTCCGATGATACCGATAAGGAGAGGCAGACAGTAGAATACGTTGTGTCCCTTATTGTTCTTCAGGTCGTCGGGCAGGTTGTCCTGATTGCCGAGACGCCAGTTGTCAAACCATTTGAAACCAGTAATCCAGTTACCCTTCTCCAGAGCGCCGTGGCCCTGAATATCGTTCTGACGACCGGCAAAGTTCCACATGAAATAACGCCAATACATGAAGTTGCACTGGTAAGAAAAGAAGAACTTGAGGTTATCCCACTGCGAGGGGACCTTAACCTGCACGGGTTGGCCACAGCGGTCGTAGTTGACGATATCGCCCTGAACGCCACCCATCCAGTCTTCATACTCCTGGGCATGGGCACGGTCGTGCATACGTGGGAAAACCATATTCTGGGCATAGACATAGCGGTCTTTGGTATTGACAATGAAGTAAGAGTCCTTCTCGTCTTCACTGCTCTTCTCCTTACGGCTGTAGATGGGCGCGCCCGTCTTCATACGAGGCACACACATGCCGTCTTTCTCATCGAGGGCCACCTCAGAGGTGTAAGCCTGGCCGTAGAGCAGCGGGCTGTCGCCATACTGGTCGCGGCTGAGATAGCTGCCGAGGGTGAAGATGTCCTCGGGAGAGTTCTGGTCCATAGGAGGATTGGCTGCCGAGCGGATGACGATGAGCGCGTAGCTCGAGTAGCCTATCATGAGCATCAGCATGCAGAGCAGCGCGGTGTTCTTGATACGCGATGACACGAGATGCACGGCCTTGCCGGCACTGCCCTTACGCTTGTAGTTGAGCACGAACCACAGGATGGCGAGCACGATGGCTCCGGTCACGGCTGCCTTGATGCCGAAACCGTAGAAGGGGATGCCCAACAATGCCACAGAGAGCAGGAATGCCACATTCTGGAGCTTGGGGTGACGGTTGGTATAGGTCTCGTAGATGGCCCATATCACGGTGCCCACAAGGAGTATCAGATAGATAATCTCGCCGGTATTGAACGGACAGCCAAGCACGTTGACAAACAGCAACTCAAACCATCCGCCCACGGTGATGATGCCAGGCACGACACCGTAAAGCACTGCTGCCACCAGGACAAACGAGATGGCGAGGGCAATAAGCGAACCCTTGAGCTCGACATTGGGGAACTTGCGGTAGGTGAACACCAGCACGATGGCGGGAATACACAGCAGGTTGAGCAGGTGTACGCCGATGCTCAAGCCGGTCATATAGGTTATCAGTACAAGCCAACGGTCGGAGTGGGGCTCATCGGCGTGGTCTTCCCACTTGAGGATAAGCCAGAACACAATGGCGGTGAAGGCGGAAGAATAAGCGTAGACCTCGCCCTCGACTGCAGAGAACCAGAAGGTATCACTGAAGGTATAGATAAGCGCACCTACCAGACCAGATGCCTCGATGGCTATCATGCGGCTGGTGGTCATATTGCTCCAGTCCTTGATTATCAGCCTGCGCGTAAGGTGGGTGATACTCCAGAAAAGGAAGAGAATGGTGGTGGCGCTGAGCAGCGCACTCATGGTGTTGACCATGCGGGCCACCATAGACGGGTCGCTTACAAACTGGGTGAAGAGGTTGGCGGTGAGCATGAAGAATGGTGCCCCAGGTGGATGGCCTATCTCCATCTTGTAGCCGGTGGTGATAAACTCCGGACAGTCCCAGAACGAGGCAGTCGGCTCAATGGTAGAACAATAGACTACAGCTGCCACAAGGAATGTAAACCAGCCGAGAATATTGTCCACAATTTTGTACTGTTTCATTGTTATTATGTAATTATTAATAATTTCGGGCCTATATATACTTGCAAAGTTACTGCTTTTCGTGCAAGAAAGTGCAGTAATGATAAAGAAAATGAAAAGGATGTGTTCTTTTTAATCAGTTTTTACATTTCCGCGTGACAGACATGGTCACAGATAGGTCAAATATTGAGGAAATGCTCTTCGATTCTCTCATGGGGCATCGAAACGGTATCGTGGTAGTGGAGAGTGTGGTTGACACACGCCACATGGCGGGCATTGTCAATCACGGTGGCAATGTCGTGGCTCACGATGACGATGGCGCAGGAGCGGTTGAGTTCGGCAAGGGTCTGGTACATCTGCTCCTGAAAGCGCTTGTCGATGTAGGTATTGGGCTCGTCAAGGATAAGCACCTCGGGGTTGGAGACGACAGCACGCGCAAGCAACACGCGCTGAAGCTGGCCACCAGAGAGCTGGCCTACATGACGACGGGCCAAGTCGCCGAGTTCAAGGCGGGAGAGGGTGTCGTCAATCTGGCGACGCTGATGGGCATCGAGGCGGCGCTGCCACCAGTGGCGGGTCTTCAGACCAGAGGCTACAATGTCGTAGACGGAGATGGGGAAATGACGGTCTATCTGACTGTACTGGGGGAGATAGCCTATGCCGAGGTGGTCGACAGCCTCGCCGTCGCGGAAGAAAGCCACGCGTCCGGCATCGGGTTTCTTGAGTCCGAGGATGACACGCATGAGCGTAGTCTTGCCACCGCCGTTGGGACCGATGACAGCCAGATAGTCGTGAGGGTAAATCTGGAGAGAGACATGCTCCAATACAGACTTGCCGTCATAACTGGCGCTGATGTTGTCGAGGGTGATAATGGGACTCATGGTTGTGGATGTGATAGCTGTGGATGATTGGGGCGAGCGGCTACTTCAACCGCTTGGCGGTGAGGAGCATCTCGTCTTCCCAGTTATAACTGAGGGGATTGATGGTGATGACCGTAGCGCCGGTCTCACGGGCTACGATGCGCGTATTGCGGTTGGCAAACTCCTTCTGGAGAAAGAGGCACTTCACCTGGTTGTCCTTGGCTACCTTGATGGTGGCCATCAACTGCGACACAGAGGGTTCGCGTCCTTCCTCTTCAATGGGTATCTGGCGCAGACGGTAGTCTCGGGCGAAATAAGTGAGTGATGGGTGGTAGACAAGGAAGGCTGTGGACTTGTCGCGGGTAATCTGCTCGCGGATATGGGTATCGAGGATGTTGATACGGCTGACGAGGTTCTCAAGGTTGGCCTTGAAGTAGAGGCTGTCCTTGGTGTCTACCGCCGCGAGGGCACGGTAGATGTTGCGGGCGATGATCACAGCGTTCTGGGTGCTCATCCAGGTGTGAGGGTCGGGATGTCCGTGCATGGTCGTGGCCATCTCTATCCCCTGGGAAGAGTCGATGACGATGGTATGGGGCGCGTTCTTCTCAAGTTTCTTCATCCAGGCACGCTCAAAGCCTATCTGCCCTACCTTAATATACATGTCGCTCTTGGAGAGGTCTATCATCTGGCGCGCGGTGGGCTCGTAGGTCTCGGGGTTGCTGCCCTTGGGCACCATCGACTTGACGACAAACCTGTCGCCGGCTATCTGCTCGGTGAAATAGCGCAAAGGCTCGATACTGACAATGATGGAGCGCGTGTCTTCAGCACTTTTCATGCTGCAAGAACCCAATAGCACTACGCCCGCAAGGAATAAAAGAGATGTAGGGATTCGCATAATATGTCATATTACTAATGAAGCGCCTGCGGCAAGGGCTATGTAGCGTATCAACTTGCCCAGGGTGATGCTGGTAAATGTAATGCAGAGATTGGCCTTCATCAATCCCAATGCCACGCTGATGGCGCTGCCCAATACAGGCAGAAACGAGAAGACGCCAAGCCATGCGCCGTGGCCGGAAAGGAACCTCTGCGCCCGTTCCACCTTCTCCTTCTTGATGTGGAGGTACTTCTCTATCCACTCCATCTTACCCATACGGCCTACGCCGTAATTGAACATGGAGCCAGCTACATTGCCTATCGTGGCATAGATAATCAGATAGACCGGATTAAGGCCTGCCGCCAGCAAGCCCAACATGATGGCTTCACTGGAGAAGGGGAAGACACTTCCAGCAAGGAACGAGGACAGCAGCATGCCCCAATAGCCGAAATCTATCAACATAATACTAAGTTGCAAAGGATTAACGCCACACTGGCGGCGGCGATGACAAGGAAAGTGACATTACTGGTTTTGGTGTGGCTGAGCGCCAGGAAATGGGCAATCAGCGGCGAGGTGTTGACGATGAGCAACGGGAGCAGCGCAGCATAGCTCTGGGGCTGCAGGACGATAAACACACTCAGCACAATCTGCATGATAACCAGGAACTCATAAATCATACGGGTGCTGATACGGTCATTGTAACTCGTATGGAGATAATGGCACATTCCCAGCACACCCATCAGCAGCACAAAGATGATGGTCAGGGTGACCATGAGCGGGAGGGAGGCGAAGCCGGCCAACGCGTCGACGCTCGCAATCGTCAGCAGATAGTCTGTATGCTCTGTCAGTCTGTGGGTATAGACCAGATAGCAACCCACAAGCCAATAAGGGAGCGTCAGCCCCATGAGTGACGCCAGCAGAGTGCGACTGCTGAAAGCCAGCATCTTGGTGGCGAGCAATATCCATAGCACCGGCAACAGCCAGAGCACACGCATCCATATCATGGAGACCACTCCCAGACAGACAAAGGCATAGAAGACAATGCCCGTGGCCTGCTTGTCCTGATAGGAATGGAAGAGGAGCGTGTAGAAGGTGGCAAACCCCAAAGCCGCGACGCCACTCTGGATGTGGGGGAACAGGAAGAGCGTCGTCATGCTGAACACGAGAAACGCACAGGAAACCATACGGCTATAGATGCGTATGAGGGCGTGATGGTTGTTCATCAGCACCATGAGGTAGGTGGCGAGTATGAGCATGCCGAACTCCGCCCACAGATTGTGGGTAAAGAGCCCGGCAGCCAGGTATACCGCCACGGCTACCACTGCCACGAAGGGCAGCGCATATCTGCTTTCGGCTAATCTGTTCTGTATCCGTTTCATTCGTTACTCTTGTCTGCTCCCTGCCGCAGGTCACGGCAGAGAGCCTGGGGGTTATGCTTGTGTCACTTGAGGTCCTGACCGATGTCGCTTCTGAAGTACTTGTCCTTGAACTGTATCTTCTGGGCTTCACCGAAACTCTTGCGGAGGGCTTCTTCACGGTCTTTGCCGTACGACGAGACAGCTATCACGCGGCCACCGGCAGTGACCACTTCGCCGTCTTTGACTGCCGTACCGCTATGGAAGACGATGCTGCCCTCCACGCTGTCGATACCGCTAATGGGATAACCTTTCTCGTAGTGCTCGGGGTATCCGCCGCTGACGAGCATGATGCATACGGCTGCGCGAGGATCAAACTCTATCTTGCGATCAGCCAGATTGCCCTCGGCAACACCCTCAAAGAGGTCCACGATGTCGCTCTTCAGCCTCAGCATGACGCTCTCGGTCTCGGGGTCACCCATACGGCAGTTGTATTCTATCACCATAGGCTCGCCATCGACATTGATGAGTCCGAAGAAGATGAAGCCTTTGTAGTCGATACCTTCCTCGGCGAGGCCATCGACTGTAGGACGGATGATGCGGTCTTCCACCTTCTTCATCCATGCCTCGGTGGCAAAGGGAACGGGCGTAACACTGCCCATACCGCCTGTATTCAGACCGGTATCACCCTCGCCGATACGCTTGTAGTCCTTGGCCTCGGGCAGGACCTTATAGTTCTTGCCGTCGGTAAGCACAAACACAGAGCACTCGATACCGCTGAGGAATTCTTCGATGACCACACGCGCAGAGGCATTACCGAACATACCGCCGAGCATCTCGCGCAGCTCTTTCTTGGCTTCGTCGAGCGTGGGGAGGATGAGCACACCCTTGCCGGCACAAAGTCCGTCGGCCTTGAGCACGTAGGGAGCCTTGAGGGTTTCGAGAAACTTCAAGCCTTCATCAAGGGTGGTACCGTCGAAGGTCTCGTAGCGTGCCGTGGGGATATTGTGGCGCTTCATAAACTGCTTGGCAAAGTCCTTGCTGCCCTCGAGCACGGCACCGGCCTTGGAGGGACCTATCACGGGCACACCGGCAGTACGCTCGTCGGCCTTGAAGTCGTCGTAGATGCCCTTGACCAGCGGGTCTTCGGGGCCTACCACAACCATATCCACACCGTTGTCGGCGACAAACTGCTTGAGCGACTCAAAATCATCGGCCTTGATAGCCACATTCTGCCCCACACCGGCCGTACCGGCGTTTCCGGGAGCGATAAAGAGGTTCTCCACTTTCTCGCTTTGAGCGATTTTCCAGGCCAAGGCGTGTTCGCGGCCGCCGCTTCCTAACAATAATATCTTCATGACTGTATATGAATTATAGGTTTATGTCTTTACTTGAGATAGTCAAAGAAGTACTGACTGATGCGCTCATGGAGATGGGTACTCTGATGACCGCGCATGTTGTGGGGTTCACCGGGATAGGCAAAGAAGTCGGGCTGGGTGCCGGCGGCGATACATGCCTTGAGGAAGGTGAGGCAGTGCTGAGGCACGACGGTAGGGTCGTTGTAGCCGGTGATAATCTGGAGCTTGCCCTTGAGGTCCTTGGCCTTGTAGAGCAGCGATGTCTTCTTGTAGCCTTCAGGGTTAGTCTGCGGGGTGTCCATGTAGCGCTCGCCATACATCACCTCGTACCAGTGCCAGTCGATGACGGGACCACCGGCCACGCCTACCTTGAACACGTCGGGGTAATTGGTCATCAGCGAGATGGTCATAAATCCGCCGAAGCTCCATCCGTGAACGCCGATTTTGTCTCCATCGACATAGGGAAGGCTCTTCAGATATTCCACACCTTTCATCTGGTCTTTCATCTCTTCCTGACCCAACTGGCGGAACGTAACCTGCTCAAAGGCTTTGCCACGATGCTCGCTGCCGCGATTGTCGAGGATGTAGAGCAGATAGCCCTTGTCGGCCATATATGTCTCCCAACTGCGGCTGCCATAGTGCCAGCTTGCTTCGACATTGTGGGCGTGGGGACCGCCATAGACATAGACGATGGCGGGATACTTCTTGGCGGGGTCGAAGCCTGTGGGCTTGACCATACGCCAGTAGAGGTCGGTGGTACCATCAGCTGCCTTCACCGTACCACAACTGTACTCGGGCACGCGATAACCCTTCCAGGGGTCGGGGGCAGAGAAGTAGTCGAGCTTCTTGCCGTTGTCTACATTGATGATGGCGATATTGCGAGGGGTGTCAGGTGTAGTGTAAGAGTCATAGAGGTACTGACCGTCACTGCTTATCTGGGCACTGTGCCAGCCCTCGCCATTGGCGTCGATGAGGGTGCGCTTGCCGGTAACACAGTCTACCATGAACACGTTCTTCTGGATAGGACTGAGGGCATTGCCGGTGATGATGACACTCTTGCGACGGGCGTTGAAGCCTACCACCTCAAACACTTCCCACTCGCCCTGGGTGAGGGGCTTGATGTCTACCGACTCGGTATTGCCAGCCATACGACTGCCATGCTTGCCGATGGAGCAGAGGTAGAGGTGGTTGTAACCGTCGCAACGGCTCTGCATGATAAAGGTGGAACTGTCCCAAGGCAGGAACATGATGGGGTTCTGCGGCTCTACGTATTTCTCGTCGGTCTCACGATAGAGCTCGCCGCTCTTTTCGCCTGTCTGTGCGTCGTAACAGGTGAGACGGCTGTCGTTCTGGTCGCGGTTGAGTTCAAACATATAGACCTTGCTGCCGTCGGCGCTCCAGGCGATGTTGGTGAAGTAGCGGTCAGTGGGGTCGCCGGCTTTGAGATAGACGGTTTTGCCGGTGTTGAGGTCAAAGACTCCCACGGTCACCTTGTGAGAAGTCTCGCCGGTCATGGGATACTTGTCGGGAGCGGCGGTGGCTATGCAGCTCTCGGTCTCGGGGTGGTTGAAGTTGATTTCAGGGATGTTGACCTGGGGATAGTCGGTCACCATCGACTGGTCCATGCGGTAGAAGGCCAAACGCGTACCGTCGGGACTCCAGAAGGTGCCCTTGTGTATGCCAAACTCATCGCGGTGTACGCTCTGTCCGTAGACGATGTTGCGCGAACCGTCGGCAGAGAGCTGCCACTCCTTCACGCCGCGCTGCACATAGAGGTTGTCGTCCTTGAGATATGCCACAGCCTCGCTGGCAGCACAGGTCTCGAGGATATCGCCATCTATCTGGCGCTCGCAGAGCAGTGCCTTCTTCTTGAAGTCAAAGGTGTATATCGTGTGTCCTTCGCGGATGACCACGATGCTCTTGTCGGCATAGGGGAACTGCGCGTTGTAGAGCGAGTGTACCTTGCGGCTCTTGGTGGGACCAGCCCACTGGTTTACCTCATTGATGGCAAAGAGACGGCGCTCCTTGCCGCTCTTCTTGTCTACGATGAAGCAGGCCTCGGCATCCTGACGCACCAGCTGGTTGCCCCACCAGGTGCACCAGCGGTTCTGCACACGCATGTTGTGGAAGTTTCTGCCGCCAAAGTTGATGTCTTCAAGGGTGAGTCCCTTGTCGCCTGTCTGCTCCTTGACCATACCTACCTGCTGTGCGGTCTGTGCCTGCACGCCCATTGATAACATTGCTGCCATAGCGATGAATGATGTCTTGATATTCATGACCTCTACCTTATTATATATATATTATACTGACAGCCCCGGTGCCTCCCCCGTTGCGGTGCATAGGGATGGAAGCACCCTGACTGCTGTCCTGATGATTAATCTTCTGTCTCGGCGTCGTATGTCTTGAAGGGATTGCGCTTGCCACCCTTGCTGCCGCCCTTGCCGCCACGGCTGTCCTTGCCACGACGGTCGTTGTCGGTGAAGCGGGGACGGGGACGGTCCTGACGGTCGCCGAAGCGGTCGTCCTTGCCACGACGGGCAGGACGCTGCTTGTCGTCAAACGAGTGGAACTTGAATGAGCGGATGTCGCCTTCCTCGTTTTCCTCATGCTCGTCCAGACGGCGCTTGAACTCACGCTCCTTGCGGAAGCGGTGCTTCTGTGCCATCTCGCGCTTCTCGTCTTCAGTCTTCACCACACCGCCCTCAGAGCGGAAGTCGCGCATCTTGCCGTCGAAGATGGCATACTTGCGGAACTCGCACTCCAGACTGCCGTTGTAGACGGGTATCTTGATAGAGGGCTTCAGACCTATCTGGTCGAAGCATTCCTCGCGGTAAGAGAGCACCCAAGCCTCATTGCCCATGAACTGGTGCTTGAGACGCTCGCCTATCATCTTGTAGGTGGCGAGCAGGTTGGGGGTAGAGATGCGTTCGCCGTAAGGAGGATTGGTCACCATGATGCTCTTGTTGGCAGGCTTGGTGAAGTTCTTGAAGTCGGCATTCTCTATGGTGATGTCCTTGGTGAGTCCGGCGGCACGCACGTTCAGACGCGCGGTGTTTACCGCCTTCATATCCACATCATAACCATAGATGTGGTGTTCGAACTCGCGCTCGCGAGAGTCGTCATTGTAGATGTTGTCGAAGAGGTCGGCGTCGAAGTCGGGCCACTTCTCAAAGGCAAACTCCTTGCGGAAGACACCTGGGCTGATGTTGCGGGCTATCAGTGCAGCCTCGACCAGCAGCGTGCCCGACCCACACATGGGGTCTATGAAGTCACACTCGCCCTTCCAGCCTGTCATGAGTATCATGCCGGCTGCCAACACCTCGTTCAGAGGTGCCTCTACGCTCTCCTGACGGTAGCCACGGCGGTGCAGAGACTCGCCGCTCGAGTCGAGGCAGAGGGTTGCGTTGTCTTCGGCGATATGGATATGCAGACGGATATCAGGGTTGGTCACAGAGATGTTGGGGCGGTTGCCGGTCTGTTCTCTGAACTGGTCGACAATGGCATCCTTGACCTTATAGGTTACGAAGCGGGAGTTGCGGAATTCCTCTGAGTAGACCACCGAGTCAACGGCGAAAGTCTTGCCATCAAGGATATACTTCTGCCATTCTATCTGCTTTACGGCCTCATAGACGTCCTCGGCAGAGCGGGCCTTGAAGTGTTTGATGGTTTTGAGGATACGGATGGCGGTGTGCAGCTGGAAGTTGGCGCGATACATCAGCTCCTTGTCGCCGGTAAACGACACCATGCGGCGTCCTATCTGTACGTTGTTAGCACCCAATTGGGTCAGCTCTTGTGCCAAAATGGGCTCCAGGCCCATGAAGGTTTTGGCGATGAGTTCAAATTCCATTGTTATTATCGTCTTTGTTCTTTATGTATTTGCTTGTCTGAGGGGCCATGTCGTGCATCACCCAAGTATTGGCGCCCACCACACAGCCTTTGCCGATAGTGATGCGACCCAGGATGGTGGCATTGGCGTAGACCACCACGTTGTCTTCGAGGATGGGATGGCGGTCGATACCCTTGATGGGGTTGCCCTGGTCATCGAGGGGGAAACTGCGGGCGCCCAGCGTCACTCCCTGATAGAGCTTCACGTTGCGGCCTATGCGGCAGGTCTCGCCGATTACCACACCCGTGCCATGGTCTATGGCGAAGTGGTCGCCAATCGTGGCGCCAGGGTGAATGTCGATGCCGGTCTCCGAGTGGGCCATCTCTGTCATCATCCTGGGGATGAGGGGAACGCCAAGGAGGTATAGCTCATGCGCTATACGATAGTTGGACAGGGCCTTGATGGTGGGATAGCAGCTGATAATCTCGGCAAAGCTCTTGGCGGCAGGGTCACCCAGATAGGCGGCGTCGACATCGGTGGCAAGCCGGCGGCGCAGCTCGGGCAGACGCGCTATCAGCTGCATAGCCTTGTCCTTGGCCTCACGCCGCAGAACCGACACGGCATCATCGGGGCGCGCTGCGCAGAGCACGTCACGTATCTGCTGTTCGAGCAGGTGGTGCAACTGTTCGACAGTGACACCGATATGGAAGCGTAAGGTGTTGGGGTCGACCGATGATTTGCCGTAGTAGCCTGGAAATATAACCGCTCTTGCCAACTGGACGATCTCTTCGAGGACGGGCCACGAGGGAAATGAGCGCCCACAGATAAGCCCCTCTAACGAAGAGGGGTCGGCAAGGGCATCGATGGTTTGTGTCAATATGTGTTCGGTAGAGCTATTACTCATCTGTCGTATCAGCATGTTGCTATTAAGATGCAAAATTACAAATAATTATTGATTTTCCGACAACGCCGGAGGCAAAATCACACATATTTATATTTATTATGACTAAACTCGAGCCAGAAAGGGGCGATTTGGCCGACAGCCTCCATGCTTACGCCATCGCCCAGTGGCCATAGATGGGTACACAAACCACCGGCGGCGGCCCACTGACCATCATCGGCAGACCACTGACCATCGTCGTCGGCTCGTATCAAATGATACGTGAGCACGTACCAATTGTCACGTGACCGCGTGACATACGATACGGGCTCACGTGACTTATGATACGAGCCAGCAAAAGTCATCAGCACGGCGACATCGCAGCCTCAACGATCGCTATATCAATGTTTTACAAGAACCGCGACAAGGGCTGTCGCGCTGGGCACAAACACAAAAGCAAAAGAGGAAGCCTACCCCATCTCGGTGACTTCCTCTTTCATCGTAGTGACTCCGTTGGGATTCAAACCCAAGACCTTCAGAACCGGAATCTGACGCTCTATTCAGCTAAGCTACGGAGCCATAACTGTGATGCAAAGTTACAGCTTTCTTTTGAAATGTGCAAAATTCCTATCATTTATTTGCAGCGGCGCACAGATTGTCAATATATTTCCCACGATTATCGACAGATTGACAAAATATAACGCAATTTAATTTGCAGTTTATAAGAAATTATCTACCTTTGCAAGCAATTTAACACGAAATCATGAGTAAACTTATCATCAATAAAGAATACAAGCGTGTACTTGACCGCCGTCAGACCGAACATGGCATCAAGCTGGTCAAGGACTTCTTTCAGCAGAACCTCTCGACCGAACTGCGGTTGCAACGGGTTACTGCACCGCTCTTTGTGCTCAAAGGACTGGGCATCAACGACGACTTGAACGGCACCGAGCGCCCCGTGACGTTCCCCATCCTCGACCTGGGCGACGCCAAAGCCGAAGTGGTGCACTCGCTGGCCAAGTGGAAGCGGCTCACGTTGGCTGAATACGAGATTGAACCGGGCTACGGCATCTATACCGACATGAACGCTATACGCGCCGATGAAGAACTGGACAATCTGCACTCGCTCTACGTGGACCAGTGGGACTGGGAAGCGGTGATAACCAATGAGGAGCGCACAGTGAGTCATCTCAAGAACGTGGTAGAGCGCATCTACGCCGCCATTCTGCGCACCGAGTATCTGGCGTGTGAGACTTATCCGCAACTGAAGGCATTTCTGCCGCGACAGATACACTTCATACACAGCGAAGAACTGCTCCAGATGTACCCCGACCTCACCCCCAAGGAGCGCGAAGACGCCATCTGCCGCAAGTGGGGCGCCGTGTTCATCATCGGAATTGGTGGCCGGCTGAGCGACGGCAAGAAGCACGACGGCCGCGCTCCCGACTACGACGACTGGACGACCATGGGCGAGAACGGGAGGGCCGGACTCAATGGCGATATACTGATTTGGTACCCCATACTCAACCGTTCGTTTGAGCTGTCGTCCATGGGCATCCGCGTAGACAAGGAAGCCCTGCTGCGCCAGTTGGCCCTCGAGGGCAAGGAAGACCGCAAGGAGCTCTACTTCCACCGTCAGCTGCTCGACGGAAAGCTGCCGCTGAGCATCGGAGGCGGTATCGGGCAGAGCCGACTGTGCATGGTGCTGCTCCACAAGGCACATATCGGCGAAATCCAGGCGAGTATCTGGCCCGAAGACATGCGCCGCGAGTGTGCCGAGGCTGGTATGCCTCTGATATGAGACCATTTTTCACTTTATATTTATCAGAAAAGGGACGCAGGAAGACCACATGCCTTCCGCGTCCCTTTTCGCATTTCTCTGGGTGGTGACTGCGCGCGCTCAGTCAAACCTGCACCGCGGGTTCATCTCCTGCGGACTCTGCCAGTCGATGCCCATCGCGGCGAGGACATCCCTCTTGATGCTCCAATACTTGAAGCAGAAGCCCATACCTCGCCACGACAGCCGTGTCTTGTTGTAACAGCGGCGCTCTACCTCATAGATAACCTCTTCCCACTGCTCTGTGCGCTCGACAGGACAGAAGCGGAGCGTGGCGTGGTAACGCTCCATCCACTCGTCGTCGCTCACGGCGGGGTCGATATAGTCTGCCAACTTCTGGCGGGCACGCTCCACATCGTCAAAGACATCCAGCTGGCGACGGTAGCCGGCTGCGTCGCCAGTATAGTCGTCGAAGGAGGTGTCGGTGGCAAGGTCCTGCGCGTCATCGATGAGGGCGCGCATCGACAACTGGTACTCGCGCACCTTGAGCGCAAATCGGGGCACATCGAGTTCGTCCACACACTCCATCATCATGTCGAGCAGACGCACACGGGTGTAAGGCGACAGCTCGCCCTCGACCCGCAACGGCAGGCGGGTGGTCATAAACTCAAACGCCTCCTGTGCCAGGGCGATATTGCGCCACCGCTTGGGCGTAGAGGCAAACCCGTCTATCTTGGAGAACAGCTTGCCCAGTCTCTTGATGTCCTTTTCCATATCAGTCTTCTTCTATAATCTGTTCGGGAGGCCATATCATGTCCATGATGGTCTCTGCGTCATAGTTGCCATGCTCCAGGGCGGTCATGAGCAGGTCGTAATAGCGCTCCATGTCGTCCATAAACTCCTCGGGGTCGTTGTTTTCGGCAGCCAGAGTCATCCATGTCCATGCTTCATCGTGTTCTGGGGCCAGACATCCGCGATCGATGCCCTCGAGGAGTATCTGTCTGAAGAGCTCGGGACGAACGAGGCGGAACGTACTCCAGTCATCGGCAGCGGAGAGGAGCGCTTTCATGGGATAGGCTTGCACATAACCGCCGTCAACAGCCTGGTCGAGCAGCCCCAACACCTCTTGCTGGCGTAGGAGGGTATCGTGGTGGGCGCAGTCGGGAGTGAGGGCGTGTATCTCACCGATGTCGTAGGCCATATCGGCGGCTTTAAGATAATTGTTCAGTGCTGGGTCCATAGCATAAGGGGTTATTAGTCTACAGATACATAAAGTTCAAAACGGCAGTAGTCATGGCCGTCGGTGTCGCAGTGATGACCGCCACCATAGCAGATATGGGTGACGCTGTCGCCATAACGGATGTCGATGCCGTCGTCATCAGCGCCGACAAAGACGAGCGGTTTCCACCGTCCGCCTTCACCACGCCACTTGAGGGCATCACCTGGGCTGAGCGCAGCAAGGTCATAGGTTTCCACTTCGTCATGGTCACAATTGGGGCCACCCATCATGGCTGGATAGAAAGAGTGGCATACTCTCACACAGTGGGTCGCGGGCTGTATGTCTGTTTGCATATCAGTGATTAGAATGATTTCTCAAAATGCTGGTAGTCCTTGAGCGAGCGCCAGGCACCACCCCAGCTGAAGCCGTGCTGGAGGAAAAGGCGGTGGCAGAGGTCGCCACGCTCTATCTTGTAGTCGAAGCGGAGCTCGCGATGGGTATAGGGTTCGGCGTTGGCTGGCTGGATGAACAGCCGGCCATTGGCACGCCGCTTGACATAGGGATTGTACAGCGGATTGATGTCTACAGCCATCCCCATGGCATGGGCAGAGACCTTGCGACTGCCAGCCACGGTGCGGTAGCAGAAGCAGGAGGTGTTGTTGGCCCGCATGGAGGTCTCGTCGTCAGCCCGATACTCGTCGACCAGCACCATGCGCGCGATGGGATAATGGGCATCGTAGAGCTGACGGAAGATAGCCACCAGGTCGGCAGCGATGCGACGATGGCAGACCATCTCGCCGAGCACGATGCGGTCGTGGGCGTCGCGGTGGAGCAGCCGCAGATAGCGCAGGTCGGCTCGGGCTATGTGGGGATTGGGCATATAGGAGTAGCACATACGGGCAAACACCGCATCGCTTATCTGCTCGATGGCGAAGCAGCGGTCTACGCCATAGCGTGTCACCTCCTGGGCACTCACCACAGTGCCGGCGCGCCACGAGTCCAGGTCGGCAGCGCTGGCAGCAGTCACCGCCAGCACCATCACCACCGCCGCACAGAGCGTCTTCATCAGCCTGTCGGCCTTCTTCATCATCGTTGTCATATTCATACCTTCCTCTGCGTCCTCGGCCCGTTGCCCCACTCCCCTATTGGTCGTGACCATCGTCCGGCGGACATATATAATATATATAGGTGTACAAATTTAGCCAAAATATCGTTTGGAGTGGCATTACAAATGTTAAAATCATTAAAAACATCATCACTGCGGTAGGGATGACAAGGGTAAGCGTTGTTATGGTAGTAGTAAGTTATAAAGTTATACTCTGTGAGAGAGTGCAATACTAAAAATAAAACCTTATGTAGATTATTGTACACTAACAGCCCACGTCTGCACAATAGCGTTTGTCAGCCCGGGCTGTTTTTTTATGCCCTTCTGCCAAGCGATGGTCATCACGGCAACTTCCACGATACCGACAACCGTCCTGGCGGTTCAACCCATACTCGAGGAAGATAAAAAAAACACGCTAAAGATGAAAATAATAATCATTTCGTGAACGTATATGACTTTTTTGGAGTATTTTTGCAGATACAACGGGTTGCTGCATGGCAACACGCTAACTGCCATCAATGACAGAGAACCCATTTACGACACACCAACATAATAAACACGCACGATATAATGGCAAAGAAGAAAACAGAGAAAAAGCCAAAATCAATGGGCGAGGCCGTGGGCTTCGTCAACATACTGAGCAACGAGAAGGTCGACTTCATCCTGGGACTACTGGTGCTCTGCTTCGTGATATACATGGTCATCGCCATGGTATCCTACTTCAACACGGGTCAGGCAGACCAGAGCATACTCGACGACATGCGCCCGGGCGAATGGCTGAATTTCTCCCGCCAGTTTACCAATTACTGCGGGTCGCTGGGAGCTATGCTCAGCTACTGGCTCATTACCGTCAACTTCGGCTTTGCCGCATTCCTCATCCCCGTATTCCTGCTCATGGTGGCACTGTGGCTGATGCGCGCCTACAAGGTGAGCCTGCTCAAGTGGTTTGCCTGCATCACGGTGGTTATGGTATGGTGCTCGGTGACGCTGGCCAAGTTTCTCACGCCTTTCGCCGGAGATCTGGTGTTCAACCCTGGCGGCAGACACGGTCTGTACTGCGTGGACTTTCTGCAGAACCTCATAGGCCCGCCCGGACTGGTGGTGGTGCTGGCCATTACCGCCATCACCTTCCTTACCTATCTGAGCGCCGAGACCATCACCATCATCCGCAAGATGCTCAATCCCGTGGGCTATTTTACGTCCAAAATCCAGTTTACCATCAATACCCCCATCACCAATGTCAATGCCGGCGATGATGAGGACACAAGCGATGACAGCTCCGAGGAGAACCCTGAAGACGAGGTGAGAGAAGAGTCGCGGGCTATGGTTGTGAACCTTTCGCCCGACGAGCCGACGGTCGCCACGCCCGTACCTGATATAGAAATTGAGCCTGCCGCCAACGACGAGCCCAAGGGCAGCACCCTAACCATCGAGGTGCCCAAGGGCGACGAGACCACCCAGGCGAAGACGCTCACTGCCGACGAGATACGAAAGACTCCCATTGACCCCCGCGAGCCTTTCACGCGATACAAGTTCCCTACACTCAGTCTGCTCAAAGACCACAACGCCGGCAAGGGTAACGCCGTGGATATGGAGGAAATCAAGGTCAACAATGCCCACATCGTCGAGGTGCTGCGCTATTTCGACGTGAGCATCGACAAGATTAACGCCACCGTTGGCCCCACCGTAACCCTCTATGAGATTACGCCCACGCCAGGTACCCGAATTGCCAAGATACGCAACCTGGAAGACGACATAGCCATGAGCCTTGCCGCCGAGGGCATACGTATTATCGCGCCTATCCCCGGCAAGGGCACGATAGGTATCGAGGTGCCCAACAAGAAGAAATCGACCGTGTCGCTGGAGAGCGTGCTGGGCGTCAAGAAATTCAAGGAGACCAAGATGGAGCTGCCGATGGCTCTGGGCAAGACCATCACCAACGAGGTGTTCATGGTAGACCTTGCCAAGCTGCCCCACCTGCTTGTGGCTGGTGCCACGGGTATGGGTAAGTCGGTAGGACTCAACGTCATCATCAACTCACTGCTCTTTAAGAAGCACCCCAATGAACTGAAGTTTGTGCTGGTAGACCCCAAGAAGGTGGAGTTTACCCCCTACAACAAGATAGCCCAGCACTTCATGGCCTGTCTGCCCGAGAACGACGACGAGCCCATCATCACCAACGTGCAGAAGGTGGTGCGCACGCTCAACTCGCTCTGCACACTGATGGACCATCGCTACGACCTGCTCAAGGCCGCAGGTGTGAACAAGATAAAGGACTATAACGCTCTTTACCTTAACCACAGGCTCAACCCGAACAACGGTCACGAGTATATGCCATACATTGTGGTAATCATCGACGAGTTCGGCGACCTCATTATGACTGCCGGCAAGGAAGTCGAGCTGCCTATCGCACGCATAGCCCAGCTTGCGCGCGCCGTGGGCATACACATGATTATCGCCACGCAGCGTCCTACCACCTCTATCATCACCGGTAACATCAAGGCCAATTTCCCTGGCCGTATGGCGTTCCGCGTAGGAGCCCAGATAGACTCGCGCACCATCCTCGACCGCAAGGGCGCCGACCAGCTCATAGGTATGGGCGACATGCTGTTCCTCAACGGCTCTGAGCCAGTGCGCGTGCAGTGTGCCTTCATCGACACCGAGGAGATAAACGCCATCAACACCTTTATCGAAGACCAGCCAGGTCCCGTAGAGCCTATGGAGCTGCCCGAGCCTGTCGACGTGTCGCAGGGCGAAGGCGCCAGCACACCCCGCGAGCCCATTGCCGACAAGGACCCAATGCTCAACGAGGTGGCACGATACGTGGTACTCAACCAGCAAGGCTCTACCAGCAGCATCCAGCGCAAGTTCAGCATCGGCTACAACCGCGCCGGACGCATCATGGACCTCCTCGAGCAATACGGCATCGTGGGTGCAGCCCAGGGCTCCAAGCCGAGACAGGTGCTGGTCAACGACGAGAACCAACTTAACAGTATTTTGTCAGATAAATGATGAAAAAGACTATTTTAATCACACTGATGGTGATGCTCACCCTCACCATCGGCGCACAGAACGCCGCCCAAGCCCGCAAGGTGCTTGACAAGACGGCTGCCGTGGTGAGCAACAAGAACGGCGCAACAGCCCAATTCACCCTTTCCAGCGCCAAGACAGGCACCGTGAGCGGACGGCTGTCGCTCAAGGGCAACAAGTTTCAGGTGACAACGCCCCACTCGATAATATGGTACAACGGCAAGACACAGTGGTCTTACCTCAAGTCGACCGAAGAGGTCAACGTGAGCACCCCCACCGCCGCCCAGCAGCTGCAGATGAACCCCTACAGATTTATCAATATGTATAAGACCGGCTACAACCTCGGTCTTACCGATAAAGGCAAGGCCTACTGGGTGCATCTCACTGCTCGGAACCCCAAAAACAGCGTGCCCGAAATCTATATCCTTATCGACAAGAAGACCTCGCACCCCGAGACCATCAAGATGCGCCGCGGCAAAGAGTGGACCACTGTCACCGTGCGCAACTTCAAGGCTGGCCGTTTGGCCGACAGCGTCTTCACCTTCAACGCCAAGGAATTTCCCCACGCCGAGGTCGTCGACCTGAGATAGTCGCTTATCCCCATCCTCAACCAGACCACGCTTGTTATGAACAGATACCAGATATTCAAGACGCTTCGCCATCACCGCAAACTGGCAGACCGTCGCGCCTTGAACTATGAGCAGAACCGCGCTGCCAAATACATCGTTTGGTTCTCCATGAGTTTCGGTTTCCTCTACATGTTGTTCCTTGCGGTGATGCTTTCGCTTATCGCCAACAACAGCCGAGGCACCACCCCGCTCGAATTCTGCTTCGGCCTTGCCCCGTTTCTGCTGTTGCTCGACTTCGCGTCACGCTTCATGGCCCAGCAGACACCAGCCCAGATAGTAAAGCCATACTATCTGCTGCCGCTGTCACGCTATGACTGCATCGACACGTTTGTCGCCACATCCATACTGACCCGCTACAATTTCACCTGGTTTGTCATCCTGGTGCCCTTCACGCTCATGTCGCTCGTTTTCAGCTACGGCGTGTGGATGTCGCTGGCGTTTCTGCTGGTGTGGTGGTTGCTCATAGCCGCCAACAGCCAATGGTATCTCATCGTCAAGACCCTCACCACCGACACGCTGTGGTGGTGGCTCATGCCCGTGGGTGTCTATGGCACCATGGCGCTGCCCATCCTGCTCAAGTGGGGCAAGCTCAAGGGTTGGGAAAACTTCTTTGACCTCTACGCCACCATCGGCACGCTGATGGAGCGTGGCAACATACTTATATATATAGGTGTGATAGCCCTGCTGGTGGTACTCACGCTCATCAACCGCCGTCTGCAGTACACCCATGTACGCAGCGAACTGTTGAGGAAGGAAACGGTGAAGACCCACAACGTGTCGCAGATGAAGTATCTCGACAAGTATGGAGAGATAGGCATGTACGCCAAGATGGAACTGCGGCTGCTGATGCGCAACAAGAACCCACGCAAGGGTCTGATAACGGCGTTCTTCATGGTGGCGGTATTCAGCATGGTCATCGTCTTTACCGACATCTACGACGGCGACTACTACTCATCGTTCTGGTGCATCTACTGCTATCTGCTCTTTGGCACCATGACGGTGATGCAGGTCATGAGCTACGAGGGCAACTACATCGACTGTCTGCTCACCCACAAGGAGAACATACTGATGCTCCTTCGCACCAAATACTACATCTACAGCACCCTGTTGCTATGGCCTTTCCTGCTGATGCTGCCACAGGTGATAGCCGGCAAATGGAGTCTGCTGATGCTGATAGCCTACGGCGTGTTCACCGCAGGCTTCCAGTACTTCACCATCTTCCAGCTGACGATATACAACAAGCAGACCATGCCTCTCAACACCAAGTTTACGGGCAAGGCGGGCATCAACGGCAACTATGTGCAGATGCTGGTAAGTTTTGGAGTATATCTGGGACCGATGCTCATCATCTGCCTGCTCAGACTGGTATGCAGCAACACGGTGTCGTATATCATCATGATGCTTATAGGACTGGTCTTCATCGCTCTGCACAAGATATGGCTGCGCAATATCTACAACCGGTGGATGAAGCGACGCTATGCCAACATGGCGGCACTGAGGGCGTCGCGATAGTCATCGACGAGGCAACTCGGCCATGAGTGTCTGGATGTAAGGGCGCTGCCAGTCGTCGGCGTGATAGCGGCAGCCGCCACAGCAGAGGATGTCGACATCGGCGACCACACGCCCTTCGCGCCGGTCTTCACGGGTGCTGCCCAGCTGCTGCTCTATCTCCTTGGTAGCGGCATGCAGCGTGGCGTAGTCCTGGTCTGTCTCCATCCACGCCAGGCAGTTGGCAAACGGCGCCGCCTCTATGCCTATAGCTGGAGTGACGAGCTGCCGCGTGAAGCGGATGGACGGAAAGCGGGCGGCAAGCGCAGCCTGGAGTCGGGGCATATTGACGGGCGCATCTACGTTGCACCCGAGCGCCAATATCACGATGGGTGAAGGGTCGGTGGTCATACTTATAGGGTTTGTTGCTGCAAAAGTAACTAAAATAATCGAAGATATCGGGGGCGTGAGCCCCTTTTTTTGTTGCACAGCCATCGGCATCGGCAGCGTGAGCGCCAACAAGCTCATGGAAGGGCTCGATAAGTACCTTGCAAAGCAGGAAACGGAGAAATCGAAGCACGAAACAATAAAATCGAAGCCTGAAACCGTGATTTCACGCTTTGCAATATTGTTATGGATGCTCTTCGTGGGTTTGAGAGCGGCTGAAAAGATGGTTGGAACGACTGCATCGGTGGTGAAAACACCCTCATCGGCGGTTGGAACGACTGCTTCGGTGGTGAAAACATCCCCATCAGTGGTAAAAATACCCCCATCGGTGGTGAAAACGCTCCCGACGGTGGTGAAAACGCTCCCATCGGTGGCGACGAGAGCAGAAGCGGTGCGCTACTTTTTTGCGAATTATTTGGCACTGACTGCCGATAATCCATCTTTTATCGTTAATTTTGCAGAAACATATATCAGTAGCATGAGAAAAATCTGTATTTTCCTATATGCCCTCCTGCTCTGTCTGTCGTCATACGGACAGGCCCGCAGGAACACGCTATACCAACAATATATCAACCAGTATAAGGACCTGGCGATACAGCAGATGCTGCGCTACCGCATCCCGGCGAGCATCACGCTGGCTCAGGGACTGCTGGAGAGCGGCGCCGGACGAAGCGACCTGGCCATCAAGGGCAACAACCACTTCGGTATCAAGTGTCACGACTGGACCGGTGCCACCACCTATCATGACGACGACTTGAGACAGGAGTGCTTCCGCGCCTACAACACGGTGCTGGAGAGCTACGAGGACCACAGCCGTTTTCTCTCTACCAAGCCCCGCTACCGCAAGCTCTTCTCGCTGAGCCAGACCGACTACCGCGGATGGGCACACGGACTCAAGGCAGCCGGATATGCCACCAACCCGCAGTATGCCTACAAGCTCATCAACATCATCGAACTCTACGGGCTCGACCAGTATGACCGCGCCAAGACCTACGACCGCTACATAGCCCGACACTCGGGTACGGAGCGCATCAGTCCCGACAATCCTACGCTGCACCCCATCTACTATTTCAACAAGAACTACTACATCTACGCCCGTGAGGGAGAGACGTTCAAGATGCTGAGCAAGGAGATTGGCATCAGTGCGCGCAAGCTGGCCAAGTACAACGAGCGCGACAAACGCGAAACGCTGCACAAGGGCGACATCATCTATCTGAAGAAGAAGCAGAAGCGCGCGCCCAAGGAGTTCAAGCACCGTCCCCATGTGGTCAAGGCCGGCGACAGCATGTATCTCATAGCTCAGAAATACGGCATGCGCCTGGAGAGCCTGTACAAGAAGAACGGCCTCGGCCCCGACTACCAGATACGCGTGGGCGACACGCTGAGGGTAAGATAGCAGAAACGAATAAAGCGTGGCTCGGGCCACGCTTTATTCGTATATATCGTCGGGGGTTGTCATCGCGGTGCGCGGTCAGAGGGTCAGCCTCAACCCGTCGTAGGCAAAGGCGAAGCCCTCGGGCAACCGGGCGTTGGCCTCGTCATGGAACCCTAACTGGTGGGTCATGTGGGTGAAGTAGGTATGGCTGGCACCGACGCTGCGGGCAAAGGCTATGGCATCGTCGACCAGCATGTGGCTGTGGTGGGGCTTCTCCCAGCGCAGGGCGTTGACCACGAGCGTCTCGACGCCGCTGAGCAGTTGGCGGTCTTCGTCGGAGATGGTCTTCATGTCGGTGATATAGGCCAGGGAGCCAAACCGGTAGGCCATGATGGGCATCTTGCCGTGCATCACCCGCAGGGGCAGCACGTCGATGTCGCCCACACGGAAGGTCTTGTGAGGCTCGAGCGTGTGTACGTTGAGCCGGGGCACTCCGGGGTAAAGATGCTCGGTGAAGCAGTAAGGCATGGCGCGATGGATGCCACCGACGGTGGTCTCGTCGGCATAGATATTGATGTCGCCAAAGGTGGAAAAAGGACGCAAGTCGTCGAGTCCGCCCACATGGTCGTAATGGACATGGGTGAGGAGCACCGCCGTGAGCGGGCGGAAGTCGAAGGGCATAAGCTGCTGGCGTATGTCGGGGCCACAGTCTATCAGTATGCGCGTATCGCCATGCTCGAGCAGCGCCGCACTGCGCAGCCGATGGTCGTGAGGGTCATGGCTGCGGCACACAGCACAGCTGCAACCCAACGAGGGCACACCACCCGAGGTGCCTGTGCCCAAGAAAGTGAACGTAAGAGGCTCGTTCATGGGCGTATACGGGGTTATTTCACATTGACTTCGGGGTGGATGTCAATGCCAAAGCGGTCTTTGACATCGCGCTGGATGGTCTGGTAGAGCGCCACGACCTCGGCACCGGTAGCACCGCCACGGTTGACGAGCACCAGAGCCTGGCATGCGTGTACCCCGACATGACCTACGGTACGTCCACGCCATCCGCACTGGTCTATCATCCATCCCGCAGGTATCTTGACATGGTCAGCATCGATGCGATAATGAGGCATATCAGGATAGAGTGCAAGAAGTTGCTCGAAATGGTGCTGGGAAACGATGGGGTTCATAAAGAAACTGCCGGCATTGCCCTCAACCTTGGGGTCGGGCAGCTTGGCATGGCGTATATCGATGATGGCCTGGCGCAACTCGTGGGCTGTGGGCACATCTATGCCCCGCTCGGTAAGCGTAGCCCTGATGTTGCCATAGTCGAGACGCGGTGAGAAGCGGCGCGAGAGGCGATAGACGACAGAGGTAATGAGGTAGCGGTCGCGCCACTCGTGCTTGAAGCGGCTCTGGCGATACCCATACTCGCAGTCGGCGGCAAGGATTTCGACCACGTTGCCCGTGGCTATCTCTACAGCCTTGACGCTCACGATGATGTCCTGGGCCTCGGCTCCGTAGGCTCCGATGTTCTGCACGGCAGAGGCTCCCACCTCGCCGGGGATAAGCGACAGGTTTTCGGCGCCGTGCCAACCGTGGTCTACGGCATAGGCCACCACATCGTCGAAGGTGGTTCCTGCCCAGCACTCTATATCTACGGTCTCGCCATCGGGTTCTTCGGCTACCACCTGCACATCAAACCTCGCCTCGGGGGTAATGACCGTGGCGGGATAGTCGGCAGTGAGCAGCAGATTGCTACCCTCGCCGATAATCAGCAGTGGATAGTCGGTGGCGGAGAATTGGCGGCAAATGGTCTGGGCCTCATCTACACTGGCATATTCGAGGTAGCGACGACAGCGCGCATCGATACCAAAGGTATTGTGCGCCAAGAGTGAATGGTCTCTGATATCCTTCATCGGTATAGGGGGTATAAGAAGATTAATAACTGAAACTTGACAGACGCCAACGGCCCTGACGGCGGTTGAAGGTCATCTCCATCTCTAGCCCATTGGAAATGCCACGCACGACAAATATCTTGTGTCTGCTCTCGGTGTAATGCTGGCCGTAGAGAATGTTATAGATAGTGCCGTGGGGGAAGAATGTAGGCTTGAAGGCGTCCCACTGCTCGGGGAGCATGGTGCCGGTAATGGTGGCAAAGTCGTCATCAGGGTCGGGGGCGGTAAAGGTAACCTCGTCTTCAAGGCTGCGGGCCTGGAAGAGGGAATCTGTGGCAAAATGGTTGTAGAAGGCCAGGAAGCTGGCGTTGTATCCGCGGCGCGCCGAGTGGTGGACAATCTTCGTAAGTTTCCACAGGCCGTTGATGCGGTCAAAGACATACTGCTTGACCTGCTCGTCGGCGAGATGAATCTTCTCGACCACAACATGGTGGATGGTGGTATCCTTGACCAGGTTCATCTGGCTGCGCGAATCGAAAATCAGGGTGTAATACTCCTGGTGCATAAAAAAGTGGTCGATCTTCCACTGGCGCGCAGAGATATTGTGGAGAAACTCTTCCTCGGCATACACGGGCAGGGGGAAGACAATACGCTTGCGCTGGAGCTTCTTGTTTCCGGCAAAGTTGAAGAAGAAATCGTCGAAGAGTTCGTCGGCGGCCTTGGGCATAGGCTGCTCCTCTATCATGGTCACCAACGTGTCTTCGGGCACAGTGTCTATGGTATCAGACACAGCCACACTGTCAACAGCTTCAGGCTTCTTGTCTGTACATGCCGTAGTGGAAAAAGCGATTGCCAGAACGACAATCACCAACATCATCAGTAAGGAACACTTTCTCATGTTCAAAATCTCTTTTATAATAATCGTAAAACCATACGGGACAATAAGTACACTATCTCTGGTCCCGGGCTCTCAAATCGCTGCAAAAGTACAACTTTATTTCGATATATTTTTTATTTTCCACCAAAAATATTACCTTTGCAACGAATTTATAATATATTAATGTAATTATGATAACCGACAAGATAGAAGAACTGCTGAAGGAGGTGGAAAACCTGAGCGCAAAGAGCGCCGAGGAGGTTGAGCAGCTAAGGTTGAAATACCTGAGCAAGAAAGGCGCCATCACCGCCCTTATGGCAGAATTCAGAGATGTCCCCGCCGACCAGAAAAAGACGGTGGGTATGAAAATCAACGAACTGAAGCAGACCGTACAAGGCAAGATAAACGAACTGAAAGAGCAGATTGAGAACACCGAGGACAGCTGTTGCCATGTAGACCTCACCTGTACTCCCTACCCCATCGCCCTTGGCGCGCGCCACCCGCTGACTATCGTCAAGAACGAAATCATCGACATCTTCTCGCGTATGGGCTTCACCCTCGCCGACGGTCCCGAGATGGACGACGACAAGCACGTGTTTACCATGCTCAACTTTGCCGCCGACCACCCTGCCCGCGACATGCAGGACACTTTCTTCCTGGAGCAGCATCCTGACGACGTGACCAAGAACATCCTGCTGCGCAGCCACACCTCTGGCGACCAGTCGCACTATATGGAGTGTCACGAACCTCCAATCCGCATCATCTGCCCCGGTAGAGTGTATCGCAACGAGGCTATCTCTGCCCGCGCCCACTGCTTCTTCCATCAGGTCGAAGGTCTGTATGTCGACAAGAATGTCAGCTTCACCGACCTCAAGCAGGTGTTGCTCACCTTCGCCCGCGAAATGTTCGGCGCCGACACCAAGATTCGTCTCCGTCCCAGCTACTTCCCCTTCACTGAGCCCAGTGCAGAGATGGACATCAGTTGCCACATCTGCGGCGGCAAGGGATGCAGTTTCTGCAAGCACACAGGATGGGTCGAGATTTTGGGATGTGGTATGGTCGACCCCAATGTCCTCGAGGCGTGCGGCATAGACAGCAAGGTCTACACCGGCTATGCATTCGGTATGGGTGTAGAGCGCATCACCAACCTCAAATACCGTGTGAGCGACCTGCGCATGTTCTCCGAAAACGACACCCGTTTCCTCGAAGAGTTCACATCGGCACACTCATAACGCCGAGAGAAACAATAGATTCAACAAACCGCCAGACTGAAGAGCAGAGATACGCTACAGTCTGGCGGTTTTGGTTTTGGGCTACTTCGCATGCACCTCGGCTCACGCCTGCGAAGCCATGAAGAATAGATAGTCTGAAAGGCGGTTGATGTAGATTATCACGGTGGGGTGCAGAGGTATGACGGCATTGACGGCACATAGCCTGCGCTCCACTGTGCGTACCTTCGCGCGAACCAACTGCATCAATGCTTCTATGGGCGAGTGTCCCGGAAGCACAAAACGGAAACAACCCTCTGTGGGAGTCTCGTTCATGTAACGCTCCATATCGTCGATGTCGGCCTGGAGGATGCCTACCTGCGTAGCACCCGAACTCGCCACATGCTTCATCACTGCCATCAGCATCATCTGGATATGCTCTATCTTGATACGCATACTCTCGGGCAACTCAGGCTTAGCTTTGAGCATTCCCAGGAGAGCCATGAGTTCGTCTATCTCGCCGTTGGCCTCGATGCGGCAGTCGGTCTTGTTCACACGCTGGTGGTCTAACAGGTCGGTCTGACCCTTGTCACCACGTCGAGTGGTTATCTTGTTCATAGTCTAAAGGTTTATCGTTTACGGATGATGACATATATGATTACCGGAGCTCCGATGAGCGGTGTCACGGCATTGAGGGGCAACATGCCTGCCTCTCCGGGCACAAAGCAGAGCAGATGACAAGCCATGGTGATCACCGCCCCAGTGAGCATGGTTATGGGCAGCAGCCTACGCATATCGTCGGTAACCGTCAGGAGCCTCGCGATATGCGGCACAGCCAGTCCTATAAACGCGATAGGACCACAATAGGCAGTCACCACAGCCGTGAGCAGACCGGTGAGCAGCAGGGCATAGTTGCGGGCACGCCGCGTGTTGAGCCCGAGATTGCGGGCATAGTTGTCGCCAAGCGAGAGGAGGTTGAGGGGCTTCACCATGAGCAGACTGAGCACGAGTGCCGCCAGCGTGATGGTGACATAGAGCGGCAGAAGCAACGGGGTGACGCCATCCAGACTGCCCATGCCCCACAACATGAACGAGCGTATGCCCTGTTCGGTGGCGCTGTAGTTGAGCAGAGTGACGACCGACGACGACAGATAGCCCACCATGATACCGATGACGAGCAACATCACGCCGTCGCGCACCAAGGTAGAGCTGAACAGGATAATCGCCATCACAGCCATGGCTCCGGCAAAGGCGGCAGCGAGTATCGCCACATTGCCCGTGACTCCGAGCGTACCCAGAGTCACACTGCCTCCAGCCAGAAGCATCACCAGCGCCACGCCCAGTCCGGCACCACCATTGATACCGAACACGTCGGGGCCAGCCAATGGGTTGCGGAAGACGGTCTGCATCATCAGTCCGGCAGTGGCCAGACAGGCACCGCTCAGCATGGCAGTGACCATCTGGGGCAGACGCGACTCAAGGATAATGAACCTCCAGCTCTCGCTCACGGCTGCCTTGTCGCCCACGAGTACATGCCACACCGCCGAGCAGGGTATAGACACGCTGCCCGTCATCAGTCCGGCCATGAAGAGACATGCCATAGCCGCTGCCAGTCCTATGTAGATAGTCTTAGTCAATGCGCTTATAGTATCTTAGCCCGCCCTTTCCCGCTCCGGGATGGACTATCTGTATATAGTCGCGCAGCAGGTAATCGGGACGGAAGGGAATTTCCTCAAAATAATTGACGCTGTCGGTATTACAGCCATAGACCTCGCCGTGGCGGAAGGCGTCGAGGATTTTGTAACCCGCATACTCGCCCGCCAAATCACGCAGCGTGATGGGCTTGCCCGAATAGACAAACATCCAGGCATCGGTATGGGCGCCGCGCTCTACCACCTGCTCGGGAGCGAGCGTGAGCGAACCGCTATGGTCATCGCCCATCCAGGGATAGCGTCCGTGGGCGTCGGCGATGAGCGTGCCCACCGTACTCCGGCCACCAGGACAATACCACACGCTGCCCGTCTTGCGCTCTATAAGTAGAGAACGGCCCTCGGGGAGTTTTATTGCCTCGCGACGCAAACTATTATACGTGCTGTCAACGACATGGAAGAGCGAGTCGGCCTGCTCTTCGCAACCGAAGAGGATGCCATAGAGCCTCATCCATTCAGCCCGAGCCAGCGGCGAAGGCTCCATATAGTCAGCAGCTTCGATGATGGTCACGCCGGTCTTCTCCAACCGCCCGTAGCCACCGCTGTGCTCAAAGGGCGATACGATGATGGCATCGGCGCCTATCTCTGCGATGCGCTCCACGTCGGGGTTCATCGAGTTGCCACAGTCGACAGTCTTGCCAGCGGCCAGTCTCTTCCTCACTTCGTCCACTCCGATATAGCGGCTGTCACACACACCGGCGATGGCCGCGGTCTTGCCCAACCACGTCAGCAACTGGCAATGTGCCGTGGTGGTCACCACCGCCTTACCCAGCGGGCGGGATATGTCATAGCTCCGCAGCACGCTTCCCTTGACCCACGGGTTGGCTATCTCCACATGGGTATGGTCGCTATAGCGTACCACGGTGAGCAGAGTGGCGTAGTCAAACCTCACCGTGTCGCCCTTCTCGAGAGTCGCAACACGATTGTTGCCGCCTTGACACGACGTCAGGACGGCAACAATACCTATTATATATATTATAGAGCGCAAAGGGTTCATCGCGACAGTTTTAGTTGTCGAATATGGTCTTCACACCTACATTGAAGAACACAGCACAAGGACCTACGCCAGTGTCATAACTGTACATATAGCTTCCGTTCTTGCTGTATCGCTTCACATAACCATTGCTGTAATAGTCGGCATAACCATTCTCACCCTGGTTGTAAGAGAGAACAAAGATTTCACCTGTGGCAGGGTCAACATCGATGCCGGCAGGAGAGAAGACGCCCTCAGAGAGGTTGAGCGGAGTGGTAGTGCCCTGATAGGGATTGCTGTTGAGGTCGCATACGCTGTATTTGGCCTCACCGTAGGGATTGCTGATGATATACAGCTTGCCGTTGAGCATGCTGGCATAGTAGGCATCGGTCACCTTGGTAGCCTTGTTTCCGGCGAGATACTTTATGGCGCTTTCGCCCTTCTCTACTGAGTTGGGATACTCACCCTCATAGTACACCCAGTCGAGGATATAGACATTGCCGTTGTTGATGAATACCTTCTGGGGATTGTTGATGCCCTCTACATTGCGGGTCTCCACTTCGCCGGTACCGAGGTTGATGATAGAGATATTGCCGTGACCCTTGGCATAGTCAGAGTTGGCCACGACGATGCTGCTGGCATAACCAGCCAGACCCTCGGGAAAAGAGCCAACCTTGTACTTGGCTGTGAGCTTGAAATTGACAGTATCGACAGCAGCCACATAACCGCCATAGGTGGTGAAGAAGATGTGGCCGTTGCCAGCGATGATGTGGCGGGGCGACTTGCCTTCAGCGGCACCCAGCAGTTCGGTAGTCTTGATCTGCTTGATACGCTGCATGGTCTTCTTGTTGATTACCTCTACAGTATTCGAGCCATCGACTACTACATACATCTTGTCGCCATACACCAGTCCGTCGTTGGGGGTTGAGCCGAGGCTCTGTCCACCGTTGTTGGCAGCAAACACCTTCTGCACCGCAACATTAGAGGCATAATTGATGCCTGTCAGCGAACCGTCAATAGATGAGTACATATTGCCGGAGTTGACGATAAAGGCACCGTCAGATACTACCTCGTAGTGAAAGGATGGGCCGTTGTCGTCGTTACATGATGTGAAGAACAGCGGAGCGCTTACGAGGAGCGCCACCATAGCTAAGAAACTTTTTTTCATTGTCATTGTTGTTTATAGTTGTTGTTATAATTCCATTTTGACACTCATGCGCCAGTGGGTACGGGGCATGGGGTAATGCGCCACTATCTCATACTGATGGCCCAGGATGTTTTCGACATCGGCGCGCAGCTGGAGGCGTGTCTTACCAACCATCATATTGCGATAGGCGGTAAGTCCCACGTCGGCATAACCACCGATGTGCGTACCCTCATAGTGGTTGGGCGTAGCCCATCGGCCGCTGGCGGCCTGACCGTGCAGGGAGAGCGAGATCCAGGGGTTCTCCCATCCCACCGAAGCGCTGCCCTGATTGAGGGGCTGGTAGGGAACCTGCTTGCCATAGTGTGGCGACGACGCATCGGTGCGGTTGGCCACACGCTGATAGGTGTACGATGCCGACAGGTCTATGCGGTGACCGGCAGAGGGAGTCCACTCTACTCTCGCTTCGCCATCGACGCCCATACCACGGGCTTTGGCCATATTGATGGTGCGCCAGATAAACATATTGTAGGGCACCGCCACTATCTTGTCGCTGATGCGGTTGAGATAGGCGTCGGCTGCCACCTGGGCGACGAGCTTGGGGCTCCAGGCGTGGCGCCATGTGAGTCCTATGTTATACTGCCGCGTGTTTTCCGGCCTTACGTCGGGGCTGCCGTAATGGTGGAAATAGCACTCATTGAACGTGGGCACGCGGAAGATGTCTTTCATCGACGCGCGCAGATAGAGTTCCTCGTCTTCCATCAGCCGATACGAGAGCGAGAGCGAAGGCGACCACCGCCGCATGTCGCTCTGGGCCTCGCCGCGATGGGCTCCGTTGAGACAAAGTGTCCACAACACGCGAGCCAGAGCCGTAAAGCGCTGGCGCTGAAACTTCACCGCCGCCGTCTGCCATAGTGTATGGCGATAGGGTCTGCGGTCGGTGGCCAGACTGCTGCTCAGGTTGTTGTAGCAGTAGTCTGCCGCATAGTTTATCTCCACATCTCTGCAGGGAGCATAGAGCATGGATGCCGAGCCATAATACTCATGCTGCTGGTAGGTAGCATCATCACGGCGGTCGGGCAAGAGTGTATCGCGATACGCCGATGAAGCCCAGTTGGCCTTGGCTGTCAGCCGGAGCGACAGCCGCTGTGATGCCTGGTACAGCCAGCGTGTCTGGGCAAACCAGTTGCGGTCGTGCAACTGCTGTCCGCACACATTGGTGTAATATTGCACGATGCCGGGCAGCTGGCGGTCGTTGTCATAGTAGTATATCTTGGCCCAGAGACTGCTGCGGTCGTTGGGCGTCCAGAGTCCGCTTACCTCGGCATGACCGCTGCACATGCGGCTGTTGGAGCGCCGCTCTATGGTGGTCACATTGCCGTTGCGCAGACGGAAGGGATAGTCGTTGTCGGCATAGACATAGTCGCCCACGGCGCTGAGTGCCACGCTGCGCCCCATGCGTTGGGTGTAGCGCACAAAGGGGTTGGCATAGCCCCACGAGCCCAGCCTCATCTGCGCCGTGAGATGGGGCTTGAGGTCGGCTGGCAGCCGCGTGAGACTCTGGATGGCAAGCACAGCAGGCGTGGTGGCTTGGCGCGCGGTGACGAAGATGTCGTCGCCATCGCCTATGGTGAGACTTAGACTCTGCACATTGTCTATCGAGTAGCGCGACACATCGATCTCGCCGCTCTGAATCTCGCTGAGCATTACTCCGTCATAGCTTACACCGGTATGCTGAGCTCCATATCCACGTACCGACACGGTCTTCATGCCGCCCGCACCACCATAGTCGCGCAGCGTGACACCAGCCAGACGGTTCAGGGCATCGGCGACATCGGTGACGCCAAGGCGCAGATAGTCGGCACTGCCAATGACGCGCACGGGAGCCGAGTTGTCTATGCGACGCTGCTGGCCGTCGACCACCACGTCGGGAAGCCGATGCACACGCGTCGTATCCTTCGGCTGGGCATACACCGAGGTGGCTCCTGTCATCAGGAGCACCGTCAGGATTAAAGCCAAGTTGCGTTTCACTGTCATTGTCATTACTGTCAGCATGTCGCCTGTCCTCGCAGACCATACACCTTATTATATATATAGCAACGGCAGGTATTCTGACTCACACCTCTGTCATCGCAGTGATGACCACTGGCAAACCGTCTTCCCGAAAAAATGTCAGTGACGTGATGGTTTGCCCGCCTCGCCTGTCGAGGCCGCAGGTGTTCACAGCAGCGGGACTGTTCGGGAGTTTCACCCGATTCCCTTTTTAATCAATCTATGAACCAATTGCTTGTGCAAAGTTAATGCAAGTCATAGACAATACAAAGGAAAACCGTAGTTTTTTTTCATTTTCCATTGTCCACACCCCGACAGCCTCTGCCCAAGCCATTGTTGTCCAGCCTTTCACAGCATACGCCGCCAGTGCGTCAATTGCCGTCACCGCCCGCATGGTCACAGTCGCAGAGACGCATATTGGCCATATTCTCCACATAGGAAACGGCTTTATTGATGTCTATCATTATCGCCTCGAGCTCTATATGGATTTCCACAACGCTGATGAAGAACAGCTGCAGGTAAGCATCGTCGGTCTGCGACTCGCAGCATGTCAGGAAGTCTTCGTCAGATAGGGTTAGGCTAAAGCCTTGGTCTGTATAGGGCAGCAGGGTGAGCATTGCCTTGCAGGTCTCGCGGCGTATGGCGGCAATGGCACCAAGCGGACTCATGGCACTCGTGGCCTCACCGGCAGCGCCAGCCAACGGGCTGCCAGGACACAGCGCCTGTATTGCTTTGCTGGCATCCATAGGACTGAGCTCGCTATCTGCAAGACTTGCCACATACTTGTTGTACGACATACACAGGTTGGCATAGGCATTGACGAGGTTTTTCACTTCATCTTCATCAACCTGGCCCGACGCAAGGGACTCTTGCTGGTGCTGGCGGGCCAGACTGTAGAGGCGCCCAAATGCCGGGGATGCACCAGAGAATACATCCACCCACACCAGCGGGCAGTAATACTGGAGATAACGCTGGACAGCCGACGGCTGCAGCCACGAATACTCTACTCCTTCGACCTCTCTCACCTCATCGGGAGAGACCAGGCTCCGGCAGACTTTATCTATGCTGGGCAGATGGGCAAAGGTGAGTCTGTCCTTGATGTCATCAAACTGCCGTTGATCCTGCTCGCGCCACCAGTGAGATTGCGGGGCGCCATCCAGCACTTGATGTCATGTTGTTCGAGCAGAAGGCAGACGGCTTGGGCTGCGTCAGACTGAGCCGACGAATAGCTGATGAATATATCGTGGGTCATAGCGGCAAAAATTATGGTTGATAGTTACGGTTCTACAAAAGTAAAACTTTTTCAGTAGAAACAGGCTTAAACGGAGAGAAATATTACAACGCGGGTGAAAATAATTGGAATGACGGCAACCGCTGTTACAGCAAGAGGGGTGGCAATGACGGTGGCTGCCAGTCTTTTTTTCAGCAAATCACTTGGTGCATACGCGCATAATCACTACCTTTGCATAGACAATAGACAACGGCAAGAATGATGAAAAGTAGAATTGCGATAATCGGCATAGCCCTGGCAACGATGGCCATCATGGCCTGCTCGGGCAACAGTGACAACGGCACCAAGGGAGCCAAGTTGGGCGCCTCTACCGACGAGCTCAAACTCAGCGGCGACAAGACCGTATATGGTCTGGCGTGCGACGGATGCACCGACTCGGTGGTGCTGCTTCTGCCCAACGACGGCAGCGACCCCATACGTTTCAACGTGATAGAGGCCACACGCCGCGGCAAGATTATGGGACAGCTCAAAGTGGGCGACTGGATAGGCGTGGTGACCAACAAGGAAGACTCTACCGTGGCAGACATGGTGATAGACCTGGACCAGCTCAAGGGAATATGGTGCTATATCGTCATGCCCAAGCTGAAGGACTATGAGCAGATGAGCCCTCGCCTGCAGAAGCGTATCATGAGAGATATGCCCGATTCCATCAAGAAGACTTACCTTATACCACGTGAATACGGGTTCTGGATGAAGCGCCAGTGGTCGTGCATGAGCGTGGGATATGTGCGCGAACAGACTTCGCTCGAAGAGGAGAGCCCCGTGGTCTATCCGCCATTGGGTTACTTCACCGCATGGCACATCTGGAACGGCTATCTGGTCATCACCGCCGGCACGCCGAAGATGGGCAAGGACAACAAACTGGAGGTGACAGACCTGGTCAATGACACCTGCACCATAGACTACTTCAAGGGCGACTCGCTGGTGCTGACCAGCGGCGGAGTGACGCGCAGCTACTATCGCAAGAACAACATTGAGGACATCAACAAGAAGGCCAAGGCGATAGCCAGCATGCAGGCCAAGAAGGCGCTGAAGGAGGCGACCACAGCACAATAGACTGGGCACAGGGAGGCCATCTCCCCTACCCCCGCAGCCTCATCGCAATCAGAGCACTACCCACCGGGTGGTGCTCTGATTGTTTATGGCGCGGCAGAGACCGTCACGACGCATAAGGAGCACGCAGACTGCGGCGTAGAGGGCGCGGTTGCCGGCTCGTAACGGAAGGTACGTGGGCTCGTGACTTACGATACGTAAGCACGTGCCGTAAATCACGAGCCCACGTAACATAAGATACGAGCCAGCCGATGCCACTGCCACGCCGCCAGCGCGGGTAGCGAGAAGAGGCAGAGACGCTCCAGCCACAAATGACAATCGCCGCAAGCAATATGAAGAATGCTTGCGGCGATTGGGATAGTGTGGCTGGCGCGCTGTTATTTATCACCCATGTCGTGATGGATGAAGCGCTGCTCGGCCAGCTGCTCATACTTGGTGCCGGGCTTGCCATAGTTGGCATAGGGATAGATGCTTATGCCGCCACGGGGAGTGAAGAGACCTGTCACCTCGATATACTTGGGCTCCATCAGGCGGATGAGGTCTTTCATGATGACATTGACACAGTCCTCATGGAAGTCGCCGTGATTGCGGAAGCTGAAGAGATAGAGCTTAAGGCTCTTGCTCTCTACCATCTTGATATCCGGGATATATGAGATGCGTATCTCTGCAAAGTCGGGCTGCCCTGTAATGGGGCAGAGTGATGTGAACTCGGGGCAGTTGAACCTTACCCAATAATCATTGCCCGGATGCTTGTTGACAAAGGTCTCCAACACCTCTGGGGCATAATCGTCGGCATACTTGGTAGCCGAACCCAGCTGTTTCAGTCCGTCTTTAGTTCTGTCCATTAGAAATTGAAAATTTTTAATACGTTATAGTCTACACCCTCGTCATAGACATCCTCGCCCTCATAGGCCTTGACCCAGCGCACCACACGGATGGTAAGAGGCAGCACCACAATCTCGTAGGCAGTCTTGAGCACCACCTGCATAAACATCAGCACGGGTATCTCGCTCAAGGGTATCACACCCCAGAACGCCAGCGGGAAAAAGATGAGGGAGTCGGCACTCTCGCCAGCCACCGTACTCAGGATGGCGCGCAGCGAGAACCTATGGCCGTTGGAACTGATCTTCATGCGGCTCATCACATAGGCGTTGGCAAAAGAGCCCACGATGAAGGCGGCAAACGAGGCCGCTGCCACGCGCGGAGCCAAGCCGAAGATGGCATGGAAACCCTGGTCATTGGTCCAGTAGGGTGCGCCGGGTATCCAGTCGCACAGGGCACCCACCAGGGTGAAGAAGAAGTTCATGGCGAAGCCTATCCAGATGAGGAGGCGAACCTTGCGGTAGCCCCACACCTCGCATACGCAGTCGTTGATGATATAACTGATTGGGAACACAAGCAGTCCACCGGTAACGCTGAACTCTCCCATCGCTATCTGCTTTGTCGCAAACACGTTTGACGCAATCAGGCAAACGCAGAAGAGTATGCCGAAAAGCATAAAGAGCATACTCACACTCTGTCTTTTATTATTCATATTCTTGTTTTGATAAAGGGGGTTGAGCAAGTACCCCTGTCTGTTACGGAGTGCAAAGTTACGAATAAAAGATTGGACTGTCAAGATTTCGGCCTACTTTTTTCATTCGCTATAGCAAACTCTGATAGAAGTCTTCGTACTGGCGCGCCACCTTAATATAATCATGGTGGCGGTGGATATAGTCTACGCTCTGCTCTCTGAGCCGGACAACCTCGTGGGGATGGGTGACGAGATATTCGAGCTGTTCGACCACACTCTCGTAAGTGGGCTGGACATTGACGATGGGTCGCAGCTGGGTCTCGCCCAGTATCTCGTAGTGTTCGGGTTCGCCTCCGCCCACGCACACCACGCCGTGGGCCATCGCCTCAAGGGGATTCATCGACGGCGTGTAGCTGTAGAGCTGGTCGAGCAGCACATCCTGGTCGTGCAGAAGGCGCACATACTCGTCGAAAGGCAGGCTCTCGGCCACGGTCAGCGTCATCTCCTCGGGGTGACGGGCAGCCACGTCCTGCGCAGCACGCAGCATGATGTCGGTGCCCTTATAGACCGAGCGACTGCGGTTGATGCCGATAAAGACCTTGAGCCTGTCGTGGGGTTGCAGAGCGGGCTGAGCGTCGCAGCGTATGGGGTAAGGGATGAAGGAGAGTTTATGGGGGAAGTGGGGATGATAGCATACCCAGTCTTCGTAGAGACCGGCGACGATGCCGTCGCAGTCTGCGGCTATCATCTGGTTGAGCCGTCCCTTGGCGGTGTCTATCCAGTCGTCGATATGCACCTGTGCCTCGGGGTCTGTACGCACCTGGTCGCCGAAGTTGAAGTCACTATAACGCAGCGGCTTGCGGGTAATGCACTCGTGGACCCAATAGTAATCCATGCCAAAGGCACCGAGGACCACCCTACGGTTATGGCGGCGCAGATAGCGATAGACGGGCTGGATGCGCTCGGCCTTGAGCTCAAGGAACATGGGGTTGATAAGCTGCACCACATCATAGCCCCGCAGCCGTGGCAACAAGGTGCAGAGTCGCATAAGGTAACAGAGGCCTCCCCACCAGCCCGGACGACGCACGAGGGAGAGGTCGCGGGGATAGTCTTTCCAGAAGTCGCCGTTGGACAAGACGGTGACCTGATGGCCCAACTGGCGCAGGCCGCAAGCCAGGGTCCAGTGTACATTGCTGTATTCGCCGATGAGGAGTATGCGCATAATCGTTATCTTACTATATGTAACAGCAGGCTGCGTCCCATCTTGGACTGGACGAGCCGGCGGAACATCCAATACTTGCGGGTGTAACGCTTGTCGGGCAGCGGATAGAGTCCCTGCTGCTCGAGCGTGGCAATGGCGTCGTCGAGGCGCTGGCGGCTGTGGGTAAGCTGGATGGTATTGTAGAGGTAGTCCATCGTGAGCTGGGCGACGCGACGGGCGAGAGCCTGGCGGTCGGTCTCGGGCATGGTGGCAGCCATCTGCTGCAGGCGCAGGATGACAGCCAGCGAGTCGGAGAGCCGCTTGTCGATGTGGTTGGCGGCATCGGCGTGCATGATGGAACCTCGGCGCTGACGGTAGTAGTATGCCTTGGCGTCGGTATAAAACAGGCGCTCGGCACGGAGGATGAGCTGGGGCGTAAATTCCTCGTCTTCGTGCAGGATGCCGGCTGTGAAGCGCAGAGAGCCCAACAGCTCGCGGCTGAAGATATAGCCACAGGCTGTGCCGTGGAGGTTGTGACCCTGCATATACTCGCTGCCCGACATGGGACCTTCATAAGAATAAGGTGTAGCTACCGAGGAGCGGGTGGAGAAGTCGAACAAGACCATGTCGGGGTTATGATAACGCACGAGGTCGAGGCAATGCTCGTAGGGAATACGCAGAAGATAGTCGTCGCCATCGACAAACTGGATGTAGCGGCCGGTAGCCACTCTGATACCCATATTGCGGGCGCAGGCAAGGCCGCTGTTGGGCTGGCGCAGATAGATAATCTGGTCTTTTACGTCATCGATATCGGTGATGGCGGGCAGCTTGGAGCCGTCGTCGATGACGATGACTTCGCGCTCGCCAGGCTGGAAAGCCAAGGAGAAGATGGCGGTGACGCACTCGCGCAACATATCGGCGGGCAGGTCGTAGCAGGTGATGACAAAGGTCATCAGTGGCGTGGCCGGAGCAGTTGGTGTAGTCGGCATAAGAATCTGAATCCTAATAATCGGTTAATCAATAACTTGGGAGTATGCCAGTAAGGCAGCCGGGGCAGCGAAGGCACACGGCCGGTGGCGTGGTAAACATCGAGGGCGACATTGACCACATGGGCATAATAGTCGGCGTTGCTCACCAGGGGCAGCACATAGCAATGGGCAGCAAGCAGCAGGGAGAGGTCGGCACCGGTGGCGGTGCGGGTGATGCCCTGCGGATTGTCGTAGTAACGATAGAGGCCCGTGGTGACGGTGGCTATCGCGCGGCAATGGGGCAGCAGGCGCGGCAGAAGCCAGGCGTCTTCAAACGTAAGTCCTTCGGGGAAGAGGCAATGGTCGAAGAGGCTGCGGCGGAACACCTTGTTCCAGGCGTATGTATGGGTATAGGCACGGGCGTCAAGCCAGTAACGGCGCCAGTCGGTATAGACGGCATCGGCCAACGCAAGCTGGTGGCAGCGCGGCGAGCCATAGTGTATCTCTACGGGATATTCGACGAGGTCGTAGTCGGGATGGGCGGCGAGCAGGGCAAGCAGCGGGGGCAGCGTATGGGGCTGGAGCACATCGTCGCTGTCGACAAAGGTGACGTAGGGCGCATGGCTGCGGGCGATGCCGGAGTTGCGGGCGGCACTGAGACCGCGATTGGGTTGGTGGACGACGCTGATGCGGTCGCTACGCTCTGCCCACCGGTCGCACAGATCACCACAGGCGTCGGGCGAACCATCGTCGACGAGGATGAGTTCGCAACCGTCAGCCTGGCTGAACACGCTCTCGACACAGCGGTCAAGGGTGGCAGCGGTCTTGTAGACGGGGATGATGACAGTTAGGACAAGGGGTGTCATGGGCGTATGTATGTGAGCTGTATATATCGTCGTGTGTCGGCGGTGATGCGGCAACGGTGGTCGGGGCGTTCGCCCACAAGCCACACCACACGGTCGCGGGCATCGGTAACGACCAGCTGGCGCCGCTTCTCGATGAGATTGCGCTTGCGGTCGGTGAGGTAGTCGCTTACGAGCTTGCTCCCGCGCATGCCAAGGGGCGTGAAGCGGTCGCCCTGATGCACTCGGCGCAAGGTGAGGGGCAATTCGACGGCTGTGGCGTCGAGCATCACGCTCAGCGGGTCACGGGAAATGGGCATATCGGGGGTATAGGGCGCCAGCTCCACCTTCAGCCGCTCGCCCGAAGAGATGAGGTATGTACCTGCCTCGGGCATTACCACGGGCTGGGGAGCCTGGGGTTCAAGCGGGGCGATGACCAGGGCGTCGCGAGAGGTCACCACAATGTGTGTAGACGACTGCCACTCCATGCCGGGACGGCCGTCGATGGCTGCCGCCATATCCTCGACCTGCACGGGGGTAAAGCCGAGCGGTGCCAGGCGATGCCAGAGCACATACTCGGCAGACGCCTCGCTGCGCAACATGGCAAAGGACAGAGTGTCGCCCTGATAACGGTCGTGGATGACAGGGGAATTGGCCATGCGGACAGCCTCGGTGAGGCGGAGCGAGGTCTGGTAGATGCTGTCGACAACCGAGGGGTTGATGGTCTGCAACAGGGGGATGACATCGAGTCTCACCTTGTTGCGCTTGACGTCGTTGACGAGATTGGTGCTGTCGGTGACATATCCCTCACCCTGCTCGCTGAGCCACTCTTCGATGTCGCGGCGGCTCACGGAAAGCAGCGGACGCACCACATGACCATTGCGGGGAGCGATGCCGGTGAGTCCGTCGATGCCGGTACCCCGGATGAGATTGAGGAGCACGGTCTCGACGCTGTCTTCGCGATGATGGGCCACACACACGGTGGCGGCACCGATGGAGAGGCGCAACTGCTCGAAATAACCATAACGCAAATCGCGTGCAGCCATCTCTATGCTCACCTTATGGAGGTCGGCATAGGCACGGGTGTCAAAGTGGGCAAGATGAAGAGGGATGGCGTGACGGCGACAGAGGTCGATGCAGAACTGCTCATCGCGATTGGACTCGTCGCCACGGAGGTGGAAGTTGCAGTGAGCCGCCTCAACCTGATAACCCAGCCGTCGGAGCACCAGCAGCAGACAAACGCTGTCGGCGCCACCCGAGAGGGCTATCAGATGTGTGTCGCCCGGAGACAGGAGGTCATGGGCGGCGATGAATTGGCTTACTTCTTTATTCAACATAGAGTACCAGTCCCTTCAGGTATTCACCCTCGGGGTGATAGATATTGATGGGATGGTCGGCAGGCTGGTGCAACTGATGCAGGATGCGCACCTTGCGGCCGGCTTGGGCGGCTGCCGTGAAGACAGCGTTGCGGAAATTATCTTTGGTAACGACCTGCGAACAGCTGAAGGTGAACAGGATGCCACCTGGCTTGATGCGTTCGAAGCCCTTAACGTTAAGTCGGGTGTAGCCTTTCAATGCATTATGGAGCGCAGCACGATGTTTGGCAAAGGCAGGAGGATCAAGAATGATGAGGTCGTACTTCTTGTCGTTGGCATCGAGATACTTGAAGGCGTCATCGCAGAATGCCTCGTGACGGGCGTCACCAGGGAAGTTGAGGGCGACATTGCGGTTGGTAAGCTCGATGGCCTTGGCGCTGCTGTCGACCGAGTGGACGGCTTGCGCACCGCCTCGCATGGCATAGACAGAGAAGCCTCCAGTGTAGCAGAACATATTGAGAACCGTGCGGCCACGGGCATACTGCTCGAGAAGTGAACGGTTTTCGCGCTGGTCGACAAAGAAACCGGTCTTCTGGCCCTTGAGCCAATCGACATGGAAGCGAAGGCCGTTCTCGACAGCGGTATTGTCGTCGCTGCCACCATATATAAATCCGTTCTCCTGACGCAGGTCGGCCTTGAAGGGCAGCGTGGTCTCGCTCTTGTAATAGACATTCTCGATGCGGTGGCCCATCACGCGGACCAAGGCGTCGCACACAGCCTGGCGGCTCACGTGCATACCCACACTGTGGGCCTGCATCACGGCAGTGGCACCATAACAGTCGATGACAAGACCAGGCAGATTGTCGCCCTCACCGTGTACGAGTCGGTAGGTATTGTTGCGCTCGTTGTCGGCTATGCCTATGGCTATACGCATCTGCAGCGCCGAAGCCAAGCGGCTCTCCCAGAACTCGGCGTCAATCTCGACCTGACGGAAGGACAACACTCTGACGGCGATGGAACCTATCTGATAGTGGCCACAGGCGAGGAAATCGCCCGATGAGGAAAAAACGTTGACGATGTCGCCCTCGCCTATCCCCTCGTCCATGCGCATGATAGCGCCCGAGAATATCCAGGGATGGAAACGGCGCAGGCTTTCTTCCTTGCCTCGCTTGAGTATGACGGATGGATATTGTGGCATTATGCTTCTGTATTTATGGGTTTGCGTTCTTGTTTCGGAGCGGGCTCTTCGACGGTCACCAGCTCATAGTCGCCGGTCTCGGCGAGACGGCAGATTTCCTCGTAGAGGCGGATGCAGGTCCAGGCGTCGGTGGCGGCATAGAGACACTGGCGGTTGGTAAGCGCGTCGGCCTCCCAGTTGGTGAGCCGCTGGCGCTTGCTAATCTTCTCGTGGAAGAGGTTGGCATAGAGCTTCTGCAGCGACTGGTCCTGGATGCCCAGGCGACCTACCTCGTTCTGCAAATCGACAAACATACCTGGCTTGAAGTCGGCGCGGTGGTGCAGAGACAGCAAGTCGTTGCTCAGCGACAGTCCCACCATGGGCACCATGGTATTCTCCAACAGACGAATGATAGCTGGCGTCACGCCGATGCGGTTGAGGCGAAACAGAAAACAGGTATCGTGAGTCGAAACCTGAAGCAGCGCCACCTTGTAGGTCTTTCCCTTGCGGAAGGCGGGGCGTGTCTCGGTGTCAATGCCCAATATGGGCTGCGTCAACAGATAATCGACGGCGCGCTCGGCCTCACCCGCTGTGAGGATGGTGATAATGCGCCCTGGAAACTCGACCACGGGAAGAGCCGTAATCAGAGTTTTGTCAAACTTGGTATAAATTGTTTTCTTCATTCTTGGTTTGTCTGTCAGTTATGTAAGACTCTGCCGCCACCCTGACAAGGGAAGACGAGGCGTTCCTCATCTGCGGCACTCTCATGGATAAAGGGATGCCCACGGCAAAAGTCGCCGCAAAGTTACTCATAAATTATGAGAAACAGGGAGGAAGCGACTATTTTTTTATAAATAAAGCCACGGCAGAGGGCGACAGCGAGGGCAAGAAGGGGGATAACCCGCCTGCAACGCGGCACAATGGGGGCGCTGACGATAACAAAAACAAGGAGAAAAGAAAGCCAAATGAGCGGGCTGGAAGTCAACAATGGAAGCGAAATGGGACAATTAAATTCCACCAAAGAACAAAAAAAAGCAGCAATCATGAGCTAATTGGTTTTTTTTGTATAATTTTGCACCTTGAAATATAGTGATATTAAAAATATTATCGATAATATGAAGAAGAAAATTCAGTTCAGTCTCGTGTATAGAGATATGTGGCAGAGCTCTGGTAAGTTCCAGCCACGCAAGGATCAGTTGGAGCGCATCGCTCCGGTAATCATTGAGATGGGTTGCTTCAGTCGCGTGGAGACCAACGGTGGTGCCTTTGAGCAAGTGAACCTTCTGGCCGGCGAGAATCCTAACGACGCCGTGCGCGCATTCTGCAAACCTTTCAATGAGGTGGGCATCCAGACCCACATGCTTGACCGCGGTCTCAACGCGCTGCGCATGTATCCCGTGCCCGACGATGTACGCGCTCTGATGTACAAGGTTAAGGCCAAGCAGGGTACCAACATCACCCGTATCTTTGACGGTCTGAACGACGTTCGCAATATCAAGCCCTCTATCAAGTGGGCCAAGGAGGGCGGCATGATTCCCCAGTGCGCTCTGTGTATAACTACATCTCCCGTACATACTCTTGAATATTACAACAATATCGCCGATGAGTTGATAGAGGCTGGTGCCGAGGAAATCTGTTTGAAGGACATGGCCGGTATCGGTCAGCCCGCATTCCTGGGCAAGCTCACCAAGATGATTAAGGACAAGCATCCCGAAATCATCATCCAGTATCACGGCCACTCTGGTCCCGGCCTGTCTATGGCCAGCATCCTTGAGGTCTGCAACAACGGTGCCGACATCATCGACGTAGCCATCGAGCCGCTGTCATGGGGTAAGGTGCATCCAGACGTAATCTCTGTCATCAGCATGCTCAAGAACGAGGGCTTCGAGGTACCCGAAATCAACATGAGTGCCTACATGAAGGCTCGCGCTCTTACCCAGGAGTTTATCGACGAGTGGCTCGGCTACTTCATCAACCCCGGTAACAAGATTATGTCTTCGCTCCTGCTCGGCTGCGGTCTGCCCGGCGGTATGATGGGTTCTATGATGGCCGACCTCGGCGGTATGCGCACCACCATCAACAACGTACGCAAGAAGAAGGGTGAGGACGAGCTGTCTATGGACGACCTGCTCATCAAGCTCTTCGATGAGGTTGAATATGTATGGCCTCGCGTAGGCTATCCTCCACTGGTTACTCCTTTCAGCCAGTATGTCAAGAACATCGCGCTGATGAACCTGCTGACTATCGAGCAGGGCAAGGGCCGCTTTGTGATGATGGACGAGGCTATGTGGGGTATGATTCTCGGCAAGAGTGGCAAGATTCCTGGCACCATCGCTCCCGAGCTGGTAGAGCTGGCTCAGAAGCAGGGCCGAGAGTTTACCGATGTCGACGCCCACACACTGCTCACCGACGCCCTCGATGACTTCCGCAAGGAGATGGACGAGAACGGTTGGGAGTATGGTCAGGACGATGAGGAGCTGTTCGAGTTGGCTATGCACCCCGAGCAGTATCGCAACTTCAAGAGCGGCCAGGCCAAGAAGAACTTCCTCGCCGACCTGCAGAAAGCCAAAGATGCAAAGATGGGAAGCCAGTTGAGCGCCGAGCAGTTGGCTGCTTTCAAGCACGCAAAGGCCGATGCAATCGTATGTCCGGTCAAGGGACAGCTGTTCTGGGAATTCCAGGGCGACGGCGAGGCTGCTCCTGCTGTTGAGCCATTCATCGGCAAAGAATACAAGGAAGGCGACGCATTCTGCTACATACAGGCTCCTTGGGGCGAGTTTGTTGAGGTCAAGGCAGACCTTGGCGGCAAACTCGTAGAGATTAACGCCAAGCAGGGCGCCAAGGTTCGCAAGGGCGACGTGATAGCTTATATTCAGCGCCCCGAGGCAGATGCATAATCAGATAATAGACAAATACTATCCGGAGGACAACAACCTCCGGAATATACTCATTACGCACAGCACGCTCGTTATGCAGCGTGCTGTGCGCATTTGTGATGCCCATCCCGAACTGCACATCGAACGCCAGTTTGTCATCGAGGCTGCCATGCTCCACGACATCGGCATCTTCCGCTGCCATGCGCCGTCGATACACTGCATGGGCGACGAGCCCTACATCTGTCATGGACGGATAGGAGCCGAACTCATGCGCGCCGAAGGTTATCCGCGACACGCCCGGGTATGCGAGCGCCACACTGGAGCCGGACTTACCAAGCACGACATCATCAGCCAGAAGCTGCCGTTGCCCGAAGAGGACTTTCTGCCCGAAACCATCGAGGAGAAGGTCATCTGCTATGCCGACAAGTTCTACTCCAAGACCCATCTCAACCACGAAAAGAGTTTCGAAGAGGCCCTTCGCAGTCTCCAGAAGTTCGGAGAAGAGGGCGTTTTGCGCTTCCGCGAATGGAAAAATCTCTTCGAATAGCGTTAAAATTGAGAAAACAGATAGTAATTAGTCATTAATTCTTTAACTTTGCAGTCTTAATGAAGACTAAAACGCTTATAGTAATCTTCCTGTTTGCCATCATCTTTGTGATGGCCAAGACCACCACACCCTCGGGTCAGAAGCGAAACAGGAAGGTGAAAAACGACACCATCGCCCTGAAAGACTCCATTAAGAAAGACATCACCCCCACCCTTCCCGCCATTGATACCACCAAGATGGACTCGCTCCAACTGGCCATATATCACCACAACAAAGCCATCGACGACTCGATACGCCTCGACTCTATCAACCGAGCCAAGAAGAACGGTATCGACGCACCGGTAAGCTACAAGGGCAACGACTCGCTGGTCTACGACGCCAAAGCCAAGCGTGCCTATATCTACGGCGAGGCCAATGTGAAGTACGAGAACATGGACCTGACCAGCGACCGCATCGCCTTGAGCATGGACAGCAGTCTGGTACACGCCGTGGGTACCCCCGATTCGCTCGAGAAGGGCGGCATACGCAACAAGCCGGTATTCAAGATGGGCGACACCGAATACCAGAGCGATACCATGGCCTTCAACTTCAAGACCAAGAAGGGCTTTATCAATAATGTGACCACCCACCAGGAGGAAGGCTATCTCAGCAGCCAGTTGTCCAAGCGCAACGACAAGGGAGAAATCTTCCTCAAGCATGGACGCTACACCACCTGCGACGCCGAGCACCCCGACTTCTACATCGCGCTGTCGCGAGCCAAGGTGCGCCCCGGCAAGGATGTGGTGTTCGGTCCCGCCTATCTCGTGGTGGCCGATGTGCCTCTGCCGCTGGCCATCCCCTATGGTTTCTTCCCCTTCAGCAAGAGCTATTCTTCAGGTTTCATCATGCCGAGCTATGGCGACGAGCAAGACCGTGGTTTCTATCTGCGCGATGCCGGTTACTACTTCGCCATGAGCGACAAGTGGGACCTCAAACTCTTGGGTGAGATTTATACCAAGGGCTCATGGGGACTCAGCGCAGCCTCCAACTACCGCAAGCGTTACAAATACAACGGTAGTTTCTTAGGTAGCTTCCAGGACACACGTACCGGCGACAAGGGAATGCCCGACTACTCCCGACAGACCAGCTTCAAGATACAGTGGAGTCACCGTCAGGATGCCAAGGCCAATCCGTTCAACACGCTGTCGGCAAGCGTCAACTTCGCCACAAGCAGCTATGAGCGCAACAACCTGTACAGTATGTACAATCCGCAGACCATGACGCAGAGCACGCGTACATCTTCGGTCAACTGGAGCACCACTTTCTCGAGCATAGGCATGACGCTGAGCTCGACAGTGAACCTCAACCAGAACATGCGCGATACCACCATCGCACTGACGCTGCCCGACATGAACATCTCCATCAGCCGCTTCTATCCCTTCCGTCGCAAGAACGCAGCCGGAAAGCAGCGCTGGTACGAGAAGATTTCGATGAGCTATACCGGACATATCACCAACTCCATCGACACCAAGGAAGACAAACTCATGTCGTCCAATCTGGCCAAGGACTGGCGCAACGGTATGCAGCACAATATCCCTATCCAGGGTACCTTCACCTTATTTAATTATATAAACGTCACCCCGGCGTTCAACTTCACCGACCGTACCTACCTGCGTAAGGTCAACAAGTCGTGGGACGAGGCCACCGGCACCGTGGTCAACGATACCATCAACGGACTGCACAACGTCTACAACTGGAACTTCGCCATGAGCGCCAGCACCAAGTTGTATGGTTTCTATGTGCCCAGCCGCAAGATTTTCGGTGACAAGGTACAGGCCATCCGCCACGTCCTCACCCCACAGGTCAGCTTCAGCTACGCCCCAGACTTCGGTGCGGCGCGCTACGGCTATTACCAGACCTACCAGCGCACCAATGCCGACGGTAGCGTAGACCTTGTCGAGTATTCTCCTTACGAGGGCTCGGCCTTCGGATACCCCACACGCGGAAAGACCGGCAACCTGTCGTTCAGCCTTGCCAACAACGTCGAGATGAAGATGAAGAGCGACAAGGACAGTACCGGCTTCAAGAAGGTGAGTATCATCGACAACTTTGCCCTGCAGATGTCTTACAACATGGCAGCCAAGGAGAAACCCTGGAGTGACCTGGGCATGGATATCCGTCTGAAATGGTGGAAGAACTATACCTTCAACATGCACGCAGTCTTCGCCACCTACGCCTACGAGCTCGACAAGAACGGCCGGCCTTACGTGGGCAACCACACAGAGTGGGGCTACGGACGCTTCGGACGCTTCCAGGGTATGTCGCAGAACTTCTCATTCACGCTCACACCAGAGAAACTGCGCAAACTCTTCAACGGCGGTGACGACGAAGAAGACAGCAAAGAAGAGAAGGAAGGCATCGACACCGGCATCGAAAGCAATGTCGACGACGACATGATAGAAGGACAGCGCGGAGCCAAGAAGCGCAAGGACACCGGAAAGGCTGCCACCGACGACGATGGCTACATGCTCTTCTCCATGCCCTGGTCGCTCACCGTGGGCTATGGTGTCACCATGAGCGAGAACCGCGACATCAAGAAGTTCAACTACAACAAGATGCGCTATCCCTACAAGTTCACGCAGACCGTCAACATGAGCGGCAACCTTCGCATCAGCGACGGGTGGAATATCAGTTTCTCGTCGGGTTACGACTTTGAGAACCACAAGATAAGCATGACCACCGCCTCGTTGCAGCGCGATTTGCACTGCTTCAACATGAGCTGTCAGGTGGTGCTCGCGCCATACACCAGCTATAACTTCTCGTTCCGTTGCAATGCCGCCACGCTTACCGACGCGCTCAAATACGACAAGCGCAGTGGTTATTCCAACGCCGTGCAGTGGTATTGATGTCACATTGACACCCCATAAGCATACACAATGCCTGTTCAGAAGAAAGGACATTATCCACGCGTTTTTTCTTCGGAACAGGCATTATAAATATCATCAAATACAAAAAAGCAGCTATTATTCAAAATTTTTTACTGATTTGGTATAGAAAGTATATAAATAATCGTATATTTGCAGTTGACTATAACCAAACTAACTCATTATGCAAAAGAAATCTTTACTCATTCTGATGCTTGTGCTCTTTGTGAAGCTGGCGGCTATAGCCGGTCCACGCTCATTCGTACAGGCGCAAAAGATTGCCGAGAACCAGGCTTCCCGACTCGGCATAGTGATAGACAGCAAGGCACGAGCCAAGGCCAGAGCCATCAATGGCGTTGACAGCCACCTCAAGCAGGTAGTCGACTACTACGTATTTCCCAACGGCGCCGACAAGGGTTTCACCATCGTGTCGGGCGATGACCGTATGCCCGAAATCGTGGGCTATGCCGACAGCGGAACCTACGACGAAAACCAGATGACCGAGGGTATGGCCATGTTTCTCGATAGTTACAAAGCTATGGCCGAAGCCGTCAAGGCTGGAGACCCCGCCGCACTGAGTTTGCTCAACGAGCACCGCGCCATGACCGCCTCGCCCAAGCGCGCGTCAGCAAAGGTAGCACCTCTGTTGGGCCAGATACAGTGGAACCAGGGCTATCCATACAACATGATGTGTCCCAAATACAACGGCAACGACCGTTCGGTGACAGGATGTGTAGCCACTGCCATGGCGCAGATTATGGCGTTCTGGAAATATCCCAAGAAACTCATGGCCGACATTCCCGCCTACACCACCAGAACCAACAAAATCAACATGCCAGGTATCTCCCAAGGCGCGACTTATGACTGGGACAACATGTTGCCACGATATGTAGAAGGCAACTATAAGATTGAACAAGCAGAGGCAGTAGCCAAGCTGATGCTGCATTGCGGCGCAGCGGTAGAGATGGACTACGGCAGCACGTCGGGAGCCGTAGTGAACTACTACCATTTGTCCAAATACTTCGGTTACGACGCCGACCTGCTTGCCGATGTTTTCCGTTCCAACTACAGCATAGCCGAATGGGCCGACCTCATAGACCGCGAGCTCAGCGCCGGACGTCCTATACTCTATGGAGGTTTCTCTTCCACCAGCGGCCATCAGTTTGTATGCGACGGAAGCAACGGTTCTGGACTTTACCACATCAACTGGGGCTGGGGCGGATATCAGAACGGATACTTCGACATTACCATCCTCAATCCCAAAAAGGGCGGCGCCGGCTCGGGCAATGCCCCCGATGGATACAACCGCAACTGCGATATGATTATCGGCATCCAGCCCGACAATGGCATTGTAGACGAGCCATTGGTATTTACACCCGCGTTGGAGGTATACAAATATACAAGCGATGATCTAAACACGTACTTCAACATCACCAAGGACACCCGTGCCAATGAGTCAGAGGCATTCAGCCTGTCTTTCGGCGACGCTCTGTTCCCCACCAGTGCAAATCCATTTAACGGCAAGTTTGCCTACGCCATCAGCGATGGCAAGGGCGGATATACCCTGATCAGCAATCCCAGGAACCTGAGCAATTTAAGCGGTGAATTTGTTGAGACCAACTTCAACTTCGCTCCCAAGAACGGCACCTACACCATCTACGGCGTCTATTGCAAAAAGGGCGAGACCACATGGCACAAGTGTTTATATATCAACGGCATGAAGCCCATTACCCTAATTGCTACAACCGATAAGCTGGCCAAGGCCAACTCCTTGCTCAGCGCCACCATAACACCCGCAGGTAAAATAGTCGGTCTGGAAAAGGCCACCTTCAACGTGGAGGTGACCAACAATGGCAACGAAGACTACATCGGACTTATAACGCTACATTCCGGCAGAAACGACCAGGATTACAATAACACCCCCGGAGGCGACTGCTACATCAGTGTGCCTGCCCACTCGACGATTACACGCCAAATCACTATACTTGTAGAAGTACCAGAAGGCGACTTCTACCTCAGGGTCAAGGACGATGCGGGCGAGGATATATCGGTGCCCCAGAAATTCACTGCCGAAATGACCACAAAGCCTGTCCTGGTACTTACGAACGTGGAGACCAACGTCACACCGGGCGACTACGAGACCGAGAACGCTTTCCGTTTCGGCAATAGGGTCAAAGCCCCCAAGATAAATGATGACTACGCCCTATTCAGGTATAAATTCAAAAATATAGGTGGTGCCGGTAAGGTGCAATACTTCATCTATTGCGAGGATGCAAGCGACGGCAGCAAAAAGTATTGGAAAGGTGGCTACAAGCAAATTGATGTGCCCAACGATGGTAGCGAACTCTATGTAGAAGAGACATGGAGCCCAGCAGAGGTAGGGTTTAACTTCATGATGGGCGGCATCGAGATGTCATATATCGACAACAACCTCAGCCCATTAATGTACGTAAACATGGAGAACTACTTCTATAATTTGGTGCTTGTAGAGGACGAGAGTCGGGGGTACAGACTGCCAGCCAATCTCCAGATTGTCTATGTGGCAGGCAAGCCCGTAGGCATCGACCATGTTGAGACCACCGGCGGCAAGGCAATCACTGGCGGCGAAGGCGAGATTATCATCCGTGCCGACAAGGCCGAGACCGTGGCCATCTACGGTATCGACGGCCGTCTGGTGCATCGCGTAAGTACCGAGGCTGGTGACACCAAGCGCGTAAGCGTGCCTGCGGGCATCTACATAGTCAAGGGTGCCAAGGTGGTGGTGCGCTGACCACATACGGCAAGACCATAGGCAAGAATCGAGGGCACCAACAGCAGCCCTCTCACAAACATAAGACAACAGCAGGCTCACCCGCCAATCAGGGAGAGCCTGCTGTTTCTGTTTATAGTAAGAGACGCCACCGTCGCCATGACCTCCGCACGAGCCGAGGGTACCTCGGCAACTCTGCTGACCATCTCTGCAGATGCGTATCGGACGATGCGGATATACGTATCGGACGGCACGGATGCGAGTTTCAGCCGATACGGATGTGAGTATCGGCCGGTTACAAGCAGCAAGGATAATGAGCATGAATGTGTAGGCTATAATGGCAAACCAGTAATAACACCTTAGGCTAAACGCAACCCTTTACCTTTACAGCAACGCACATCTCCACGCCATCAGGCTTGGAGCAGACGGTCAATACTGTCTCGCTCGCCCACCACCCAGATGACGTCGCCCTGCTCGAAGGGACGCTTGGGATTAATCATCGTAAGGTTCTGCTGCCCCTCTTCTACTCCCACGACCATGCAGTCATAGTTCTCGCGTATGCCGCTCTCGCTGAGCGTCTTGCCGACAAAGGCGCTACCGGCGTGGATGACGAGACTGTGCAGCCCCATCTCCCGCTTCTCTATATTGGGGTCTTCGGGCACAAGATTGCTGCTGAGTTCTATGCCGAAGGCATGCAGCTGCTCGTCGTTGCCGATGACCTGTATCTTGTCTTTGGGGAAGAGGATGGTGGAGCCACCGGGGATGTTGATGCGACGGTAACCGCGCAGGATGCTGCTCACGAGGACGCCGAAGCGCGCCCCCCACTGCAGACGGGCGAGGCTCTTGCCGGCGAAGGCGGAATTGAGGGGAATCTCAAACTCGGATATATGTAGGTCGCGGTCAAGCAGATGACCCTCAAAGAGCGGCCGCTTGCGCCCGCGCACCTGTGCCTCGATGTCGCGAGAGCGTAGGTTCTGCACAAAGAGTCGCTCCAGATGTATGCTGCTACGCTTCAGATTGCGCGACATCACAAAGATGGCTATCACGATGAGCGCCAGAGTGATTACGATGGCATTGGCAAAGCGTGCCAGATAGTTGCAGATATAGAAGAGGAACGCCGCGGCGATGAAGATACGCGCCACGATGGTAAAGAGCAGCGGCAGACGGTTGATGCGGTTGCCCGTCCAGAGCGCCTTGAACTCGTCGCTGTGGTTGTGCTTCATCACGATGGCGCGCAGGAAGGGCGAGATGAGTACCACCGTGACCAGGCCGCACACGCCGTTGGCCCACCAGTGGGGCAGTATCTGCCGGATGAAGGGCAGGAAGAAGGTAAACATGAGGGTGATGGTGGCGGTGGTGAGGATGCTGTAGATGAGCGCCGTGGTGAGCAGCTTGCGCATCAGCAGTCGCCAGTTGCCGCTTTCCACCGCACTCGAGTGGGTGGCAAGACCCAGATGGCCCAGCCGCCGCAGCCACCGCTTGGGCAGCCGCTTCTCCAACTGGTGGTAGGCGGGGTCGGCAGCCTTGATCATATAAGGTGTAAGGAAGGTGGTGATGACCGATACCGCCACCACGACAGGATAGAGGAAGTTGCCGATGACGTGGAGCGAGAGTCCCAATGATGCTATGATGAACGCGAACTCACCTATCTGAGCCATAGAGAAACCGCAGCGCATGGAGTTGCGCAGTGTCTGACCGCTCAGGAGAAATCCCATCGAGCCCAGCACACTCTGGCCCACGAGGATGGTCAGCACGAGGATGACGATGGGCACGGCATAAGCGACAAGGATATGTGGGTCGACCAGCATGCCCACCGATACGAAGAAGATGGCACCGAAGAGGTTCTTCACAGGCTCTACCAGTTGGATAATCTTGTCGGCCTCGATGGTCTCGGCAAGGATGCTGCCCATGATGAAGGCTCCGAAGGCGCTGCTGAACCCCACCAGCGTGGAGATGCACGCCATGGCGCAGCAGAGTCCGAGCGCCACGATGGTCATGGTCTCGTCATTCATGAGCAGACGCGTCTTGCGCAGGAACATGGGGATGAAGAAGATGCCTACCACCAGCCATACCGTGAGGAAGAAGCCTATCTTGACGACCGAAGCCACCATCTGCTCGCCGTCGGGGTTGGCCCCGGTGGCAAAGGCCGAGAGCATCACCATCATGACGATGGCCATGATGTCTTCGAGGATGAGCACGCTCATCACCAGCCCGGCAAACTTCTGCTGCCTGAGCCCCAGGTCGTCGAAAGCCTTGTAGATGATGGTGGTGGACGACATGGCAAGCATGCCGCCAAGGAATACGCAGTCCATGCGCGCCCACCCGAAGAGGTGGCCCACCACGGTGCCGGCAAACATCATGCAGAGGATGATGGTGATGGCGGCTATCATGGGCGCCATGCCCATCTTGAGTATCTTCTTGAACGAGAAATCGAGGCCCAGAGAGAACAGCAGGAAGATGACGCCGATGTCGGCCCACATCTGCACGTCGGCCTTGTCTATCACCGACATGGTGTAGGGCATGTGGGGCGACACGAGAAAGCCCGCCACGATGTAGCCCAAAACGAGGGGTTGGCGCAAGCGCTTGAAGAGCAGTGTGACGCCGCCAGCCACGATGAGTATGAGTGCAAGGTCCTTGACCAGAGCCGGAAGTTCAGCCATAAGCGTATAGGATAAAAGCGAAAAAGCTGCTCCTCAACAAGGAACAGCTTCTATCGCTATTGGGGATAATCAGTCGTTGTATGCAGCGGTGATGGCACAGATGCGGGTGATGACCTGCACAGCCTTCTGCATGACCTGGATGGAGACAAACTCGTGGGGGCCATGGAAGTTGACGCCGCCGGCAAAGATATTGGGGCAAGGGAGACCTCGGAAACTCAGCTGGGCACCGTCGGTTCCGCCACGGATAGGTTCAACCTTGGGGGTGACGCCTGTCTCCTGCATGGCTTTGAGCACAATGTCAATCACATGCATGTTGGGGTCTATCTTTTCCTTCATGTTGTAGTACTGGTCGCGCAGCTCAACCTTGACCGTGCCCTCGCCGTACTTCTCGTTCATACGGGCAGCGATAGACTCGATGAAGTCCTTGCGGTCTTCAAACTTCTCGCGGTCGTGGTCGCGGATGATGTAGCTCAGCTTGGCTTCCTCGCAGTGGCTGTCGATGCCCAGCAGATGGTAGAAGCCCTGGTAGCCGTCGGTAGTCTCGGGGATGTCGGTCTCGGGAATGAAGGCGTTGAACTCGCAAGCCAGACGACTGGCGTTGACCATCTTGCCCTTGGCATAACCCGTGTGTACGCTCATACCCTTGATGATGACCTTGGCGGCAGCAGCATTGAAGTTCTCATACTCCAGGTTGCCCAGGTCGCTGCCATCCATGGTGTAGGCCCACTCGCATCCGAACTTCTCGACATCGAAGTGATGGGCACCCATGCCTATCTCCTCGTCGGGATTGAAAGCCACACGGATGTCGCCGTGCTTGATTTCGTCGTGGTCACGCAGATAGCACATCGCCTCGACAATCTCGGCTATACCCGCCTTGTCGTCGGCACCGAGCAGCGTGTGGCCGTCGGTCACGATGATGTCCTCGCCCTTGTGGTCGAGCAACTCGGGAAACTTGGAGGGCGATGACACGATGCCCTCGCTCAGCACGATGTCTCCACCGTCATAGTTCTCGACGATGCGGGGCTTGATGTTGGCGCCAGAGCAGTCCATACTGGTGTCGTAGTGGGCAATGAAGCCGATGGTGGGCACCTCCTTCTTGGTATTGGCCTTGAGGGTGGCGTAGATGTAGCCCATCTCGTCCATCTCGACATCAGAGAGACCTTCGCGCTCCAACTCTTCCTTCAGGTATTTGGCAAACACGAGCTGCTTGGCCGTGCTTGGCACAGTCTGAGAGTCTTCGGCAGACTGGGTGTCAAACTGTGTATAATTGATAAACCGTTGTACTAAATCCATATTCTACTTTCTATTACATTATTATATATGAGACAAAGTTAGCACAATTCGCCCGCAATTCAAAGCGAATGTCCAATTATTTTGCAGTTAAGCCGAAAAGTTGTCAGCAATCTGCAATGATGTCGGCGATGGCAGAGATGATGGCCGTGATGACAGACAACATCTTTGCGGGGTGCGAAATGGTTATTTCGTGGTTGGAAACAATGGTATAAAGACGGGAAATAGTCGTTTCGTGGTTTGCAACTATATTATGGATGGCATCGGGAGAGACGGGGCGAGACGGCAGACAAAAAAGCAATGGGCCTAATCTGACAGACAGACCAGGCCCACGGCAAAGGGTTATCTCAAATGGCGCTTAGGGATTGACCACATTCTGGGGATGGCCATCCTGGAATGCGCGGATGTTGTCGAAGGTGGCGTTGAGCAGTCGCTGGCGCGCCTCGACCGATGCCCATGCGATGTGGGGCGTGATGAAGGCGTTGGGCTGGGCGAAGAGCGGATTGTCGGCAGCCGGCGGTTCGCTGCACATCACGTCGGCACCATAGCCGCCAAGCTGTCCGGAGGCAAGAGCCTCAGCCACATCGGCCTCATTGACCAGAGGGCCTCGGCCGGTATTGACCAGCAGGGCGCCATGCTTCATGCGGGCGAGGGTGCGGGCGTTGATGAGCTCGTGGGTATCGGGGGTGAGCGGGCAGTGGAGGGTAAGGATGTCGCTCACACCGAAGAGTCCCTCAAGGGTGGTCTTCTGGATATAGTCGGGCAGGTCGATGGAGTTCTTGCTGGTGAAGGCAAAGACATCCATGCCAAACTCGCGGGCTATACTTGCCACCTTGGCACCGATATGGCCGAGGCCCACGATGCCGAGGGTCTTGCCGGCGAGCTCGCTCACGGGCAAATCCCAGTAGCAGAAGTCGGGCGCTGCCGACCAACGTCCCTCGCGGGTCTGGCGGGCATAGTGGGCCACGCGGTTGGTCATGTTGAGTATCAGTGCAAAGACCATCTGCGCCACGCTGTCGGTGCTGTAGGCAGGCACGTTGCACACGGTGATGCCCAAGTCGCGGGCCGCCAGGGTGTCGATGGTGTTGTATCCCGTGGCCAAGACGCATATCAGCCGCAGGTTGGGCAGCTGCTCAAGCGTCTGCCGCGTGAGTGTCACCTTGTTGGTTACTATGATTTCGGCATCATGCGCACGCTCGACTACCTCTGAAGGCTGCGTGCGGTCGTACACTGTTACCTCGCCCATCTCTTTGAGGGGTTCCCAGGTAAGGTCGCCCGGATTGGACGCATATCCGTCTAATAATACTATTTGCATATCCAATAATACTATATTCATTGTTGGTTTACTTATCATCTTTATATCTGTCGCCCCAGTATTGCAGCATGCGCTGATAGAGTTTCTCCTCGGAAGGACTGTGCTGGGCGTGCCAGAAGCGGCGGCTGCCCAACTCGGAGGGGAGATAGGACTGGGCAACGAAGTTGCCGGGATAGTCGTGGGGATAGAGATAGCCGTCGTGATAGCCAAGCTCCTTCATGAGCGCCGTGGGGGCGTTGCGTATGGGCAGCGGCACGGGCAGATTTCCAGTGGCGCGCACGGCAGCAAGGGCTTCGTCGATGGCGAGATAGGCAGAATTGCTCTTGGGACTGGTGGCGAGATAGACCACAGCCTCGGCAAGCGCAATGCGGCCCTCGGGCCATCCTATCTTGTTGACCACATCAAAGGCGGTGTTGGCCATGAGCAGGGCATTGGGGTTGGCGAGTCCCACATCTTCGGCGGCGCTTATCACCACGCGGCGGGCAATGAACTTGGGGTCTTCGCCTCCCTCTATCATGCGCGCCATCCAGTAAAGGGCGGCATCGGGGTCGCTGCCACGGATGCTCTTGATAAAGGCAGAGATGATGTCGTAGTGCATCTCGCCGTCCTTATCGTAGGCCAAGGGGTTCTGCTGGAGCCGCTCTTCGACCATCTCGTCGGTGATGGTCACTTCGTCGTCGGTAGAGGCACTGATAACGAGCTCGAGGATGTTGAGCAGTTTGCGCGCATCGCCACCGCTATAGCGCAGCAGCGCATCGGTCTGCTGCAGATGGATATGGCGCTTGGAGAGTTCGACATCCTGGGTCACAGCACGATGAAGAAGCGAGAGCAGGTCGGAAGCCTCGAGCGACTTGAGGACATAGAGCTGGCATCGGGAGAGCAACGGGCGGATAATCTCGAAAGAGGGATTCTCGGTGGTGGCACCGATGAGCGTCACCACGCCACGCTCGACCGCCCCAAGGAGGCTGTCTTGCTGGGATTTGGAAAACCGGTGAATCTCGTCGATGAAGAGTATGGGTGAGGCGGAATTGAAAAAGCGCCCACTCTTGGCACGTTCTATCACATCGCGCACATCCTTGACTCCACTGGTCACGGCACTGAGCGTGTAAAAAGGCACCTGCAACATGTTGGCAACAATCTGGGCAAGAGTGGTCTTGCCCACGCCAGGAGGTCCCCAAAGAATAAACGAAGAGATATGCCCCGTATCAATCATCTTGCGAAGCACCGCTCCCGGACCCACCAAATGCTGCTGTCCTACATAATCATCCAAGGTGCGCGGACGCATCCTTTCAGCTAACGGTTCACTCATAATTATTGCAAAGTTAATGATATTTTTCATATTGATACGATTTTTTTTGCATAAAAATTTGCAACTTAACGATTTGTTGTATACATTTGCAGCCAATACAAACTCCAAACTTTACACAAACAATGAAGCAAGACCATAAAGTTCTGACACTCAAAACTTTGAACAAGAGTAATATCTGGGACGCCCAAGAAAACGACATTTTCCGCCTCTGGGAAAGTGGCGAAAAGGAAGCCGATTTCAAAGACAACCTGCAGCATTACATGGATATTATCAAGAGTGGCTTTGAGCTGGAAGAGATAAAGATTGACAACCCCAAAGTCTTCGAGAAATACGAAGAGCGCGGATTCAAAATCGGACAAATCAAGCTCGACGACAAGCACGTACAGAAGTGGGCTGTCAAGAAGCGTCCCATCAACAGAGTCACCGACCTCACCTATGAAAATATACGCCACATCTCGGCTGCCAAGCTCATGGAGGTGCTCGAGCGCAACTTCGGCGGTGGTTGGGAATCGCTCTCACAGAGCATTCAGGATATCATCCTCAGCGGTTTTGACATCAGCACCACTACCCTACCCGCCAACCGTCTGCACAAGCCCGGCGGCATGTATGAGAAGAAAGTGAACGACGGTTTTGAGGTGCTCGAGATACCCAAAGGCTCGTGGGTGGAGGCCATCTTTGCCAAACTGAAACCCGAAGTGGAGAAGCCCCGCTACAAGTCGGAATTTGACGAGGACGACAAGAAAATGCGTGACTTTGACGAGGATGAGGACGACGAGGAATTGGACGATGTCAACGAGGACAGCGGCGAGGACTATGACGAGGACGACGATAGCTATGACGAGGACAAGCTCACGGAAGAAAGCTATCGCACCACCTTCGACACCGACCCCGAAGACCTGAACATGGAGGCTGAAGACGTAGCCGAAGAAGAGTATTAATACATCTTATCATATAAAAGGAGGAAAGCCATTCTGACATCATCACGGTGTCGGAATGGCTTTCTTCGTTAATCGCCAGATAACCAAAGGCATGAATAGCGAAAGCGAGGACAGTGCCGGCAGATAGGCAGACATGCTCGGTATCCACAGAGGCGAACTCGACACCGGCAGAGACATGCTCGGCATCGGTAGAGACATGCTCGGCACCGGTAGATCCATGCTCGGAAGTCGAACATGCAGAAACTATAATCCCCATAGAGGCAGGAAGTACCTACATCTATGGGGATAACGGTATAGGGTGAAACCTAAAGACGGCTATTCGCTCACTTCAAAGTAGCTCTCCAACTCGCTCTCGGCGCTACCTCCCTCATTGGGCAAGTCCTTGATAATCTGGCCATGCTCCAAGAGAGCCACTCGCGTAGAGATGTCGATGGTGTGCTGCAGATTGTGGCTGCTCACCAGTATGGTGGCATGCTCCTGGGCGGCATAATCAACAAGGAGTTTCTTGAGCAGTATCTGGCTTGACGGGTCGAGGAAGTTGAACGGCTCATCGAGAATGACGGTCTTTGGGCGGCTGAGCAGGGCTGAGACGATGCCCACCTTCTGCTTGTTGCCGGCAGAGAAATCGCGTATGTACTTCTTCTGCCCCATCACCTCGCCAGCCATAAAGCGCTCAAAGACAGTCAGCCGTTCGGCAACCTGGTCGCGGCTCATGCCGTTGACCTTGCCGACAAACTCGAAATACTCTTCGGGGGTAAGGAAATCGATAAGGAAACCCTCGTCAATATAAGCTCCTACACCCGCTTTCCAGTCTTCGCTCTCGGCAGGGTTGGCTCCGTCGATGGTGACCGACCCCCGGTCGGCGTCGAGCAGGTCAAGGATGAGTCGGAAGAATGTGGTCTTTCCGGCACCATTGTTGCCGACGAGTCCGAGGACATCTCCGTCGTTGATAACAAACGACGGGATGTCTACAGCTGTCTTTTCGCCGAATTGCTTCAGCAGGTCTTTGGCTTCAATCATATTATCGGAGATTGCGTCCGTGGCAGTTCTTGAACTTCTTGCCCGAACCGCAGGGACATGGGTCATTGGGACGTGGCATCTTCTGAGCTACGAAAGGTGTGTGGTTGACCTGGTCGGCTCCCTCACGGGTATCGCGCTGGGCAGCGCTGCGCTGGGCCTGCTCGTCGAGGTCCATCTTCTGCTCATTGTAACGCTGGGAACGCTCCTCGGGGGCTGCCTCCTGTACAGGCTGCTGCAACTCGGGCACCTGACCACGCATAAGGACTGAGGCCACACGGTTGTTGAGGTCGTCAATCATGGCATCCCAAAGCTTGGCACTCTCGAGCTTGAACACGAGAAGCGGGTCTTTCTGCTCGTAAGTGGCGTTCTGCACACTGTGGCGCAACTCGTCGAGCTGGCGAAGGTGCTCCTTCCACTCGTCATCGATGGTATGGAGGACGATATACTTCTCAAACTCCTTGACCACCTCCTTGCACTCAGAGGTATAAGCAGCGTTGAAGTTGCAAGGTATCTGGTAGATATGGCGGCCATCGGTCACTGGAACGGCAATGCGCTCGATGCGGTCGCCATGGGCCTGATAGAGGTCGCTGATTACGGAGTAGGCAATGCTCTGCATACGCTCGTTCTTGCGCTTGAATGAAGCCATAGCCTCCTGGAATGCGCGCTCAGCCAAATCATCGCGCTTGCCGGCGAGAAGTTCTTCCTCGGTGAAGGGGCACTCCATGGCAAGAACCTTAAGGAAGCCTTCCTTGCAGCCTTCGTAGTCGTTGTTCTCGATGATAGACACGCAACGGTCCCAGATGATGTTGGCGACATCCATACCGATGCGCTCACCCATCAGTGCATGACGGCGCTTGTCGTAGATAACAGTACGCTGCTTGTTCATCACATCATCGTACTCAAGCAGGTGTTTACGGATACCAAAGTTGTTCTCCTCGACCTTCTTCTGGGCATACTCGATGGCGCGCGACATGATAGGCGACTCGATACGCTCTCCGTCCTCAATCTTCATGCGGTCCATAATCTTGGCGATACGCTCGGAAGCGAAGAGGCGCATGAGTTTGTCTTCGAGAGATACATAGAAAACAGACGAACCGGGGTCGCCCTGACGGCCAGCACGACCACGCAGCTGGCGGTCTACACGACGGCTCTCGTGGCGCTCGGTACCGATGATGGCGAGACCACCTGCAGCCTTGACCTCGGGAGAGAGCTTGATGTCGGTACCACGACCTGCCATATTGGTGGCAATGGTCACGGCGCCCAGTCCATTAACACTCTGTCCGGCTTGGGCCACGATGTGGGCCTCACGCAAGTGGTTCTTGGCATTGAGCACCTCGTGGGGTATCTTGCGAAGGGTAAGCATACGGCTCAGCAACTCTGAGATTTCTACCGAAGTGGTACCCACCAGACAGGGACGTCCGGCGTTGCGCATCTCCTCGATTTCCTCGATGACGGCACGATACTTCTCGCGGTTGGTCTTGTAGAGACGGTCGTCCATATCGATACGTGCGACAGGACGGTTGGTAGGTATCTCGACAACATCGAGCTTGTAGATATCCCAGAACTCGCCAGCCTCAGTAGAAGCAGTACCGGTCATACCGGAGAGCTTGTGATACATACGGAAGTAGTTCTGCAGGGTGATAGTGGCAAAGGTCTGGGTGGCAGCCTCAACACGGACATGCTCCTTGGCCTCAACAGCCTGGTGGAGACCATCGCTCCAGCGGCGACCCTCCATGATACGGCCTGTCTGCTCATCAACAATCTTGACCTGGCCATCGATAACGACATACTCGTCATCCTTGTTGAACATGGTGTAAGCCTTGAGCAACTGCTGGAGAGTATGCACGCGCTCGCTCTGCAATGCATAGTGGGCAAGCATCTCGTCCTTCTTGTCCAGGCGCTCCTGGTCGGAGATACCGGTCTGGCTCTCAAGCGCAGACATCTGAGAAGTGATGTCGGGCAATACAAAGAGCTTGTCATCATTGACCTGGGCGGCGAGCCATGCAGTTCCCTTATCGGTAAGGTCGGCACTGTTGAGCTTCTCGTCTACCACAAAATAGAGAGGCTTGACGGCCTCGGGCATACGGCGGTTGTTGTTCTCCATATACATCTCCTCGGTACGCTGCAAACCAGACTTGATGCCATCCTCAGAGAGATATTTGATAAGCGCCTTGTTCTTGGGGAGAGCCTTGAAGGAACGGAAAAGAGCGAGGAAGCCCTCAGCCTGCAACTCCTGAGCCTTCTTGGCATCAGCCTCTTTCTCTGCGGCGCTGATTTTCTGGCGTGCCTCGGCAAGGAGTTCGGTAGCCTGCTTGCGCTGAACTTCATAGAGACGCTCAACGAGGGGCTGGAACTGCTCAAACATCTGGTCGTCGCCCTTGGGGATAGGGCCAGAGATGATAAGTGGGGTACGGGCATCGTCAATCAACACCGAGTCGACCTCATCGACGATGGCGTAGTTGTGGCGGCGCTGCACAAGGTCGGCAGGCGAAACAGCCATATTGTCACGCAGATAGTCGAAGCCGAACTCATTGTTGGTACCAAAGGTAATATCAGCCTGATAAGCCTTGCGACGGGCCTCAGAATTGGGCTGGTGCTTATCGATACAATCTACACTAAGTCCATTGAACATATAGAGTGGGCCCATCCACTCGGAGTCACGCTTGGCCAGATAGTCATTGACGGTCACCATGTGTACACCATTGCCGGTGAGCGCATTGAGGAATACTGGCAGAGTAGCCACAAGAGTCTTACCCTCACCAGTAGCCATCTCGGCAATCTTACCCTGATGGAGGGCGATACCACCGAAAATCTGCACATCGTAGTGTACCATATCCCACTTCACCTTGTTACCTCCGGCCGTCCACTCGTTGTGGTAAATGGCCTTGTCGCCATCGATGGTGATAAAGTCGTTGGCGGGATTGGCAGCCAGTTCACGGTCGAAGTCGTTGGCAATAACCACAGTCTCCTCGTTCTCGGCAAAGCGGCGGGCGGTATCCTTGACGATGCTATAGGCAATAGGCATAACATCGTTGAGAGCCTTCTCATACTTCTCGAGCGCGTCCTTCTCAAGACTGTCTATCTTGTTGAAAATCTTCTCACGCTCATCAATAGGAGTTTCCTCGATGGTGGCACGCAACTTGGCTATCTGCTCTTTCTCAGTCAGGGCAGCATCCTGCACATACTTCTGTATCTCCTTGGTCTTGGCACGCAGTTCGTCGTTGCTCAAGGCCTTGATGGCAGGGTATGCTTCCTTTACCTTTTCTACAAGGGGCTGGATGAGTTTCATGTCGCGGGTGGACTTGTCTCCAAACAGCGACTTCAGAATTTTGTTGAAATTCATTGCTTATATTATTTTATTTATTATCTTGATAATCATGTGCAAAGGTACGAATATTTTCGTACAATTATGCACTATTTGCCGTATTTTAATCACACGCAGTGATGTCTGCAATCATTTTTGTGCCATACTGCAAGGGCTCAAGCGCCTACACTTACATATCTATCGATGCAGGCACCCGCAAAGGCACCTTGGGAATGGCTATAATAAACAAGGGAAAAACAAAGCCTGTAACCTCCGTCGACGTCACGGCATTGCCGCCGACAGAGGTTGCAGGAAAAACGTCAGAACAAGGGTTCTGACTTACAGGCATTGGGAGCCCGGATGCGTATGGCCTTGGCAATGGTGGGTGCGATATGCTCCACGCTTACCGGGGTATTGATGTGCTCTGCCGGGGTTCCGGCGCCATAGAATATGATGGGGAACGGCACAAACGAAGCACGACAAGTGTAGCGTTCCTGATTGTCTTCGTTATACAACTGCCAACCTGGAGCCACCTCGACCACAATGTCGCCGCTGATGGCGGGATGATGGCCGTTACGCAGTTTGCGTGTATCGCCGCCCGCATTGAGAAGGCTGTTGGTGGTATAGACATCGCGCACTCCCGAGTTCTGGATAAGGAACTCCTGACAACGCACCAGCACCTCGCTCTGGCTGATACGTTTCTGCTCTATCAGCTTGTGATTCAGATAGATTTCGTTGTGATAACAGGCTTCAACATATCTACCCTGGCCATAAACAGCACCGAGATAGATGTTGAGCAGATTGGCGGTACGGTTGATGTAGAACGTGCCGGTGGGCACATTGTATTTGGAATAATCTACATTCTCTTCATCGGTATAGCCCGTGCTGGTCACCACAAACAGCACATGCTCCTTACCTACCTGTTTCTCGATGCCAGCCACAAGGTCGCCCAGCAGTTGGTCGAGCTTGATGTACACGCCCTCCATATCTGTCTGCCAGTTGGCTGCGCCGCGCCCTTTGGCAGAGAGCGTTACGGCGAGATAGTCAGTCACGGCATCGCGCCCCATAGCCTGCTCCACCACGCAAGCCTGAGCTGCATGGGCTACGGCAAGGTTCTTGGTGCGGTCATCCGACGCGCGCTGCGAATAGACGGCATTGTAGGCATTGAGCCACTTATGCGCCTTCTGCGGATAATAGGCCGAGGTGGCAAGCACGCCACGGTTGTCGTCGACCCACACGGCTCCGTCGGCAGCATGACCGGCAGAGAGGACGGCGGCATCACGGCTGAAAGCGAGGGCATAGACGAGCGCAGAGCCGCCAGTAGCCACCTTGAGCTCGTCGCCTATGGTAGAAGTGGAAAGCAGGCGCGGCGAAGTACCCACCTTGCTGTCTGCCACGCAATAGACGGGGCGCAGCGTGGCTCGGTCAAGCCATTGCGAGCTTACTATATTATTATAATAAGGTGTAGTGCCCGAACTGATAGACGCCACAGCCGAGGCACGGTCAATGGGAAGAAAGTCGTAGCTTGCGGCCTCATAGACACGCCCTTCGGACAGAAGTTTCTTGAATCCGTCGGGACCGTAGAGAGGAGCGAAAGCCTGTATATAATCAGTACGCAACTGGTCGATGGTGATATTGACCACGAGGCGGGGCGCCGGCTGCAGCCGCTGGGCCGAGGCGGTAGCTGAGAGTGCGAGCAATATCGCTGTCAGACATTTATTCATGCGGTTGTTTGTTTTGTTCGTTTACACCAGTTATAGAGTACTGCAACTCTAAACAGCAAAGATAATGCCAAAGTCCATATTGCCGCATCATATTTTTGCCAAATGCCCATAAAAAGTGACAATGCCAGTGACCCGGCTATCACCCACAGCCATCTGCTGAACTGGCGGCGTCGCAGTGAACGCGCCACGGGCCAAAGGGCTACAAGGCAGAGCGGAGAGAGTATCAGTATCTGGAAATTAAGGCTCACCGTGGGATGCTGCGAGAAAATCATGGCTGTCAGGATGATTCCTCCCACACCCGTAGCGAGAAGCCACAGGATGTCGAGCCCATAGAGGATGCGGCGGGTGCGCCACTCGATGATGGTGACGACAATCACGACCATCAGCACCGCAAGGGCCACAGCCATAGGAGGCATCGCAGCCGCAAAGCCAGACTCTGCATCTTGCTTTTCAGCCAGTTGCGACAACGATGGTGCATAGAGCATACGACTGTCTGAGACCAGCTTGCGACGCTCGCCAGAGGGAAGCCGCAGATAAGCATCATCAAAATCCTCGCGCAGACTGTCGGGCAGGAACTGACGCTCAGCCATAGAGACTTGACGATCGGCTTTAACACCGAGGAGCAAATCATTGCCCAATCGGCTCCAGGGATAGTCTTCATTCCACTGGTGAAGCATAGTGCGGAAGGTCACACCGTCAAGGTTGCGCTGAGGATATTCTATGTCGCAACCCAACTGACCCACAATGACATCGCGGGCCTTGGTGGTACAGTTGTTATAGAAGAAATTATAACGATAGGTACGGTTTTCAGGCAGATAATTGTGGGCAAGGGCTTCACTGATGGCACGCTTCTGCTCAGCGGTGAGGTTGAGAGTCTGCTGGTAGACCCACCGGCCTTCATACTGATACTCGCGCATGAAATAATCAAAAGGCGTGATGCCCATCTGATAATCAGTAAGTCCGAAGACAAACCTCAGGACAAAATAGTCCTGATTGAAAGAGAACATACCGTAATTGATGACCATATCCTCGCCAGTGCGATGGTCGGTATAACGGATGGCTGTATGGCCGTAGAGCGAATAGACCTCGTCGCCCGGCCCACAGGTAAGCAGCGCGATGACCACGGAGTCGGCAGACTCTGTAGCCCTACAGGTAACGCATGTCAAAGACACCAAAAATGTCAACAACACGGTCTTCAAAAATGTATTAAAATGTTTCACAGTGCAAAAATAGCTTGTTTTTTGGACTTTTCGTATCATATTTCAATTTTTTTCGATAATTTTGCACGCTATACAACACATACGTTAATGAAAAGAATAATTCTTAGCATAGCCCTTATGGGTTTAGCGGTACTGAATATAACGGCACAGAGTGGCACCAACTCTCCTTATAGTCAGTTTGGATTGGGCTTGTTGGCCGACCCGTCGAGCGGATTCAACCGCGGTATGAACGGATTGGGCCTGGGATTTCGCGAGCACAATCAGGTCAATTATCTCAACCCCGCCTCTTACTCTGTTATCGACTCACTTTCTTTTATCTTCGATGTGGGAATAACAGGCCAGATAACCAACTTTAATGAGAATGGCAAGAAGCAAAATGCCAACAACGCCGACCTTGAGTACATCGTGGCCGGTTTCCGCGCGTTCAAGAACCTCGGCGTCAGCTTCGGTATCATTCCCTTCACAACCGTGGGTTACAACTACGGCACTTCCTCCTATGTAGGCAACCAGATGACCGTGATGTCTTCCAACACCTATTCGGGTAGCGGCGGTGTACATCAGGCATATTTTGGTGCAGGTTGGCGCCCCATCAAGTACTTATCCATCGGTGCCAACATCTCTTATCTGTGGGGCAACTACGACCGCTCGCTCGTAAACCGCTACAGCGACTCGTATGCCAACACCTTGGCACGTTATTTCTCTGCCGACATACGCAGCTACAAGCTCGACCTGGGCGTGCAGGGCATACTGCCGCTGAGCAAGAAGAATACCCTCACCGTAGGTGCCACCTATAGCCCCGGACACAAGCTCAACGCCGACCCCGAGTGCATGGTCATCTCGACCAACACCCAGCAGGCCGTAGCCGACACCACCCGCTATAGCATCACCAATGGTTTGTCTATCCCCGACATGTTCGGTGTAGGTATCGCCTTCAACCACGACAACCAGTGGAAGGTGGGTGTCGATTATACCTGCCAACTCTGGGGCGACATCCAGTTCCCCGAGTTCTCTGTAGAGAACGGCGTGTCTCAGTTCACGCTCAAGAATTCGCTCAAAGACCGCCAGAAGATTACCGTTGGTGGCGAATACTGCAAGGCTGAGTATGGCCGCAGCTTCTTCCAGCGCATCAAGTATCGCGTCGGTGCATCCTACGCCACACCCTATGTCACCGTCAACGGCCAGGACGGCCCCAAGGAGGTCAGCGTCAGTGCTGGTTTCGGCTTTCCCATCGTCAACGCCTACAACAACCGTTCTTACCTGAACATCAGTGGCCAGTGGGTTCGCTCCACAGCACCAGGTTACATCAAGGAAAACATCTTCCGCATCAATATCGGCCTCACTTTCAACGAGCGTTGGTTCGCCAAGTGGAAGGTTGATTAATATAGAGGTATAAAAAGACTTACAGTGTCAAGACGCTTAACCATCATCTCGCTGCTTGCAGCCCTTTTCTGCATCTCCTGTCAGGAACAGCAAGAGCACACAGCTCCCGCCATCAATCCCCGCGATTCGGTGGCGATGATGATTTCCTATGGCGTCAACACGCTCATTTCCGACTCGGGCGTCATCAAGTACCGCATTGTCACTGAGAGATGGGAGGTCAACCAGAACCGCAAGCCCTCGCGATGGATATTCGACAAGGGACTGTTTCTGGAGCAGTTTGACCAGCGTTTCCATGTAGAGTCCTACATCCAGTGCGACACTGCGTATTATTATGATGAAAGCCGACTGTGGGAACTGCGCGGTAGAGTACACATTCTTACCAACGACGGACTGCGTTTCTCCAGCGAGCAGCTCTATTGGGATGAACTCAGACACGAGCTCTACTCCCATGTCTACTCCAAGTTGGTTACCCCCGAGCGCGAGATTGAGGGCAGCTACTTCCGCAGCGACGAAAAGATGACGAAATACTACATATCCAACAGCAAGGGTTCGTTCGTGAAAGGCGACTTTGACAGCAGCGAGAGCGACACAGTGACGACAGCCAAAGACTCGGTGGCTCCACAACTGCGCCCGGCTCCGATGCCCCAGCGCCGCAACACGTCAATACCAATTATGCACTAAATCATGTTAGACAACATAGACATACCGCTACTTATAGGCATCCTGATTTCCATGGTTCTTTCAGCATTCTTCTCAGGCATGGAAATCGCTTTCGTCTCCAGCAACAGAATGCGCGCAGAGATGGACAAGGAGAAGAGTGTATTCACCCAGAAGCTACTTTCGGTATTCTACAGCCACCCCAACGGCTTTGTGAGCACCATGCTTGTAGGCAACAACATCGTGCTGGTGGTCTACGGCATCTTGTTTGCCAAGTTCTTCGACAAGACGCTCTTTGAGCCGCTCGACGTCGGTATGCGCGTAGCTGCCGACACCATACTCTCGACCATCGTGGTATTGTTCACCGGCGAATTTCTGCCCAAGACGCTGTTCAAGAACAATGCCAACAAGCTGCTTACGCTCTTTTCGCCCATAGCCTATTTCTTCTATATTATCCTATGGCCCATAAGCAAATTCTCTACCCTGTCTGCCAAATTTCTGCTCAGACTGGTAGGCAAGCGCATGGAAAAGGAAGACGACGACGAAGGGTTCTCCAAGGTCGACTTGGACTACCTTGTCCACTCGTCGCTCGACAACGCCAAGGCCGACAGCCCCATCAATGACGAAGTCAAGATATTCCAGAACGCCCTTGAATTTTCAGACATCAGGGTGCGCGACTGCATGGTGCCACGTACCGAAATCAATGCCGTAAGCATAGACTGCAGCATCGAGGAACTCCAGCAGAAATTCATCGAGAGCGGCAACTCCAAGATTATCGTTTACCGCGATGATATCGACAACATTATAGGCTACATCCACTCGCTCGAGCTGTTCCGCAACGCTGCCGAGTGGAAAGAGCATGTATGCCAGATGCCGTTCGTACCTGAGAGCATGGCAGCGCAGAAACTGATGAAGACATTCCTGCAGGAGAAGAAATCACTGGGCGTGGTGGTCGACGAGTTTGGCGGTACCAGCGGCATCGTGGCACTCGAGGACATCGTAGAGGAAATCTTCGGCGACATCGAAGACGAGCACGACAGCACCAAGTATATCGCCAAGCAGCTCGACAACGGAGAATATCTACTCTCTGCCCGACTGGAGATAGACAAAGTCAACGAGATGTTTGACCTGGGACTCCCCGAAAGCGACGAATATATGACCATCAGCGGACTCATACTCCACTACTACGAAAGTTTACCCAAACTCAACGAGATAGTGACCATCGGCAAGTTTGAGTTCAAGATTATCAAGAATACAATGACCAAAATCGTCCTTGTACAACTAAAAGTTAATGCCTGAGAGCAAATTTTCGGCGAAAAGTGCCGTGGTTTGCTTTCTTTTTACTATTTTTGTAGGCATTTAGAAAAAACGAGAAAACAATAATAATAAAAACTATAATAATAATGGCAGCATTAGGAAAAATTAGAAGCAGAGGCGGCCTGCTGATAGGTATTATCGCACTGGGCCTTTTTGCATTCATCGCCGAAGAAATGGTTCGTTCGTGCGAAACTACTAAAAACGACCAGCGTCAGCAGGTCGGTGAAGTATTGGGAGAGAAAATCAATTTTCAGGAATTCCAGAAGCTCGTTGACGAGAACACCGAAATCATCAAGATGCAGCAAGGTACTGAAAACCTGAATGAAGACCAGCTCAACCAGGTTAAGGATATGGTTTGGAGCACTTACGTTCAGACCAAAATCATCGAGAAGGAAGCCAAGGAACTGGGCCTCACCGTTACCGACGGCGAGTTGCAGAACATCCTGAAGCAGGGTACCAACCCACTGCTCATGAACACTCCGTTTATCAACCAGCAGACTGGACGCTTCGACGTCAACCAGCTGCAGAAGTTCCTCGCCGAGTACAAGGCCCAGCAGGGTGTAAATCCCCAGATGGCACAGCAGTACAACAGCCTGTACAAATACTGGAACTTCATCGAGAAGACACTGCGCCAGCAGACTCTTGCACAGAAGTACCAGGCACTGCTTGGCAGCTGCTTCATCTCCAACGCAATCGAGGCCAAGGCTTCATTCAAGGAGGAGAACGAAGAGGCTCAGGTTGAGCTCGCCGCTCTGCCCTACTCTTCTATCGATGACAGCAAGGTGACCATCGAGAAGTCAGACCTCAAGGCCAAGTACAACGAGCTGAAGCCCCGCTTCGAGCAGTTTGTTGAAGCCCGCGACATCAAGTATATCGACATCGAGGTAGTACCTTCAGCAGCCGACCGCGCCGCTATCAAGAAGGACTTCGAGGCTTATCACAACGACATGGTTGCTGCCGCTGACCCCGCAGAGGTGGTACGCAAGAGCGCATCGCTCATCCCCTATCTGGGTCTGCCCGTGACCAAGGCTGCATATCCTATGGACATCGCTGCCCAGCTCGACTCTATGGCTGTAGGTCAGACATCACGCGTCTTCAACAATGCTCAGGACAACACCATGAACATCGTGAAGCTCGTGTCTAAGACCCAGATGCCCGACTCTATCCAGTATCGCCAGATACAGGTGGCAGCCGAGACTCCCGAAGCATCCAAGGCTACTGCAGACTCTATCTACCGCGCACTCGCAGCAGGTGCCGACTTCGAGGCACTCGCCAAGAAGTACAACCAGACTGGCGAAAAGCTGTGGATAACCACTGCCCAGTATCAGGCAGCTCCCTCTATGGACAAGGACACCAAGAACTTTATCAATAGCCTCAACACTCTCTCTGCCAACGAGACCAAGGTCATCAACTTCACTCAGGGCAGCGTAGTGCTTCAGGTCGTAGACCGCAAGGCTATGGTCAACAAGTATGTTGCAGCCGTTGTCAAGAAGACCATCGAGTTCTCTAAGGATACTTACAGTGCCGCTTACAACAAGTTCAGCTCGTTTGTAAGTGCCAACGACACCGAGGAGAAGATTGTCAAGAATGCAGCCAAGGCCGGCTACACTGTAAGAGAGGCCAACGACATCACTACTGCTCAGCACAACCTCGCCGGCATCCACAGCACCCGCGACGCTATGAAGTGGTTGTTCGAGGCCAAGGAGAAGGAAGTATCTCCTATGTATGAGTGTGGTGACAACAACCACCTGCTCGTAGCCGTTCTCGACAAGATTCACGCCAAGGGCTACCGCGATCTCGACGATGCTCAGGTAATGGACATGGTCAAGGCAGAGGTAATGAAGGACAAGAAGGCAGAGATGCTGATGGAGAAGGTTAAGGGCGTGAAGTCTGTCAACGAGGCTAAGGCCAAGGGCGCTACCGTAACCGCTATCAGCCAGGTTACCTTCGCTGCTCCTGTATTCGTTACAGCTACCGGTTCTACCGAGCCCGCTCTGAGTGGAGCCATCGCTGCTACAGCCAAGGGCAAGTTCTGCAAGGCTCCCGTGAAGGGCAATGCAGGTGTATACCTCTTCAGCGTTACCGGCAAGACCATGCGTCCCGGCAAGCTGGATATCAAGACCCAGGAGGCCAAGCTCAACCAGAGAGCCATGCAGATGGCTGCAGGTTATATGAGCGAGCTCTACGCCAACGCCAAGATTGTTGACAACCGCTACCTCTTCTTCTAAGCGATTACACCTTATTAATATATATTATCCCGATGTCCTCAACCAGGGCATCGGGATTTTTCATGCGCGAGGATTACGCCCCCGCTCCTTAGCAAACCGAGGGGAGAGTGTGCGGTTTTACCCAGAAAAGAAATATATCCATTCATACAATTGTATAGAGCATGTTCTTCATCCCGCAAACCAGCTTAGCCAGCTCGTACCGTTTGAAACGAGCCCACGTACCTTACGATACGTAGGCACGTGACATTTGATACGGACTCACGTTTCAATCGTTACGCACCAGCAACCACAACCTCAAGACAACCAAATGGCTCGATAATGAGCTGAAAGGCCATCAGGAAACTCGCAAAAACTGTAAAATAAGGCGTTCGGAAGGCAAGAAATTTGTAAAATAAGGCGTTCTGGAGACGTAAAAACTGTAAAATAAGGCGTTCTGTCATGCCGTCATCCTATTTATAACAGTCTATAAATGTGACAGGAAGCCTTGCCACAAGCAAACAGAGGCAAGAACTGGACGCCGAAACCATCTGCACAGCGTCGTCAGGACTGAGAAGTAGGGGAATGAGAGCATTTGAGCCTGTTTAGAGGCACGACAAGCCTGCCATTCTTCCCCATTCCTCTCCCCCAGCCATCCCACGGCATCGGCAGGAGAGTCGGCACCTTGCTGAGATTACGTTGGGATGGCTTAGTTTTTTGACTGGCACAAATAAAAACAAGGGCAGATTCTTTGTGTTACACACTACTTTGAGTAACTTTGCATCAGATTAAACCAATAGTAGAATGAAACTTTCAGAACTTAAAACCGGTGAGAAAGGCGTTATCGTCAAAGTGCTTGGACACGGCGGCTTTCGCAAACGCATCGTAGAAATGGGATTTATCAAGGGCAAGAAAGTGGAGGTGCTGCTCAATGCGCCGCTCCACGACCCAGTGAAATACCGTATTATGGGATATGAGGTTTCTCTGCGCCATAGCGAGGCCGACCAGATTGAGGTGGTTACCGCCGGAGAGGTCGCCAAGACACAGACCAATATCAAGCCCGAAATAGAAACCAACGCAGGCACAGACACCCATACCGCCGAGGCGCCCACCGACCAGCAGCTGGAAGACGCTGCCATCCGCAAGAGCCACGACATCAATGTGGCGCTCGTGGGAAACCCCAACTGCGGCAAGACATCGCTCTTCAATTTCATCTCGGGTGCCCATGAGCATGTGGGCAACTACAGTGGCGTGACGGTAGACGCCAAGGAGGGCGTGGCAGAGCTGGACGGCTACACCTTCCATATCGTCGACCTGCCCGGCACTTATTCGCTGTCGGCCTATTCGCCCGAAGAAATCTACGTACGCAGACAGATAATCGACAAGACGCCCGATATCATCATCAACGTGATAGACAGCAGCAACCTGGAGCGCAACCTCTATCTCACCACCCAACTCATAGACATGCACGTGCGCATGGTATGCGCTCTCAACATGTTTGACGAGTCCGAGAAGCGAGGCGACCATGTCGACGCCGACCGTCTGGGACGCCTCTTCGGTGTGCCCATGGTACCCACCGTCTTCACCAACGGCCGTGGTGTGAATGAACTCTTCGAGACCATCATCCGCATGTATGAGGGCAACGAGGACGACGACCCTCACTACCGCCATGTGCACATCAACCACGGCCACGAGATAGAACATGGCATCGAGGAAATCCAGGAGCACCTGAAGAAGGCAGCCAATCTGCGCCACCGCTACTCTACCCGCTATCTTGCCATCAAGTTGCTTGAAAATGACAAGGAGGCCGAACGCTATATCCGCACGCTGCCCGATGCCGAGGAGATACTGCGCCATCGCGACGAGGCGGCACGGCGTGTGAAGGAGGAAACGGGCGACGACAGCGAGACAGCCATCATGGACGCCAAATACGGATTTATCAACGGCGCGCTGCAAGAGGCCGAATACTCTACCGGACACAAGAAGGACACCTATCAGGTGACCCACCTCATAGACCGCATCATTACCAACCGCTTTGTGGGCTTCCCCATCTTCATCCTGCTCTTGCTGGTGATGTTCTCTGCCACCTTCCTTTTGGGACAGATACCCATGGGATGGATAGAGGACGGCATCGCCTGGCTCGGCACGATGGTGGGACAGTATATGCCCGACGGCCCGCTCAAGGACATGATAGCCGACGGCATCATCGGTGGCGTGGGAGCAGTGATAGTCTTCCTGCCGCAGATACTCATCCTCTACTTCTTCATCTCCTATATGGAGGACAGCGGCTACATGTCGCGCGCAGCGTTTATCATGGACCGTCTGATGCACAAGATGGGACTCCACGGCAAATCGTTCATCCCCCTCATCATGGGCTTCGGTTGCAATGTGCCGGCAGTGATGGCCACGCGTACCATCGAGAGCCGCCGCAGCCGTCTGGTCACCATGCTCATTCTGCCGATGATGAGCTGCTCGGCGCGACTGCCCATCTATGTCATGATTACCGGCACCTTCTTTGCGCTGAACTACCAGCCGCTCATCATGTTGTCGCTCTATCTCGTGGGCATCGTGATGGCGGTGATACTGAGCCGCGTCTTCTGCCGCCATGTCATCAAGGGCGAAGATACGCCCTTTGTGATGGAGCTGCCACCTTACCGCTTCCCCACCTGGAAGGCCATTGGCCGCCATACGTGGGAGAAGGGCAAGCAGTATCTGCGCAAGATGGGCGGCATCATCATGGTGGCGTCGATAGTGGTCTGGGCTTTGGGTTATTTCCCTCATCATGAAGGACTTACTCCCCAGCAACAGCAGGAGCAGAGCTACATAGGACACATCGGCAAGGCCATCGAGCCCGTTTTCCGTCCACAGGGTTTCAACTGGAAACTCGATGTGGGACTCGTCTCGGGCATCGGCGCCAAGGAGATAGTGGCATCTACCATAGGCGTGCTCTACGCCAACAGCGACGAGATGGGCTCCGACGACGGCAACACCCGCAAGTACGAACTGCTGCACCAGATGATGGCCGCCGACGGCATCACCCCGCTCGCGGCCTATTGCTTCCTGCTCTTCGTGCTGCTCTATTTCCCCTGTCTTGCCACCATTGCCGCCATCAAGTCCGAGACGGGCTCATGGCGATGGGCGCTCTTTGCCGCCGGCTACACCACGGTGCTGGCCTGGGTGGTATCTGCGCTGGTTTACCAGATAGGTTCACTCTTTGTCTAATTATCACATTACTATATCTATAATGAAGTCACTTACTGAGTTATACAAGATTGGAAAGGGCCCTTCATCGAGCCATACCATGGGACCACAGAAGGCCGCCAAGATTTACGCCAAGCGCCACCCCGACGCCCACCTGTTCGACGTGACCCTCTATGGCAGTCTGGCAGCTACGGGCAAGGGCCACATGACCGACACCGCCATCATAGAGGTGCTTTCGCCCATCGCCACAGTCAACATACACTGGGAGCCCAACATCTTCCTGCCCTACCACCCCAACGGCATGAAGTTCACAGCCGACGGCGCCGACGAGTGGATAGTCTACAGCGTAGGCGGAGGTGCTCTCTCTGAGGGTAAGGCCGAAGATATGTTTGATACACCTGAAGTCTACGAGATGAACTCGCTCAACGAGATTCTTGCCTGGTGCGACCAGAACGGCCGCTCATACTGGGAGTACGTCGATTTGTGCGAAGGCGATGTGGTATGGCCCTATCTGCAGGAGGTATGGGAGACTATGCAGGAGTGCGTGGAGCGTGGTATCAACCACGAAGGCGTACTGCCCGGCCCGCTCAATCTGCCCCGCAAAGCCCCGACCTATTATGTCAAGGCCACAGGCTACAAGCAGTCGCTGCAGACACGAGGTCTGGTCTATGCCTATGCCCTTGCCGCCAGCGAAGAGAACGCCTCGGGTGGCACCATCGTCACCGCCCCCACCTGTGGTGCCTGCGGCGTAGTGCCAGCCGTACTATACCATCTTTCCAAAGGCCACAAGTTCAGCGACACCCGCATTCTGCACGCCCTTGCCACGGCTGGAATTATCGGCAACGTGGTCAAGCAGAACGCCTCCATCTCCGGCGCCGACGTGGGTTGCCAGGGCGAGGTAGGCGTAGCTTGCGCTATGGCCAGTGCCGCAGCCTGCCAGCTCTTCGGTGGTAGCCCGGCACAGATAGAGTATGCGGCAGAGATGGGATTGGAACACCACCTGGGTATGACCTGCGACCCGGTATGCGGATTGGTTCAGATACCCTGTATCGAGCGCAACGCCTTTGCCGCAACCCGCTCGCTCGACGCCAACCTCTACTCGGCGTTCTCCGACGGCAAGCACCGCGTGAGCTTCGACCGCGTGGTACAGGTTATGAAGCAGACGGGCCACGACCTGCCTTCACTTTACAAGGAAACGAGTACAGGTGGACTCGCCAAGACTTTCAAGAATATTAAGTAGACCATGCAGTATATCGCGACATACATCATCCTCGCCCTATGCGCCATATTTGTGGCGTATAGGGTGTACAGGGTGTTGAAATGTCACAAGACTGGCTGTGAGAACTGCGCTTTTTACGACAAATGCAGCAGCAAACACAAAAAACATGGCTGAAAATTTGGACAGCTCGATTATTTGCACTATCTTTGCACTCGCAATTTAGCACAGGGTACCTTGGCCGATCGGTTAGGTAACGGTCTGCAAAACCGTGTAGAGCAGTTCGACTCTGCTAGGTACCTCAAAGACAAAGGACATAAATCTTATGATTTATGTCCTTTTTGTATATACCCTCGAAAATCTACCTCGCTCTTCCAGTGCCGTTACATCTGCCACAAGTTCTGGTACACGAACCATAACAGATGCCACATCTGATAGTACCCTTGCCATTACAGTTAGTACAACGAGGTTTTTTTGATGAATATGGATTGTAACCTTTTCCACTACGTCCGCCACAAACCTGTCGACCTGAGCCATTTGACCACAACGGTGGGCAGCAGGCTGCATCATACGTTTTTCTCCCCCAGCCATCACTTTCCTGCCGATTTTCTTTGCGCGCGTGTACATTATTATTATATTTGCAATGTAAACATCTTAACCCCTGACCATGCGCCACCAGATTGTCATAATGCTGTTGGGGCTCATGACCATACTGAGCCTCCCTGCTTTCGCCATTGCCGGAAGCAGAGAGAGTAATCACGCTATCCAACCCTACAAATACATAGGCAAGGACCTCGCCCGCCCCCACGGCCTCGACTGGTACGACCACGGAGCCCGCCACTACGCCCCCGTGACGGGACGATGGAACGTAATGGATGCCTTGGCGGAGAAATACTACGTATGGTCGCACGATGAGCGTGCATCGATCGCAGATGGTTTTTTCTCAAAAGAAATGGGAGGACTACCTGCTCTTGTAATAGGAAAGGACAAGGTTACTCGTGGCTTCTATTATGACTTCAACGATGGAAAAAGTTTTGGATTCGGCAACGACCTTAAATTCCATGAATTAAATATATTATCATTATGGTTAAATCAACATCGAAGGTTTTTTTTGCAAGTAAAGTGACATGCCTATTAGTAATTGGCTGCTTGTCCACACTCTCAGTAATTAGCTGCTTGTCCACACACTCTTTAGGCATGTCTGCAGCCCCCATAGCATGTACGCCAGGAGAAGGTTTGGAAATAAAAGAGATTTTCTGTGATAGCTCTCTACGTGAAATTATCAAAACGTATACGGAAAGCCACTCCCGCTATGACACTTTTGTTGTTACCCGCCCCATCTTGATGAACTGGAATTATGATAAATATCCTTATATCTATAAGGGTCTTCTTGTCGGTCCTGGTTATCGTCCCCTGTATGACCGACGAACAAAGCATGATACTCTGAGAATCGGGAAGAAGGTGGTGCTGGCATTTGATTCACTAAGAGATTGCGAACGCTATTATAGGGAGGGTTTTCAGAATTATAAGAGGAAATATGCTAAAACTCAAGACACGTATATCTACAAAGGTGATATCCAAGACAATGAGCTAAGTAACTATCTCTACAGAGCTGTTTATATAGACCGTAAAAATGGGAAATATGTAATAAGCCAAAGAATGGATACGATAATGGTAATACCATTTGGAATAAGCAAGATACGCTTTCCTGACTTCGGCACCGCTTCACCAAGAAAATCTTCGATAGATCCTTTTTAATTACAGTTCGAGGGACGATATGGTGTTCAAGCAGGCGATTTATCCATGTTTAACCCAAATCGATCATTAGAACTTTTTAGAAGAGTGGATTTTGTTTTGGGTTAAAATGCGCGAAACAGGGGGCCATACATGAAGATGGCCATATACTTGACCACATCGGGCCTCGAGCAGGCTGCATCATACGATTTTCTCCCCCAGCCATCACTTTCCTGCCGATTTCCTTGGCGCGTGTGTACATTATTATTATATTTGCAATGTAAACATCTTAACCCCTGACCATGCGCCGCCAGATTGTCATAATGCTGTTGGGGCTCATGACCACTCTGAGCCTCCCTGCTTTCGCCATTGCCGGAAGCAGAGAGAATGACCACGCCACCCAACCCTACAAATACATAGGCAAAGAGCTCGACCGCACCCACGGACTGGACTGGTACGACCACGGTGCAAGACACTACGACCCCGTGACGGGAAGATGGAACGTAATGGATGCCTTGGCGGAGAAATACTACTCATGGTCGCCATACGTGTCGTGTGGAGACGACCCCGTGAACTACATTGATGCAAGGGGGGACAGCGCATGGGCTGTAAGAAGACAATGGAGTGAAGAGGATAGTGAGAATTTTTCCAATTTTGTACAATTAAGAACAGGAGAGTACAATATAGCGGATAGTGCTATAATAGATAGTATTTGCAAATTATATAACTCATATTCCTGTGAATTTATTATTTGTACATTAGGATATACAGAAGGACCACATGCATATACATCAGTTGTCTTTGTCAAGAATGCTGACGCAACTGATTATTGGTGCATAGCACGCCCTAAAGGGATGTGTACAGAATGTTGCGAAAACAAAGAGAATAATCCATATATAAAAAGACATGGAAATATAGAAAGTGACGAGCTGTTTTCTTATAAGGAAAAAAGTCTATGTGGAGTTACTATGAAAGAAAATTGTTTATATTTCGTACCACCTCTATTTTTTGAGAAATTAATTATCTACAAAAAAAACAGCAGTACATTCTATTTTGAAATGGGGATAAGTCCTAAGAGCTACTCCCCCTCACAAAAAAGAGAAAGATACAGAAGAGAATGGGAGGCTATTATAATAAAGTATATCAATAAAGTATGCTTATGAATTCAGTGAAAGGCAGCACTAAAGCACAGGGTTTCCAACTAACTTTGCACGATGTTATGGGCGACAGCCGCAACACCGGCCTGCAACCCTATAAATACATAGGCAAAGAGCTCGACCGCACCTACGGACTGGACTGGTACGACCACGGTACCCGCCACTACGACCCCGTGACGGGAAGATGGAACGTAATGGATGCCTTGGCGGAGAAATATTACCCATGGTCGCCATACGTGTCGTGTGGGGATGACCCAGTAAATGCGGTTGACCCGGATGGGATGGCTCCTGGAGATATTTTTACATCGGCCGATTTGGCTGCAACCGATTTCGGAAAATACTATAATCCAAGATCTATTAGAGAGTCAAAAGAATACGCCTCTTCCATTTACAAAATAATTGGGAGAAATGGCATCATAGGATTTTCATATACATTTGCAAATAAAGGAAACGGAAGTGAATGCTCTCCAAGCCTTCCTACTTTATATGAAGTTGTAGCAGATGCACATACTCATGGGGCATCCTCTGTGAATAGTGAAAAAAAATACTATGATAATGAATTTTCTGGCTTGAGGAACGAAAACGGTAAATTCATATCAAAGGAGGAGCGGAAAAAAGAAAATGGAAATAATGATATAGGAAATGATAATAGAATTAAAAAAGTTTCATATTTAGTCACACCAAATGGGTCGTTACAAAAATACAATCCCCAAAATGGGGAAATAACAATTGTAAGTAATGATATGCCAAGTGACCCCAATGACCCAACTAGAGTGAATGAAAATACTATCAATTATATTGAACCAATAGAAAATGATATTAATAAATATACAATATATTAACAAGAGTTATGAAAAAGGGAATATACATTATTATCGTATTCGCAACTTTTTGGTGCGGTGTTTTAGTAAGCAATATATCAAAGGTTAAAAACAATAGGTGCAAAACAAACTATGTCTATATAGGGGAAAAACCAAGTAATATCATCAATTTCAGGGGTAATATCAAAGACATAAGTTATGTCAAAGACTATGATCCCTTAGGCGTGTATAATCAAACTAAAGGTATGATTGAATCGCCTGAAATGGCATACACCATAGCAGATTGTATCCTCGCAGCCAAATATGGGAGGAAAGAGATGGATGATGAGAAGCCTTATAGCATAACCCTTTTGGGTGGGAGGTTTTGGGTAATCACAGGAACCCTAAAAAGTGCCAAAGGAGGTGTTGCTCATATTGTATTGAAAAAAGATGACGGGCAAATACAGACCATATATCATGATAAATAATAACCCAAATTCGGGTTAATAAAAAAGTAATATAGAAGAGTTTGTAACTGGAAAACTACAATTCAAATAGTTATGACACCACCTTATAAAAAATGGTTTTTCATACTATCATAAAAAAATTGATGAAAATCTAGCACACATGGCAATCGATATAGCGGCATACGTCTACTACGGCCGCCCGGCGCTCACGGCCTCGTATTACGACGGATACGGGTTCTTGGAGGCGCTGTGTCCGGACGGTATGGCTGTCATCCCCGATACGCTCTGCGTGAGGGGGCTGGCCACGGGCTCGGTGAGCACCGTGGGCGGCAGGGGGCAGGGTGACACAGCTGGGTTACGATGCCGAGGGACGCGTGGCGCTCACGCAGGCCTTCTACGGTGGAAGGGCTGTGGTGGAGGAGACCGCCTACACCCTCGATGGCCGTATGGGGCGCAGGACGGTGACGGCGATGGGGGCAGGCAGCGATGCGCACACGGAGGAGTACGCATACAGTTATGACGCACAGGCACGGCTCACGCGTGTCACGCAGCGACGGCCTGCCGCGCCGCATAGATTTCGACGACGGCAGCCACATAGACTACGCCTACTCGGCCGACGGGGAGAAGCTGAGGGTAGATTACTATCTCAATCCCTACACCCCGGCCGTGCCCGACGGCGAGGAGTTCGGCATAGCCTGCGACAGCAGCCAGCTGGTGCACACGTGGCGCGAGTATGCAGGCAACAGGGTCTATGAGAATGGCGTGCTCAGCCGCCTGCTCTTCGACGGTGGATATGTGTCCTTCGGCGACAGTGGAGAACCCACATACCATTATTACATCAAGGACTACTTGGGCAACAACCGCATAGTGGCCGACGCACACGGAAACGTGGAGGAGGTGAACCACTACTACCCCTATGGCGCGCTCATGGGCGACAGCCGCAATGCCACCACCCAACCCTACAAATACATAGGCAAAGAACTCGACCGCACCCACGGTGCCCGCCACCACGCCCCGTGACCAGAATTATCCCCATGGTTTATCGGGTGAGCCTTGGTTTATCGGGTGGGCGCTGTGGTGGCGCCGGCAAGTGGGACGGTGGGGAAGATACGGGAACTGCCAATAACAAAAAAGTCCTAAGGAACTCCTTAGGACTTTCAGCGCTTCAAGATGGGCTTGAACCAACGACCCCCTGATTAACAGTCAGGTGCTCTAACCAACTGAGCTATTGAAGCAGTGTGCATCATTTCTGAATTGCGAGTGCAAAGGTACAGGGTTTTTCCCAAACCTCCAAACATTTCTCCATATTTTTTTCAAAAACATCAAAAAAAATATTTTTTCGCTCATTTCATGCCCTAATGTGCCGTGGTATTCGTACTTTTGCATATTATGAGAAAGGTATTTATAGTAATACTTCTGGCGATGGGCATCTCTGTCCACGCCCAGAACAAAGACCACAATCTTGAAGTGGCCAAAAACTTGGAAGTTTTCAACTCCATATACAAGCATCTCGACCTGCTTTATGTCGATACCCTCAACGCCAAGGAGGTGGTGGGCAATGCCATCAACGGCATGTTGCGCAGTCTGGACCCCTACACGGTGTACTACTCGGAAGACAAGACCAACGAGTTGCGCACCATGCTCACGGGCAAGTATGCGGGCATAGGCAGTATAATAAGGTGGAACTCGCAAATCAGCAACTCGGTCATCGAGGAGCCCTATGAGGGCATGCCTGCCGCCGAAGCCGGTCTGCGCAAGGGCGACGTGATACTCAGCATCGACGGCGAGTCAATGAAGGGCAAGGACAACGCCTACGTGAGCGACCATCTGCGTGGCGACGCCGGTACCACCTTCGAACTCAAGATACGCCGACCCTCTACAGGCAAGGAGATGCGGTTCAAGATTACGCGTCGGTCCATCCAGATGCCCGCAGTGCCCTATTACGGCGTGCAGCAGGGTGGAATAGGGTATATCAAGCTCAATGAATTTACAGAGAACAGCGCCAAGATTGTGCGCAACGCATTCATCGATATGCGCCACCAGCAGATTAAGGGACTTATCCTTGACCTGCGCAACAATGGCGGCGGTTCGGAACTCGAGGCAGCCAATCTGGTAAACCTCTTTGTGCCCAAGGGCGTGACCGTAGTGTCCAACCGTGGCAAGCTGAAGCGTGCCAACCACGACTACAAGACCACCAGCGAGCCCATAGACACCGTGATACCCATTGTGGTGATGGTCAACGGCAACTCTGCCTCGTCGGCAGAGATTGTCACCGGTGCCCTGCAGGACATGGACCGCGCCGTGGTGCTCGGTACCAAGACCTACGGCAAGGGTCTGGTGCAGATGCCCATCGACCTGCCTTACAACAGCGAGATGAAGGTGACCACCAGCCGTTACTACATACCCAGCGGCCGCTGCATACAGGCACGCAAGTATCGTCACAATGACGGCGGCTCGTCGGAGGTGATAGCCGACTCTACCAAGCGCAAGTTCTATACCCTCAACGGCCGCGAGGTGCTCGATGCCGGTGGCATCACGCCCGACGTGGTGGTCGAGGGCGACTCGCTGCCCAACATCGCCTACTATCTGGCGGCTGCGCGCGACTCCAACGAGGTGCTGCTCAACTACGAAGTAGACTATATCGCCAAGCACCCAACGGTGGCTCAGCCTGTCGACTTTGAACTCTCCGACGAAGACTATGCCGAGTTCAAGAAGCGTGTGCTCGACTCGGGCTTCACCTATGACCGCACCAGCGAGAAATTCCTGAAAGACCTCGAACAGCTCACCCGCTTTGAGGGATACTATGACGACGCCAAACCCGAGTTCGAGGCGCTCAAGAAGAAGCTCAGCCACAACGTCGCCAAGGACCTCGAATACAACAAGCAGGCCATCAAGAACATCATCAACAATGACCTGATGGCTGCCTACTACTTCCAGCGCGGTGCCACCCAGAACTCGCTGCGCCACGACAAGCAGATGGACGAGGCGATGAAGCTCATCACCGACGGCGAGCGCTATGCCAAGATACTCAATCCCAAGAAATAGCCGGAGTCCAAACTCCCTTCACCGCTGAAGCATGGCACAGACGCTGAAACAGAAAACCATAGGAGCCATAATATGGAACCTGCTCGACCGTGGCGGTCAGCAGGTCCTGCAGATGGCCATGGTCATCGTGGTAGCCAACATCCTCTGCCCCGACGACTATGCCCTCGTGGCCATGCTTGCCATCTTCACCGCCGTGGGCAATCTGGTGGTCGAGAGCGGCTTTGGCGCCGCCCTCATCCAGCGTCACGATGCCGACGACCGCCACTACTCATCGGTCTTCTGGTTCAATCTCGCGATGAGCAGCGCCCTCTATCTGTTGCTCTTGGGCTGTTCGCCCTGGATAGCGGCATACTTTGGCGAGCCCCAGTTGGTGGCACTCTCGGCGGTAGTCTTTCTGAGTCTGCCCCTCAACGCCACCATGCTCATCCAGACCACCCTGCTCAACAAGCAGATACGGTTCCGCCACCTTGCCAAGGTCAATCTGGCGGCGATGCTTGTGTCATCACTGGCTGCCATCGTGATGGCGCTCTGCGGCTGTGGCGTGTGGACCCTGGCGTGGCAGCCCGTAATCCTCGCCGGCGTGAAGAGTGGGCTGCTCTGGACCACCAACCGCTGGCGGCCCCAGTGCTACTTCAGCATGGCGATCATCCGCGACCTCTTCGGCTTCGCGTCGAGTCTGCTGCTCTCGGGCTTGCTCAACGTGGTCTTCATCAATGTCTACTCGCTTGTCATCCCGCGACTCTACCCCAAGCGCGAACTGGGCCTGTTTACCCAGGGCAACAAGATATGCGACCCCATAGTGAGTCTGGTGTACGGCAGCATACAGAACGCCACATACCCCATCTTCAGCAACATACAGAACCAGCACGACAGGCTCATCAACGCCTACCGTAAGTCGATACGCTTCACCTCATTCCTCACCTTCCCGCTGCTCATCGGCGGCGTGATGGTGGCGCCGGCGCTCTTCCGTCTGCTCTTCAAGAGCGAGTGGTGGGATGCCAAACCCTTCTTCCAGCTGCTGTGCATGGGCGGCTGCTTCACCGTGCTCACCGCCATCAACAACAACTTCATCAAGGTGAGCGGGCGCTCTTCGGGCATACTGCGCATAGAGATTATCAAGATGGCACTCACCGCCGTGTCGATAGCCCTGCTTGCCCGCGAGAGCGTGCTGGCTATGGTGGCTGGTCTGATGGCGGTAAGAGGCGTGGTACACCTTATTAATATATATTACACCCAACGCTACACCGGCTATGGCATGTGGGCGCAACTCTGCGACACGGTTCCCTATCTGCTGCTGGCCATGGTAATGGCTGCCGCCGTGTGGAGTGTGGGTCTGGTGGTCGACAAGCCCTGGCTGCTGCTGCCTCTGCAGATAGTGGTGGGCGCGGCGGTATATACCCTGCTGGCCTATGCCACCGGCAGCAAGATACTCAAAGATGCCATCCGTTTACTGCTTAAGAAAGAAACATTATGAACAGAGACGTCAAGGTGAGCGTGCTGATGCTCGCCTACAACCAGCAACAATATGTCGATGAGGCCATACGCAGTGTGGTGCTCCAAGAGACCGACTTCGATTACGAACTCATCATCGGCGATGATGGCAGCAGCGATGCCACCGCCGAGCGTTGCCGCGAGTGGCAGCAGCGCTATCCCGACCGCATAAGGCTGCTCGACCATAGCGACAATGTGGGTCTGGCGCGCAACTTCGTGCGCACCTACCGTGAAGCCACCGGCCGCTACATCGCCATCTGCGAGGCCGACGACTTCTGGACCGACCGCCACAAGCTGCAGATACAGGCCGACTTCCTCGACAGCCACCCCGAGTATGCCATGTGCTTCCACCGGGTGGTCAACTACTACGAGGCCAACGGCACCAAGAGTCTGAGCAATGGCGGCCAGCGTCACGAGATGACCATCAACGACATTGCCCTGTGCAACCCCATCACCAACGTGTCGGTGTGCTACCGTCGCGGCGTCTTCGGCGAACTGCCGGAGTGGATGGACCGCGTGACAAGCTATGACCTGGTGATGCATCTGCTCACCCTGCAGTATGGCAAGGTATACTACATGCACCGCGTGATGGCTGTCTATCGCAAGTTGGCCACCAGCATCTGGACCGGAGGCGACAAGGCCCGCCGCGCTGAAATCTCGCGCAAGAACCGCGACTTGCTCATCGGCTACTTCGCCGACCGCAATCCCGAGGTGTGTGACATTCTGCGTCGCGCCAACGCCCTCAACTGCATCGACATGGCCAACAGCATGGACGACTGTGGCAAGCACGAAGAGGCAGGCACCTATCTGCAGATGGTGAGCCAATACAAGCCCGACTGGAGCCCTGCCGAGATCTACAGGTACCGCCACAACATGGTCAAGAGCCAGCGCCCACGCCCCATGCGCCGTCTGCTCACCGCCTGCCGCGCCTTTGTCTCCAAGTTTATCCCATTACCACGAATACGATGACACAGAAACCCCGTTCACATATCACCCTGGTGCCTTTTGGCGGACTGGGCAACCGGCTCAAGGCCATCAGTGCCGGCATAAAGCTGGCGCGCCAGACCCATAGCGACATCGACATCTACTGGGTCGTGGACAGCGGACTGGCCTGCCGTTTCGACCAGCTCTTCCTGCCCATCGACACCGACGGCGTGAGACTCATCGAGGCCACCGCCGACGACCTCAAGCGATGGGACCGTCCCCGCCGCAAGAACTTCTACCGCCCCTACCTCTACATGCTCAGCCACGGCGTCAGGATGTTTGCCAATGTGCAGAGCGAGGACGAGATAGACCGCTGCTTTGCCGATGGCAAGACGCACAACGTGTGGATTTCGAGCTGCGTCTACTTCCCCGACAAGGACCACGTGCCCGTCGACGCCTACGACATCTTCCACCCCAGGACAGAGATACAGGCCGAGATAGACCGGATAGCCCGCGACTTCGGCGACAATACCGTGGGAGTGCACGTGCGCCGTACCGACAATGCCGGCTCTATCCAGGGCAGCAAGACCGAGGACTTCCTGGAGTGTATGGAACTGCAGCAAGCCGACACCCGTTTCTATCTCGCCACCGACGAGGAAGAGATAAAGACCCTGATGCGTGGCGAGTTTGGCGACCGCATCATCAGTATGGACGCCGAGGCATGCCGCTCTACCGCCGACGGCATACGCAACGCTGTAGTCGAGATGTATGTGCTCTCGCGTACCAGCCGCATCTTCGGTTCGCACCGTTCTACCTTCTCGGCAGCGTCGGCATGTATCGGCAGGATACCTTACGAGGCGACCGACGCATCGACCGCCGACAAGTTGGAGCCCTCTGCGCCCGTGGCGACGAAGACACTGACCATCATCGTGTCCTACAACTTCATGCCGTGGGTAGATCGCTGTCTGGGGTCGCTCATCCACTCGCAGACTCCCACCGACATCATGGTGATAGACAACTGCTCCAAGGACGAGACCGTGGCAGAGATAGAGCGACGCTATCCCCAGGTGATGCTCGTGAGAAACAGCGAGAACCTGGGCTTCGGCCGTGCCAACAATATCGGTATGTGCTACGCCATAGACCATGGCTACGACGCCGTGCTGCTGCTGAACCAGGACGCATGGATAGACGCCGACGCCTTAGGCAGACTGGCTGAGGCGAGCCGTCGTCATCCCCGTTACGGCATACTCTCGCCCATCCACCTCACCGGCAGCGGCGACAAGATAGAGCATGGCTTCGCGGTCTACAGTGGTGTGCAGAGCAAGGACAGCCAACCCGAGGCTCCGCTGGTGCAGGTGCCCTTCATCGATGCAGCCATCTGGTATATGCCTGTGGCTGCCCTGAAGCGTGTGGGACTCTTCGCGCCCATCTACAAGCACTACGGCGAAGACAAAGACCTGGCCAACCGCATGGCATACCATCACTACCGCATCGGATTTCTGCCCCGCGTCTATGGCAGTCATGCCCGCGAAGAGCGCAAGGTGACCCACGACGCCTTCATCCATTCCGAGTTTGTCTATCACCTCTCGCAGGAGACCAATCCCAATGAGAAGTACAAGCATATACACCGGATAAACCATCTGGCACTGTGGAAGAAGGAACTCATGGCCATCATTACCCTGCAGTGGTGGCGTCTGGGCCGTTTTGTCAGGATATGGCGCCAGCTCAAAGACCTGCAGGGCGAGATAGAGAAGACTCGCAGCGAGTCGTGCAACGTAGACATCAACAATTACAGATAATGGAAACAGCCCCTATCATACTCCTGGCTTACAACAGGCCAGAACACGTGGAGCGGGCGGTGGCTTCGCTTCTCCGCAATGCCGAGGCGGCGCAGTCGGACCTCTACATCTACTGCGACGGAGCCAAGCCCGGCACCGACCCGGCACCGGTGGAACGCGTGAGGGAGATAGCCCGCAGCGTAGATGGCTTCAGAGAGGTGCATCTCGTGATGCGTGAGCGCAACTACGGTCTCGCCGCCAACGTGATAGACAGTGTGACGCAGGTGGTCAACGCCTACGGACGCGTCATCGTGGTCGAAGACGACCTGGTGGTGGCTCCCTACTTCCTGAGGTTTATGAACGACGCCCTCGAGACCTACAAAGACGAAGAGCGCGTGGGCCATATTCAGGCCTGCGACTTCACCCACGCCCCTCTGCCTGATACCTTTCTCATCAAGTGGACCGGCAGCTGGGGTTGGGCTACTTGGAAGCGCGCCTGGCGTCACTTCAACCCCGACGGCAAGGCACTGCTCGCCGAGCTGCGTGCCCGCGGGCTCACCCGGAGATTTGACTTCAACGGCAAGTATGGCTTTACGCGTATGCTGCGCCGTCAGACCCAGGGTATCAATGACTCGTGGGCCATCCGCTGGAATGCCACGCTCTTCCTCGCCGACATCCTGTCGCTCAACGTGGGTCGCTCGCTCGTTGCCAACGAAGGCTTTGACGGCAGCGGCACCAACTGTGGTGGCGGAGGGCTCTACGACTCGCTGCTCTATCCCCACCGTCTCGCTGTGGAGAAGATAGAGCCCATCGAGGAAAACCTCGAGGCGCGTAGAGAGTTTGAGCGCTATTATGCCCGCACCAACTCGTTCTGGGCAAAGGCACGCCGCCGCATCATCCGTACCCTCCACGGCGACTTCGGAGCCTAAGCCATGCCCCGAAAGCGCCATAAAGCCGGCGGAAGTAGCAATTTTCTCTGCAATAACCGTCGTGGTTTGGCTTTTTTTCAGTAAGTTTGCAATCTATGGTAGAAAAAACGAAGACATTGCATGTCATTGACAGACTGTTGACCCTCCTGTTTGCCCCCTTCAAGGCCAACACCCTATTCTTTGTCACCATGTACCTGCTTGGGGTGGTGGGCGAGTGGCTCACGCTGCCCAACATCAAGGGCATACACCTCTATGGCAATCTCTATCTCGAACTCTTCATCGACATCTATGTCGTCTGCGCCCTGCTTATGCTCCTTCCAGGCAAGGTAAGGATGTGGGTTCGTCGCCTTATATATATAATAGTATACAGTGTGGCCATCGTGGACATCTATTGCTTCTGGAAATTCCGGTCGACGATAACCCCCACGATGCTGCTGCTCGTCGACGAGACCGACTCGAGGGAGGCGGGCGAGTTTCTGCGCTCCTACCTCTCGCCCGAGGTGGTGTTCAGTCCGGTGGGAGGGGTGTTCCTGCTCATCGGAGTTCATGCCCTCGCGGTGTGGAAGCGCCATTGGCTGAAGCAGCGGCTGTTGCCTGTAGCCGAGAAGTATGCTCCCGTGTTGGGAGGACTGGTCGTGGTGGCTGGCGTGTGGGCCACGGTGTCGAGCTGGCACAACAAGACGGCGCTGGCGAAGCTCCTCTCAGCCCGTACGATAGGCGAGGTGGAGCATACGCTCACCGACCCGCAGCACGCCGTGCTCTATACGCCCCTGTGGAGGCTCACCTTCAGCGTGTATGCCAACTCGCTCGCCGCACAGCAGATAAACCGTCTGGTGCAGAACGTGGATAAAATACAGGTAGACACCTGCTCTTTCCGCTCACCTACCATCGTGCTGATTATCGGTGAAAGCTACGGCAAGCACCATTCCCAGCAGTATGGCTATGAGCTGCCTACGACGCCACGGCAGTCGGCTCGCGAGCGCCGCGGACGACTGGTGAAGTTTACCGACGTGGTGTCGCCGTGGAACCTCACCAGCTTTGTGTTCAAGAACACCTTCTCCCTGCACGTCATGGGGCAGCCGGGCGAGTGGTGCGACTATCCCCTTTTCCCCGAGGTGTTCCGCAGCGCCGGGTATCATGTCACCTTCCTCACCAACCAATTCCTGCCCAAAGCCAAGGAGGCAGTCTACGACTTCAGCGGCGGCTTCTTCCTGAACAATCCCACGCTGAGTGCTGCCCAGTTTGACACCCGCAACACCGAGGTGCACAAGTATGACGACGGACTGCTCTCGGACTATGACCAGATAGCCGACTCGACCGCCAAGAACCGTGGCAACCTCTATATCTTCCACCTCTTGGGTCAGCATGTGGCCTATCGCGACCGCTATCCCCACAAGCGCACCCACTTCTATGCGTCGGACTATGAGGAACGGCGTCCGGAGCTCTCTGCCAAGCAGCGCAAGATGGTGAGCTACTATGACAACGCCGTGCTCTATAATGACTCCATCGTCGACGCTATCTGCCACCGCTTTGACAACCAGGATGCCATCGTCATCTATATGCCCGACCACGGTGAAGAGTGCTACGAGGAAAACCGTGGCATCATCTGCCGCAACCATTCAGCCGAAATCGACTACGGACTGGCCAAGTATGAGTTTGAGATACCCTTCTGGATTTACTGCACCCATCGTTATGCCGTGCGTCATCCACAGATATTCAAGCAGATAGTAGAAGCACGCAAGCGTCCATACATGACCGACGCGCTGCCACATCTGCTGCTCTATCTCGCCGGCATCTCCACGCCCGATTACTGCTCCCGCTACAATATCCTGAGCGATGACTACGACGCCTCGCGCCCCCGTCTGCTCAAGGGAAAAACCGACTATGACAAGCTGGTGCCGCCTGCGAAACCAGCCAACACTGTTTCCACCCCATTCAAATAACTGATAAATATGACATCCAATACTTCAGCCCAGCCCCTGCTCACCCGCGCCGAGTGCAATGTACTGAGAGGTGTGGCCATCATTGGCATTTTCCTCCACAACTTCTGCCACTGGCTCAGCCCCATTGTCAAGGAGAACGAATACACCTTCGTGCGCCACAATGTGGATGTGCTCAACCAGGTGCTGAGCCATCCCGACATCTATCTCCCTGTGCATCTGCTGTCGTTCTTTGGTCACTACGGCGTCCCGGTGTTCCTCTTCCTCAGTGCCTATGGTCTGGTAAAGAAGTATGAGGCTCCCGCCATTCCCGGAGATGGCTCCCGAGTGCCCGGTAGATGGCAGTTTGTGCGCTATCATTACCTGAAACTGCTGAAGATGATGATCGTGGGCTTCGTGGCGTTTGTCCTGGTCGACGCCGTCACCCCCGGCAGCTGGCATTACACCGTCACCCAGGTGCTGGCCCAGCTGGTTATGGTCAACAACCTGCTGCCCGACCCCGACCATCAGATATGGCCCGGACCCTACTGGTTCTTCGGGCTGATGCTGCAGCTGTATATCGTCTATCGGCTGGTACTCTGCCGCCGTCACTGGGGCGTGACCGTGGCGCTGATGGTGGTCTGCGTGGGACTGCAGTTGATGATGAGTCCCGAGGGAGATGCCATCAACCGTTACCGTTACAACTTCATGGGCGGTATGCTGCCCTTCGGCCTCGGCCTGCTCTATGCCCGCTATGGCGAAGGGCTGCGACAGGAACGCTGGTCGCCATCATTGTGGGGCGCAGGCTTCATCCTGTCGTGTCTGCTCACCTATGCCTGCAGCCTGTTGTTCAGCCTGTGGGCAGTGGCTCCCGCCATCATCTGCGTCGGAGCCATCTGTATGGTCAAGTGGATAGCCGGCTGGTGGCAGAGAGTGGGCCACCCCGTGCTTTACGGGCTCGAATGGATGGGCCAGATATCAGCAGCACTCTTCGTATGTCACCCCATAGTGCGCAAGATGCTTATCCCCATAAGTCGCCACGGCGACATCTACACCGGGTTGTTGCTCTACCTGATAGCCTCGATATGTCTGGCATGGCTCTTCCGCCTGCTGATGAACAAGATACCTAACCCTAAACTCTGAACGATGGACGCGAGACGAATAGAGTGGGCCAGCCTGTCGCGCTACCGCGGAGTGCTGATGGGCATTGCCATCATTATGATTGTGCTCTTCCACGTGGCACTGCCGCGGAGCAGCGCCTTCTTCGGGCTGAAGCGCATGGGCAACATGGGAGTGGACATCTTCTTTTTCCTGAGCGGTATCGGCTTGTGGTTTGCATGGACCAAGCGTCCCGAATTGCTCCATTTCTACCGTCGCCGCCTGCTGCGCATACTGCCGGCATGGCTGCTCGCATCGACGGCGTTCTATCTGCCCGACTATCTCGGACCGCGGCGGTTCTCGTCGTCATTACCCGACCTGATAGGCGACATTACCGTCAACTGGGACTTCTGGATACACGACGAACTGACGTTCTGGTACATCCCCGCCACACTGATGCTCTATCTGTGGGCACCCTGGTTCATGAGGCTGGTCATGCGCAACCGCTGGTGGAGCCTCCTGCCCGTGCTGATGATGGCCTGGTGTGTGGCGGTGCAGTATCTGCCGCCCGTACATCAAGCCGTGGGACATATCGAGATATTCTGGAGCCGCGTGCCCATCTTCTTTATCGGCATCGTAGCCGGTCAGTGGGTCAAGGAGCAGTATGCCCTGCCCCGCGCCGCGCTGCCCGTGGTGGCTGTCACCGCCCTGCTCACGCAGGCACTCTGCATCGCGCTCGAGCAGACGGCACATGGGCGCTTCCCTATCTTCCTCGAACGCATGCTATATATCCCTCTTACCCTTGCAGCCACACTCTGGCTCTGCCATTACCTGCACTGCCTGCCCCAGAGGGTAGCTGCGGCGCTGACATTCGTAGGAGGAATAAGTCTGGAGATATACCTCCTGCACTGCCACTTCATCTTGAAGTACATAGAACCGCTGGCGCTGGGCTACTGGCCCACCGCCCTTCTCTGTCTGGCCATCACCATACCCCTGGCGTGGCTGATACATCAGTTGTTGAATGTAGTAATCAAACTCCTTAGGCTATGAGAGCTAAAATTATCGGTGCCCTGCGCGTCATACGTGTACGCCATTGGGTCAAAAACTTCTTCGTCTTCATCCCCATCTTCTTCGGTGGAGCCATCTTCGATGTCGACCAGCTCGGCGCAGGTGCCGTCACGTGGATGGCGTTCTGCTTTGCGGCGTCGGCCATCTACTGTCTCAACGACATCATCGACGTTGAGGCCGACCGAGCCCATCCCGTCAAGTGTAATCGCCCCATAGCTTCGGGCGCGATATCGGTGGGCGAGGCATACCTCATGATGGGAGTGATGGTGGCACTGTCTATGGCCATGCTGTCGCTGCTCACCGAGTGGAAAGCAGTGGGCGGAATAGTGGTGTTCTACCTGGTGCTCAACGTGCTCTACTGCATACGCCTCAAGGACAAGGCCATCATCGACGTGTGTATCGTGGCGTTCGGATTTGTGCTGCGCATCCTCGCCGGAGGTTTCGCCACCGACATCGTGCTGAGCAAGTGGATTGTGCTGATGACCTTCCTGCTCACCCTCTTCCTGAGCTTTGCCAAGCGGCGCGACGATGTGCTGCGTATGGAGGCCACGGGAGTGGCGCCGCGCAAGAATACCATCCGCTACAACCTCACCTTCATCAACCAGGCCATCACCATCACCGGCTCGGTGATGCTGGTATGCTATATCATGTACACCGTGTCGCCCGAGACCCTCGCCCATTTCCATAACGACTATCTCTACCTCACCAGTGTCTTCGTTTTGCTCGGTCTGTTGAGGTATATACAGATAGCGGTGGTAGACAAGAAGAGCGGCGACCCTACCAAGGTGATACTCAAAGACCGTTCGACCCAGCTCATCGTGGCTGCGTGGTTCCTGGCGTTCCTCTTCATCATCTATATCTGACCCATGCGCCAAGTCTTTGTCTTCGATTTCGACGGCACGCTTACCCATAGCGACACGCTGATAGCCTTTATCCGCCACGCCTGTGGCCGATGGGCGATGTTGTGGGGCTTTGCGCTCTGCTCGCCATGGATAGTGCTGATGCTCATGCACCTCTATCCCAACTACAAAGCCAAGCAGAGGCTCTTTGCCCACTTCTTCGGCGGGTGGGAAGAGGCACGCTTCGATGCCGCCTGCCGCGATTTCGCCCGCAGCCATCGCCATTTGCTGCGCCAAGAGGGACTCCGCGAGTTGGGTAGGGCACTGACAGAGGGCGCCGAGGTGGCCATCGTGAGCGCCAGCATCGACAACTGGGTGGCGCCGTTCTTCGACGAGGTCGCCGGAACCCACCGCCGGCCTGTCGTGTTGGGCACCAAGGTCGAGACCCGCGATGGCAGACTCACCGGACGCTTTGCCACGCCCAACTGCTATGGTCCCGAGAAGGTGCGCCGTATCAGAGAGGTCTTTCCCGACCGCGACAATTATCATCTGACAGCCTTCGGCGACAGCCGGGGCGACAAAGAAATGTTAGACTATGCAGACCAAGGATACTACAAGCCCTTCAGATAACCGCCGACGCCAGACGGTGGGCGAGATTGTACGCTTTGGCATCGTGGGCATCATCGCCACCGCCATACAGTATGGTGTCTATTGGCTCTTGTTGCCCAGGCTGGCGCCCTCGTTGGCCATGACCATCGCCTATGCCATCAGCTTCGCGTTCAACTTCACCGCCTCCACCCGCTACACCTTCCGCGTCAAGGCCAGTGTGAGCCATGGCGCCGGCTTCGCCCTCTCCCATGCCGTCAACTATCTCCTGCAGATAGCCGTGCTCAATGTGGCGATATGGCTCGGTGTCGACGAGAGTTGGGCACCCATCCCCATGTTTGCCATCTGCGTCCCCGTCAACTTTATCCTGGTGAGATTTTTTCTCAAGAGGTAATGCCCACAGATTTACGTTACTGTCTATGACCCATAATCCTATCTCTACACCCATATCTCTGAGCCACCTGTTTCGGCTGCGCCGCGACGAGCGGTGGATGATGCTGGCTGTGGCGCTGCTGCTGGTGGCGCTCAACGCCCTCACCATCATCCATTATTACGGAGTCTTCACCCCGATTACCGACCATTACTGGAACCTCTTTGTCGGTAAGTTCCACATCTCGGGCTTTGACCCTATATCCTATTATGTCGTCTCCAACTGGGACGCGCGATACAATGTGTACCGCCATCCGTTGTTGGCGTTTATGATGTGGGTACCTTATCTGCTCAACCAGGCGCTGATGTGGATGACCGGCATCAACTGTGCGCTCTTCATCATGTCTGCCATCCAGGTGGCGGCGGCGTGGTATGCCTTCCTGTTCCTCTACCGTCTGCTGGTCGAGGTGATGGGACTCGCGCGCACCGACGCCCGTCTGCTGTCGTTCTTCCTCTATTCCTTTGCCTTTGTCATGGTCACCGCCATGGTGCCCGACCACTTCGTGCTGTCCCTCTGCGTGCTGCTTTTTGTCCTCTATTATTCGGGCTTGCTTATCACGCGGCGCCTGCAGATGTCATTGCCGGCGGCGATAGTGCTGTTTGTGGTCACTGCCGGCATATCCCTCAACAACGGGCTGAAGGTCTTCCTCTCTGGCCTCGTGGTCAACGGCCGCCGCTTCTTCCGCCCCAAGTTCCTGCTGCTTGCAGTGGTGGTTCCCGCCTTGGTCATCTGGGTCGGCGCACGCTATGAGTATCACTATCTCGTGGCTCCCGGCGAGAACGCCCGCCATGCGGCTATAGCCCAAAAGCGTGCCGAGCAGAAGCGGGAGGCACAGCTCAAGGCGCAGCAGCCGTCTCCTGCACAGCCGGCACCAGTGGCAGCCAAGCCCAAGCCCAAGCACCAGCCCAAGAAAGGCAAGCCGTTTATGCAGGGCGAGTTTATGCGGTGGAGCGACAAGACCTCGCCGCGCGTGGCGTCGGTCGTGGAAAATCTCTTCGGCGAGTCTATCCAGCTGCACCCCGACTACTTGCTTCAGGACCAAAGCCGCTTCCGCCCCATGATTATCGAGTATCGCTGGGCGGTCAACTACGTCGTCGAGGCCATCATCGCCGCGCTCTTTCTGGCAGGCATCTGGATGGGTCGGCGCAATCGTCTGCTGTGGCTCTGTCTGTCGTGGTTCGGCCTCGATATGCTGCTCCATGTCGGGATAGGCTTTGGGCTCAACGAGATATATATCATGACTGCCCACTGGATATTCGTCATCCCCGTGGCGATGGCTGCGCTGCTGGCCCGACCCACCCGCTGGCGTCCCCTCTGCCGTGGTGTCATCGTGGCACTTACCCTCTGGCTCTATGCCTATAATGGTTATCACATCGTCAAATACATGCTATGCTGAAAATGTTCAAGATAAAACCCACCGAGCGGCTCGTCGCCGTGGTGGCTTTCGTGGTGATAGCGACGCTCAATGCCCTCGTCGTCGCCCAGTATTTCCCGCAGTTGTCTGCCCTTGGTGTCAACTATCACGACATGGCTCGCGACACGTTCCACATGTCAGGTTTCGACGCGTGGAGCTACTCCGTGGTGTCCGAGTGGAGCGGTTGGCAGTATAATATCATACGCCACCCGCTGCTTGCCATCTTCATGTACGTGCCATACCTTATCAACCAGGCCCTCATCTGGCTCACGGGCGTCAACTGTGCCGTCATCGTGGTGGCAGTGGTCGAGGTGTTCTTCGGGTTCTACGGCACCGTGTTCTTCTTCCGCATCATGCGCGAAATCGTGGGGCTCACCCGCTCCGATGCGTGGCTCCTCATGGCCTTCTTCTACTCGATGGCGTATATCATGCTCACCGTGATGGTGCCCGACCATTTCAACCTCACCCTCTGCATGATGATGGTGGTGCTCTATGTGGCTGGCCGACAGTTGCAGACGGGCGCCGCGATGAAGATATGGCAGACGGTGGTGATGTTCTTCCTCATGGCGGGCGTGTCGCTCAACAATGGCGTCAAGGTCTTTCTCTCGGCGCTCTTCGTCAACGGCCGCCGTCTCTTCCGGTGGCGCTACATGCTGCTCGCCATAGCCCTGCCGTCGGCGCTGATATGGGGCGTCGCCAAGTTGGAACACCACACTTGGGCAGAGCCTTTAGAGATAGCCGCCAAGGCCAAGCTCAAGGCACAGGACAAGGCGTTCCGCGACAGCCTCTATAGGGCTTATGCCGACACAGCCACTACCCACGACCCCCGACTTATCCAGCAGGGAGTCAACAAGATACTCCGCCGTCTGGCTCAGGAGAAATACCGCCGCAACCATGCCAATCCCAAGATTGGCGACCCCATGTCCAAGAAGGGATTTATGGCCTGGACCGACCGCAGTACCGACCGCTGGGCGAGCATTGTCGAAAACCTCTTTGGCGAGTCCATCCAGCTCCACCGCAATGTCCTCCTCCAGGATATCCTCAAGGACAACCGTCCTATGATAGTCCCCTACGATCACTGGGGCTACTACTGCGTCGAGGCTCTTGTCGCCCTGCTCTTTGCAGCGGGCATCTGGGCGTCGCGCCGCAGCCGTTTCTTCTGGATGGCATTCTCCTGGTTCGCCTTCGACATGTTTGTCCATATCGTCTTGGGCTTCGGCATCAACGAGGTGTATATCATGACCGCCCAGTGGGCCTTCATCATCCCCCTCGCCATGGCCTACCTGCTCCGTTCTGCCCACGGCCGCATGGGCGTGGCGGTGCGCGCTGTCACCATCATGTTCGCCCTTTGGCTGTGGATTTACAATGGCAGTCTCATCGTGGGCTACCTTACCTGAACCATGCCCCCTATATATAATAAGGTATAGTATGGCGGGCTGCCGACCATCGCCGAATATGCTAAAGTGCTGAATGGGAGCGTAAAATAAACTGACAATTCCTTTGCTGTTTATCTGAATTTTAGTAACTTTGCAGCCGAAATGTACAATTTGGCACCTTTGAAAATCGACTTGAAAGGTTTGCAAGAAGGTTTGACCACCGTCGACATCAAACTTGACGACGCTTTTTTTGAGGCCATTGAGGCCCCGGACATTAAGCGTGGTCAGCTTGATTTGCGATTGACTATCAGCCGGAATGAGAGCTTCTTTGAGTTGATGTTTGATATAAAAGGTCAGGTTATAGTACCTTGCGACCTGTGTCTCGACGACATGCTTCAGCCTGTCGCCTGTGACGAGAGGCTCGTAGTCAAATTTGGGGACGAATACTCCGAAGACGATGACCTTGTGACTGTCAACGAGGACGAAGGAATACTCGATGTCGCATGGTTTGTTTACGAATTTATCGTTCTGAATATCCCTATCAGGCATGTGCATGCACCTGGAAAATGCAACCCTGCCATGATGAAGGTTCTTGATGAACTTTCCACCTCCCGAAGTGGTGAAGAGGATGAAGAGCATAACGTAGACCCTCGTTGGGAGGCCCTTAGGCAACTGAATATTAAAGATTAAATTAAAAATTACACAACAATGGCACATCCTAAAAGAAGACAGTCGAAGACTCGTACACTTAAGAGAAGAACTCATGACAAGGCAGTAGCTCCTACACTCGCCGTATGTCCTAACTGTGGCGCTTACTATGTATATCATACCGTTTGCAGTACTTGCGGTTACTATCGTGGTAAAGTAGCTGTCGTTAAGGAAGCAGCTGAATAATGGAGAAAATAAACGCAATTATCACAGGCATTGGTGGTTACGTGCCCGACTATATCCTCACCAATGAGGAGTTGTCGCGCATGGTCGATACCAGCGATGAATGGATAATGACTCGCGTTGGCATCAAGGAGCGCCGCATCCTCACCGAGGAAGGTCTTGGTACAAGCTATCTGGCCCGCAAGGCAGCCAAGCAGCTCATCGCCAAGACAGGCGTTGATCCTGATACCATCGACGCACTTATCGTTACCACCACCACTCCTGACTACAAGTTCCCTTCTACCGCGTCGATTGTGGTAGGCAAGTTGGGGCTGAAGAACGCTTTCGCCTTCGACTTTGAGGCTGCTTGTTGCGGATTCCTCTACTCGCTCGATGTAGCTGCATCGATGATTCAGAGTGGTCGCTACAAGAAGATAATCGTCATCGGTGCAGACAAGATGTCTTCACTAATTGATTATACTGACCGCCAGACATGTGTGCTCTTCGGCGATGGTGCCGGCGCAGTACTGGTCGAGGCTACTACAGAGGAAGGTGTGGGTGTGCAGAACTCCTATCTGCGCACTGATGGCAAGGGCCTTCCCTTCCTGCACATGAAGGCAGGTGGTTCGGTTTGCCCTGCATCTCATTTCACCGTCGATCATCGTCTGCACTACCTCTATCAGGAGGGACGCACCGTGTTCCGCTATGCGGTAACCAACATGAGCGACGACGTGCTGGAGATACTCAAGCGCAACAACCTCAAGGGCGAGGATGTCGATTGGGTTGTACCTCACGAGGCCAACCTCCGTATCATCGAGGCTGTAGCCAAGCGTGCCGAGCTCAATCTCGACCGCGTGATGATCAATATCGACCATTATGGCAACACCAGTGCCGCCACCATTCCATTGGCCCTTTGGGACAATGAGCATCTGCTCAAGAAGGGCGACAAGATTGTGTTCACCGCCTTTGGTGCCGGCTTCGTTCATGGAGCCTCATACTACAAGTGGGCTTACAACGGCTCGGATGTAGCAAAGAAGTAAACAGCATACCACTCTTTTTGTGGTCAATCATAAAAGCGTGTAGACAAAACCAACCGGCAATGTCGACACGCTTTTTTCGTTCCCAAGCGCCGCCGTCGGCGGCACCCGTTCCCTCATCTTCTTCCTGTTTTCCCCATAGCTCTTCACAACCAAGCGGATGGCCGCAGCGTAGCACGCCGATGGTCTTTGCGATACTCCAGATGACCTTTGTCAGTCTCGTGACCATCTCTGCAGAATTTATGACCATCCCGGCGAGCGCCGAGATCACCTTTGGCGGCTCGTGTCGGAAGGCACGAGCATCCGCACCGTCCGATACGAGCATCCGTTCCGTCCGATACGAGCATCCGCGTCGTCCGATACGAGCTCGTCAGGGTGGTGACGGCGTTGGCAGTCATGTACTTTACTCTTTTGAGAATTATGGCGGGGAGGGTCGGTGCGCTGGCGAGGAGGGTCGGTGCGCTGAGTAGAAAATTCTGTGGTATGGTGGTTGCGAGCTGTGTGGTGGTGAGGACGATTGGTGCGCTGGCGGTGAGGGCCAGTGCGCTGGCGGTGATGGTCGGTGCGCTGGCGGTGATGGTCGGTGCGCAGGCGGGGGCTATCAGCGTGGCTTTGGGCTTAGTCTAATCGACCACCCTCGTGTCTATGCTCGTCAGCTCGGGATAGTCGGTGCGCTCGCGGCGCGTGAGCTTCTTGACCACTTCGCCGTAGCTGTGGCGCACCATGCTCTCTATCATCGTGTCGGGGAGGAGGGCGTCGAGCGCCACCTGGTTCCAGTGCTTCTTGTTCATGTGGTAGGCGCCGGCTATGCCCTCATGGCGTTCGCGCAGGGCTATGGCCAGTTCGGGGTCGCACTTGAGGCTCACCAGCGTGGGGCGCTCCAGGTCGGTGAGCGCAAATATCCTACCCCTCACGCGGAAAACCAGCGTGGTGTCGCCGAAGGGCATGTCTTCGGTCACCAGAGGCAGCGAGAGACAATAGTCGCGTAGTTGTTCGATGTCCATGATATACAGTTGCTTGTGTGATAAGAGTTAATATAACGGCTCGATGTCATCGCCGCAGAGACAGTCGATGAAGTATCGGGCTATGCGTGGGCCGCTGATGTGCTCTATAGCCCATTGGCGGCGCCATTGACGGTCGGCGCGTATGCTGTTGAGGCGGCAGTGGCAGTCGGCGATGATGCGCGCCAGTCCTTTGGCGTCGCCGGCATGGAAGACCCTGCCCAACCTGCTGTCGCCCAGCAGGTCGGCAGCGCCACAGGCATCGCTCACGATGACATAGCTGCCGGCAAGCAGCGCCTCGTTGACCACCGCTCCCCAGCCGTCGTAGACGCTCGGCAGCACCAGCACGTCGCTCCTGCCCATCCACTCTGCCATGCGGTTGTGGGCCACCGTGCCCACCATGTCGATGCGGTTGGCGAGACAGTGGGTAGCGATAAACTGCTGCAAGCTGCGCCGCTGACTGCCGTTGCCTATGATGTCGAGATGAAAAACCACTGCGGCGTCGCCATCTCTGGTCATCAGCAGACTCTTGAGCAGCGTGAGCGGAGCCTTGTGCCACTCCAGCGAGCCCGCAAACAGCAGCCGCAGCCGCTGGTCATGGGGTGGGGGCGTGGCGATGACGGGCGTCTCGGTGCAGTAGGCGAACCGGCTCACCTGCCAATGCTTGCTGGCCGAGCCGAAATAGTCGGCCGCCATCGCGCCTATCGCAAACACGCGCTCTATATGCCCGGCGTATCTCCTGTCGCGCAGCATGAAGCGCAGGCGGTGCAGCCACAGCGGCTTGCCGTTGGCCAGTCCCAGGGCGTAGGTGTTGGGGCGCTCAGACATCATGGCGCGCCTCACGGGGTAGTCCATGCTCAGCCGGAGGCAATGGAACACGTAGCCGAAGGCTCTGATGCCCATGAATATATGCCAGCTCTCCGCCGCCCTCTGGTCCAGCAGCCGGCGTATGTCGTCGTCGCCGGGATGCAGATAGATGCGGCACGAGCGGTTGTTGGCGTCGTAGAGCGAGTCCCACCCCATCTGCCGGCGCTCGGGGGGCACGTCGACCTCTGCCACCACCACCACCTCGTCTACGCGAGGGTCGTCGGCGAGCCTGGTGATAAACGGCATCTGGTGGGGGCTTATACAGTTTTGCCAGAACACTATTCGCATAATCCTGTCTCCTTTCTTATCCATCGGTCAAACACCTCTGCGCGCGCCTGCCATGTGTGGCGGCTGGCGTCGATGCCCAGTCTGGTCGCGCCAGAGTCTATCAGCTTCCCTATCTGATGCGCCATGTCGTCGTCGTCGCCAGACTGGTAGTATACGCCCTTGTCGCCCAGCGTGGCGAGCGGCTCTCCCACACGGCAGGTGACGATGGGGCGGTCGTAGGGCAGATACATATAGAGCTTGCTGGGACACCGCGCCCAGTCTTGGGGCGTGTCGTGCATCGGCGAGATGAAGGCGTCGGCGAGCGAGAAGTAGAAGTCTATCTCCTCTTCGCTCACGTATCCCGTGAGCATGATGTGGCGCTCCATGCCCCGCTCCCGTATTCTCCTGCGCACCTCGTCCTCGGCGTCGCCGCGACCCATGAGGATGAGCAGCACCTCGGGGTGGCTGCTGCGCAGACGGTCTATGGCGTCGGTCATGGTCAGCGCGCCATAGTTGTCGGTGAGGCTGCCCATGTAGCAGCATATCCATCGCCCGGCATAGCGCCCGTCGGCCACCGTGGTGCGGTCTATAACCATGGGGTGGCACACGGCGGTGTTGTAGGCGTAGGGCAGGTAGAGCCGGGGCGTGCGGCACAGCATGCGGTGCGCCCGGCGCCCGAAGATGTCCATCAGATAGCGGCTGGCGCAGACCAGCGCGTCGGCCTGGACTATCGACCACAGCTCCATAGCCATCACCTTGAGCCACATCAGTCCGTGTACGTCGGCATTGTGAGACGCCAGCTCCGAGTGCTCCACCACCCGTCGGCAGCCTCGCGGCGCGGCTACCATGTTGCGCACCACCGGCGCGCTGATGTAGAGCACGTCGGGATGCAGACGGGCTACGATGGCGCTCTTGGTCCTTATCTCGTCTGTCGCCGAGTGCTGGCGGAAGAACACCAGTTCTGTGGCGTCACCACACTCCAATGCCGCGCGGTGGCGGTTCTCGGCGGTGTCTTCCAGGACTACCGCCACCTTCCATCCCAGTCCATCGAGCGGACGCGCCATGCCCAGCGCGCGCTTGGCGGTGGCGTTGACGCGTATGTCGCCTGTGGTGACAAAACATATCTTAGGTTGCATAATCACTCTGTTGTCTGCAAGCAAAGTTATCTCTTTTCTCCCTCTCTGCCAAGCATCTCCCCGACTATTTTGTCGATAGCGGCGATATTTCTCTGCCCGCCTATGGGTGAGCCCGACGCGCAGAGGGGTGGGGCAAAGGCGTCGGCAAGCACTTTTTTGACCCCTTGCAGACTACTTTTTTGCCTCTCAGTGCCTCTATCTCAGGATTTATGGTTAATTTTGCAGTCTATTTTGGATGTAACTATGCACAAAGCAGGATTTGTAAATATCGTAGGCAACCCCAACGTGGGTAAATCTACGCTGATGAACCAGCTCGTAGGCGAGCGCATCAGCATCGCCACCTTCAAGGCCCAGACCACCCGTCACCGCATCATGGGCATCGTCAACGACGACGACTGCCAGATAGTCTTCTCCGACACTCCCGGAGTGCTCAAGCCCAACTACAAGATGCAGGAGATGATGCTGGCCTTCTCGGAGTCGGCCCTTGCCGATGCCGACGTGCTGCTCTATGTCACCGACGTGGTGGAAAACCCCGAGAAGAACGCCGACTTCCTCGCCAAGGTGGCCAAGATGACCATACCCGTGCTGCTGCTCATCAACAAGATAGACCAGAGCGACCAGAAGACCCTCGGCGACATCGTGGAGCGCTGGCACGCGCTGCTGCCCAATGCAGAGATACTGCCCGTGTCGGCCAAAAACAAGTTTGGCACCGCCCCGCTGATGAAGCGCATCAAGGAACTGCTGCCCGAGTCGCCCGCCTATTTCGGCAAAGACCAGCTCACCGACAAGCCCGCCCGCTTCTTTGTCTCCGAAATCATCCGCGAGAAGATTCTCCTGTATTATGACAAGGAGATACCCTACTCAGTAGAGGTCGCAGTGGAGCGATTCAAGGAGACCGACACCAATATACATATCAATGCCGTCATCTATGTGGAGCGCGACTCACAGAAAGGCATCGTAATCGGGCATCAGGGCGTGGCGCTCAAGAAGGTAAGCAGCGAGGCGCGCAAGGCCCTGGAGAAGTTCTTCGACAAGAAAATCTTCCTCGAGGTCTTTGTCAAGGTCGACAAGGACTGGCGCAACTCCCAGCGCGAACTGAACAACTTCGGGTATAACCCCGAATAATATATCACTCCCCCCTGATGAGACGTAGGGGGTACTCTCGCCGACCAAGGGCGAGGGCCGGAGAATGTTAAACTTCAGCAAAACAAACAAACACAGAAATGGCAAATTTAGTAGCTATCGTAGGTCGCCCCAATGTGGGCAAATCTACTCTCTTCAACCGACTCACGCAGAGCCGGCACGCCATAGTGAGCGACACGGCTGGTACTACGCGTGACCGCCAGTATGGCAAATGTTCATGGAATGGAAAAGAATTTTCGGTAGTCGATACCGGTGGATGGGTAGTCAACTCTGACGACGTCTTCGAGGACGCTATCCGCAAGCAGGTGCTCGTCGCCACCGAAGAGGCCGACCTGGTGCTCTTCCTGGTAGATGTCGAGACCGGTCTCACCGACTGGGACGAGGATGTGGCGCTCATCCTGCGCCGTGCCAAGCTGCCCGTAATCCTTGTGGCCAACAAGGTAGACAACAGTGCTGAATACTATGAGGCTGCCGAGTTCTACAGCCTCGGTCTGGGCGATCCCTTCTGCATCAGCGCCGCCACTGGTGGCGGTACGGGCGACCTGCTCGACACCATCCTCGACCGTCTGCCCTTGGAGGCCAAGGAGGATGTGGAAGACGATATCCCCCGCTTTGCCGTCGTAGGCCGACCCAATGCCGGCAAGAGCAGCATCATCAATGCCTTCATCGGCGAAGACCGCAACATCGTCACCGAGATTGCCGGCACCACCCGTGACAGTATCTACACACGGTTTGACAAGTTCGGCTTTGACTTCTATCTCGTCGATACCGCCGGTATACGCCGCAAGAACAAGGTGTCTGAGGACCTGGAGTTCTACTCCGTGATGCGCTCCATCCGTGCCATCGAGCACAGCGACGTCTGCATCCTGATGATTGACGCCACCCGAGGCATCGAGGCGCAGGATATGAACATCTTCCAGCTCATCCAGAAGAACAACAAGTCGCTCGTGGTGGTGGTCAACAAGTGGGACCTCGTGGCCGACAAGGACCAGAAGGTCATCGATACCTTCACCAACGCCATACGCAACCGTATGGCTCCCTTTGTCGATTTCCCCATCATCTTTGCTTCTGCCCTTACCAAGCAACGCATCTTCCGCGTGCTCGAGACCGCCAAGGAGGTCTACCAGAACCGCAAGGCCCATGTCGTAACATCCAAGCTCAACGAGGTGATGCTGCCTATCATCGAGGCTACGCCACCCCCATCGACCAAAGGCAAGTATATCAAAATCAAGTACTGTACGCAGTTGCCCAACACGCAAATCCCTTCGTTTGTGTTCTATGCCAATCTGCCCCAGTATATCAAGGAGCCTTACCGTCGCTTCCTCGAGAACAAGATACGCGAAAACTGGTCTATGCACGGATGCCCCATCAACGTGTTCATACGCCAGAAATAATAACCAAAGTCTGCCCCCGGCCTTGTGTCGGGGGAAGATGCAATCACCGTCAACGTGCGCAAACTGATATTCACACTCGCGGCTGTAGTGGCCGTGCTCTTCGTGGCTTGTGGCCCTGAGCCCAAGTCCGACGACGTGGTGGCGCAGACCGCCAAGGTCTATTACGACCATCTGCTCCATGGCCGGTATGACCACTTTGTCGACGGCACTTACCGCCCCGACAGTATTCCCGACAGCTATCGCGAACAGCTCATCGCCAATGCCCGTATGTATGTGGCCCAGCAGCAGAAGGAGCGTGGCGGCATCTGTGACGTCGCTGCCGTAGGCGCTCTGGTCGACACTGCGCGCCATCAGGGCAACGCCTTTGTGATGCTCACCTTCGCCGACAGCACCCGCGAGGAGATTGTGGTGCCCATGGTGTACCACAATGGGGTGTGGTATATGCGCTAAGCGGTCTCGGGCGAGGCTCGGGCAGACTTGGGCTGCGTGAGGGGCGTGAGGTGCCGACGGCATCTGTCATCACCCATATAAACAAGCAAGAGGAAACGGCAGTCCGTTTCCTCTTGTCTTTTCTATAGCCCTGCTCCGACGGGGGCAGAGGCATTGTTGTTCTCCTATACCTTATTATATATGGGCCGTGGCCCAGTCAGACGATGCCCATACTGCGGGCCTTCTCCATGAGTAGCGCCATGAGCGGTTCGCGCTCGTTGGGCACGCGGTTGTCGAGCACGGCGTCTTTCAGCGCCTGCTTGAGGGTTCCTACCTCGCGGCTGGGCTGCAGATGAAACATCTCCATAATCTCGTTGCCGTCGATGACAGGTTGCAGCAAGCGCTTGTAGTCGCGCTCTTTGAGGTCGGCGAGCTTCACGCGCACGGCGGCGAAGTTGTCGAGGAAGCGCTGCTTGCGCTCATGGTTCTTGCTGGTGATGTCGGCCTCGCAGAGTATCATCAGGTCGTCGATGTCGTCGCCGGCATCATTGATGAGTCGTCTCACGGCACTGTCGGTCACCTCTTCGTCGGCTATCACGATGGGGCGCATGTGCAGGTCCACCATCTTCTGGACATACTTCATCTTGGCGTCCATCGGCAGTTTGAGTCTGCGGAAGAGCGGGGGCACCATCTTGGCGCCTATGAAGTTGTGGTTGTGGAATGTCCATCCCTGCAGAGGGTCCCAGCGCTTCGACTTGGTCTTGCCTATGTCGTGGAGCAGGGCTGCCCAGCGCAGCCAGATGTTGTCGGAGTGGCGCGCCACATTGTCCAGAACCTCGAGAGTGTGGTAGAAATTGTTCTTGTGCTTCTTGCCGTTGCGCGTCTCCACAATGTCGAGATTGGTAAGTTCGGGCATGAGTATCTGGAGCAGGCCGCAGCGGTGCAGGTCTACAAATCCCTTGCTCGGGGTGGGCGTGGCCATAATCTTGTTGAGCTCCTCCATGACACGCTCGCCACTGATAATCTTGATGCGCTCGGCATTGCGGCCCAGGGCGTCGAAGGTCTCGTCTTCGATGTAGAAGTTGAGCTGGGTGGCAAACCTGATGCAGCGCAGCATGCGCAACGGGTCGTCAGAGAAGGTGATGTCGGGGTCGAGCGGGGTGCGTATGATGCCGTCCTCCATATCGTACACGCCGTCGAAGGGGTCTACGAGCTCGCCGAAGCGGTCGTGGTTGAGGCAGATGGCAAGGGCGTTGATGGTGAAATCGCGTCTGTTCTGGTCGTCTTCCAGCGTTCCGTCCTCGACATGAGGCTTGCGGCTGTCGTGGCTGTAGCTTTCCTTGCGCGCACCCACAAATTCTACCTCGAGGTCGCGGTACTTCACCTGTGCGGTGCCGAAGTTGCGGAATACCGACAGATGCGCCTTGCGTCCCAGTTGGCCCTTGAGTTCTTCGGCCACACGGATGCCGCTTCCCACGACCACCACGTCGATGTCATTGGAAGCCCGCTCCAGAAACAGGTCGCGCACGTATCCGCCCACCACATAGCACTCCATGTGCAGGTGGTCGGCTACGCGGCCGATGGTCTTGAATATATCCTTGTCAAGTAGCTGAGCCAGCTCAGCGTCAGTATAATTTCTCATAATCTATGTCTGCTGAGGCGCGCCGTTACCTGGCGTCGCCGATAGGTTACTGCAAAGTTACTCATTTTAAGCCGTCCTCGCAAGTGGATGGCTGAAAATCTCGCCCCCGTCGGCTTGTGGGCGTCCTGGTTGCGGTCACAGACTGTGCCGGGTGGGGTGAAGCAGGCGCAGGTGTGGCCGTGCGGGTCGGCAGAATGGTCTGGGCGCAGCCAGGTCTGGTTTGGCAGTCAGCCCGAAAACTTTTATGCCATTTGTTTCCCCACCTCAGAAAAATTGTGTAAGTTTGCATGTATGAAAGCAAAGGTATTCTTTTTGACGGCAGTAGCTGCTGTGATGCTGCTGTCGTGTGGCCCCACAGAGAGTGACAATGCCGCAGCGCTTGTGGCCCAGATAGAGCAGCTCTATGCCGATGGCAAGTATCAGACGGTGCTTGACTCTATCACCTCGCTGCGCCAGCGCTATCCCAAGGAGGTTGAGGCCCGTCGCCGTGTGCTCCCCATCTGGCAGGATGCGTCGTTGCGCATCGCCCAGGCCGACATCGCCCGCACCGACTCGGCTCTCCAGGCGACCATCGCCGAGATGGAGGCTGCCAAGACCATCCGCGAGCGCAACTTCATTGGCATACGCCGCGACTCGCTGCAGGTGCGCTATGATGTGCTTGTGGGTACGGTGCGCGTGATACACCGCCGCCAACAGGAAAAATAATACGGGCACGGCAAATCGTGTCGGCAAAGTTTTGCTGTTTCTTGATAAATCAGTAACTTTGCACTACCTATTATATATATATGGCAGTAAATACAGAAGACCAGTTTAAGGATACGGTCAGCGAGTGTCGCTCGCTTTTTGAAAAGAAACTCCACGACTACGGAGCATCATGGCGCATATTGCGTCCATCATCGCTTACCGACCAGTTGTACATCAAGGCCAAGCGCATACGCTCTCTCGAGATCAAGAAAGAGTCGCTGGTAGGCGAGGGCATCCGTCCGGAGTTTATCGCCCTTATCAATTATGGCATTATAGGGCTTATCCAGCTTGCGCGAGGTTTTGCCGACAGCGTGGATATCACCCCCGCCGAGGCTCTCGGTCTCTACGACCACTATGCCGCTGAAGCCCTGGAACTCATGATACGCAAGAACCACGACTACGATGAGGCGTGGCGTTCTATGCGTGTGAGCAGTTATACCGATCTTATTCTCACCAAGATAGAACGTATCAAGGAAATCGAGGACCTGCATGGCCAGGTGCTCGTGTCTGAAGGCATAGACGCCAACTATATGGATGTAATCAACTATGCCGTATTTGGTGCCATCAAGTTGAAAGAGAGTGAACAGGCTTAAGACCATAGCGACCAATATCTGCCGTGCGGTGCTGGCAGTGACATTCATCTTCTCGGGATATGTCAAGGCCATCGACCCTCTGGGTACCCAGTACAAGATACGCGATTATCTTACGGCGCTTTCGATTGGCGACTACGTGCCCGACTGGCTCACGCTGGGTTCGTCGGTGGCGTTGGCAGCTCTCGAGTTTGCGCTGGGCATCTTCATCCTCTTCGCCATACGCCGTCGGTTTACCACCCGGGTGATACTGGCGTTTATGGCGGTGATGACCCTCATCACGGTGTGGATAGCGATAGCCAACCCCGTGAGCGACTGTGGCTGCTTCGGCGACGCCATCACCCTCACCAATGTGCAGACACTGCTCAAGAACGTGGTGCTCACGGCCTGTGCCGTAGTGGTGTGCCGCTGCCGCGAGCGTATGTTCCGCTTCGTGTCGGAGAACAACCAGTGGATAGTCGTCAACTATACCGTCATCTATATCGTAGCCACCAGCATCTACAGCCTGTACCTGCTGCCGCGCTTCGATTTCCGCCCCTATCATGTGGGAGCCAACATCCGCGAGGGTATGGAGATACCCGAGGGCGCCAAGATGCCCCGCTACGAGAATACCTTTGTGATGGAGAAAAACGGGGAGCATCGCGAGTTTACCCTCGACAACTATCCCGACTCCACATGGACATTCGTAGAACGCAAGAGTGAACTGGTGGAAGAAGGCTATGTGCCTCCCATCCACGACTTTACCATTACCGACAATGCTACCGGTGACGACATCACCCAGCAGATACTCGACGACAAGGGATATACCTTCCTGCTCGTCTCGCCCCATCTCGAGAGTGCCGATGATACCAATTTCGGCGACATAGACCAACTCTACGAGTACTGTCAGGCGCAAGGAGTGCCGTTCTATTGCCTCACGGCGAGTGGCGAGGATGCCATACAGCACTGGCGCGACATCACCGGAGCCGAGTACCCCTTCTGCATGAGCGACGAGACCACGCTGAAGACCGTCATACGCAGCAACCCGGGGCTGGTGCTCATCAAGGACGGCACCGTGATACGCAAGTGGAGCCACAACGGGCTGCCCAAGTCGGAAGAACTCAACGGCCCGCTCGCCCAGATAGAGATAGGCCAGATGGACGATGTCAGCGTGGCGCGCAAGATAGCCTCCATCCTCTCCTGGTTTGTCCTGCCCCTCGTGCTGCTCGTCATTGCCGACAGGCTGTGGGCCTGGAGCCGCTGGGTGAGAAATAAGGAATCAAAAATGAGATACTTTAACTTCAATAAAAACAACAAGAAAATGAGAAAGAAAATTGTAGCAGGTAACTGGAAGATGAATCTGAACCTGCAGGAGGGCGTAGCTCTCGCAAAGGAGATTAACGAGGCTTTGGTACAGAACAAGCCTAACTGCGATGTAGTAATCTGTACTCCTTTCATCCACTTGGCAAGCGTAGCCCAGGTGCTCGACGCCAACGTAGTGGGTCTGGGTGCTGAGAACTGCGCCGACAAGGAGAAGGGTGCATACACCGGTGAGGTTTCTGCCGCTATGGTTAAGTCTACCGGAGCTCAGTATGTTATCCTCGGCCACTCAGAGCGTCGCGAGTATTACGGCGAGACCGCTGAGATGCTGAAGGAGAAGGTACAGCTCGCCCTCGCCAACGGCCTGAAGGTTATCTTCTGCTGCGGTGAGACTCTCGAGGAGCGCGAGGCAGAGCGTCAGAACGAGGTTGTAAAGGCCGAGCTCGACGGTTCTGTATTCAACCTCACTGCTGAGGAGTGGAAGAACATCATCCTGGCTTACGAACCCATCTGGGCTATCGGTACCGGCAAGACTGCTACTTCTGACCAGGCTCAGGAGATGCTGGCTTACATCCGTTCTATCGTTGCCGAGAAGTACGGTCAGGAAGTTGCCGACGAGACATCAATCCTCTACGGCGGTAGCTGCAAGGCTTCCAACGCTCCTGAGCTCTTCGCCAAGCCCGACATCGACGGTGGTCTTATCGGTGGCGCTTCTCTGAAGGCTGCTGACTTCAAGGGCATCATCGACGCTTGGAAGAAATAATCGCTAAACCATTACAGGGCATCTGGCTTCATGACCTACGGGTCGGGGGAAGCCCGATGCCCTTTTACTTAATCCTTAGATAAATGAGTAGATTACTTGCCATCATTCTCGTCGCCATCATCGGCTCGCTGACTTCTGCCCGCGCGCAGAATTTCATGCAACATATCCGCAAGACCGAGGCGGGCAAAGGTACTGTCACCGTGACCCAGAGTGAGGAGATAGACAGGCTCGTCAATGGCAAGGTTCAGACGCCAGCTGCCGACGCCAAGACTCAGACCAAGACCAATCACCCCACAACATCTGCCGACGCCCGTAAGCCCGGCGACAAGCCCGTGGCTGCCCACGGCGACAAGCCCCACAAGGATGCGCCCCACAGCCCATCCGCCAATCACAACGAAAACGAAGAAGAGACACCTGCCGTGGATATGAGCAAGAAGGTCATGCGCAACGGTTACAAGATTAACGGTTACCGTGTACAGGCCTACGCCGGAGGTAACACCCGCCAAGACCGCATCGCGGCTGAGCGTGTCCGCAACGCCATAAAGATGAAATTCCCTAACCAACCCGTCTACGTGCATTTCTATTCGCCCCGATGGATTTGCCGTGTGGGCAACTACCGCAACTATGAGGAAGCGGCGTGGATGCTCGGACAACTCAAGAAGATGGGTTACAAGTCGGCCACCATCGTCAAGGGAAAAATCACCGTCCAATACTGATTGCTAACAGACAACTACAATGACAATAGAACCAGAATACCGGCCCGGGCTCGACGAGCTGGCTTCCCATTATCATGACATCCTTGCCCTTCTGGGTGAAGACCCACAGCGCGAGGGACTCCAGAAGACTCCCATGCGTGTGGCCAAAGCCATGCAAGTGCTCACCCGAGGTTACCAGCAGGACCCCAAGAAGGTGCTGACCGATGCCCTCTTCAAGGAAGAGTACAGCCAGATGGTAATCGTCAAGGATATCGACTTTTTCTCTATGTGCGAGCACCACATGTTGCCCTTCTACGGCAAGGCTCATGTAGCCTACATCCCCAATGGCTACATTACCGGACTGAGCAAGATAGCCCGGGTGGTCGATATCTTCTCCCACCGACTGCAGGTGCAGGAGCGGCTCACCCAGCAGATTAAGGAGTGCATCGACGAGACCCTACACCCGCTGGGCGTGATGGTCGTGGTCGAGGCCAAGCACATGTGCATGCAGATGCGTGGCGTCGAGAAGCAGAACTCCATCACCACCACGAGCGACTTCAGTGGTGCCTTCAACCAGGCCAAGACCCGCGAAGAGTTTATGAACCTCCTCCGTGGCGAGAGCCGCGGTTTCTAACCCTCAAACACTACGTTATGATACGACTTATCTCATGGAATGTCAATGGCCTGCGTGCCTGTGTGGGCAAGGGCTTTGAAGATATCTTCCGCGAGTTGGACGCCGACTTCTTCTGCTTGCAGGAGACCAAGATGCAGGCCGGCCAGCTCGACCTCCAGTTTGATGGCTACCACTCCTACTGGAACTATGCCGACAAGAAGGGCTACTCTGGCACAGCCATCTACACCCGCCACGAGCCGCTGAGCGTCGCCTATGGCATAGGCATCGACGAGCACGACCACGAGGGTCGCGTCATCACGCTCGAGATGCCCCAGTTCTATCTCGTCACGGTCTATACGCCCAATTCACAGGACGAGCTGCGCCGTCTGGACTACCGCATGCAGTGGGAGCGCGACTTCCAGGACTATCTGCTCCGCCTCAACGCCCACAAGCCCGTCGTCGTCTGTGGCGACATGAATGTGGCCCACGAGGAGATAGACCTCAAAAATCCCAAGACCAACCGCCGCAACGCCGGATTTACCGACGAGGAGCGCGAGGCCATGACCCGTCTGCTCGACAGCGGCTTTGTCGACACCTTCCGCCGTCTGCATCCCGACGAGGTGACCTACAGCTGGTGGTCCTACCGATTCCGTGCCCGTGAGAAGAACACCGGGTGGCGCATCGACTACTTCCTCGTCTCCGAGAGCCTCGCCCCCCAGGTGGCAGAAGCCAAGATACACACCCAGATTATGGGTAGCGACCACTGCCCCGTAGAGGTAGACCTCGACTTGGGCTGACTCGACGCTCCCGAGGTCTCTACAGCCTCGCCCTATACGATAATATCCGCAATGCCTCCCTTTTGGGCATTGCGGATATTTCTTTTCCGACCCTCTCTCAGCCTCCTGCCACGGCGCGGCTGGCGTCGCGGTCGTCAGGAGCGGTCTCTGTCGACTTACTTGTTAGGGTATGTCATGTTTTCGGGCTTGATGTCTGTCAGCACCTCATCCACATACTTGCGCGACTCCCATTTGGCCATCGGCAGGTCGTGCAGCAGCCAGTTGCCACAGTCTCTCGGTGCAGCGCCGGGTATCTCGCCTTCAAAGTTGGCCACAAACTCAAACGTGCGCTTCATCAGCCCCACGATATCGCTGCTCTTCAGGTCGCCTCTCAACAGCAGATAACACCCTGTAAGACAACCCATAGGGCCCCAGTAGATGACGCGATCGCGCCATTCTTCATCGTTGCGCAGATAGGTGGCGGCCAGATGCTCTATCGTGTGGATGGCGCCCACGTGCAGAGCCGGTTCGCGGTTGGGTTCCTTCATGCGTATGTCAAAGGTGGTGACCACCTCGCCGCCCACCTGGTCCTTGCGGCTTACATAGATGCCACGCAGCAGCTGCTCGTGGTCTATCGTAAAACTTGGTATCTTCTCCATATTTCTCTTGTTGTGGTTTATCTTATGTTGTCGAGGAAGCGGCGCGTCACGCCGAATGAGTTGTCGGCCAGACGGTCCCAGAAGTCCACGTACATGGCAGCCTTGTCGTCGCGCAGCGGCACATCGCTGATGATGCGCATCGAGACAAAGGGCACGCCATAGATGTGGCAGGTCTGGGCGATGCCGCAGCTCTCCATATCCACAGCCTGGGCTTCGGGGAAGTGGCCCATGATTTCGCGCATCTTCTCGCGGCTGTTCACAAACCAGTCTCCGCTCACGATGAGACCCTTGCGCAGCGTCACCTCGCTCTCTGCCATGGTGCTGTCTATGGCTTCTGCCACACATGCAGCGGCACTATAGCGTGTCGGCATGCCCTGCACCTGACCGTAGTCGTTGTCGTCGCCGCAGTACACATCGTGATAGGCATATTCGGTGCCCACCACCACGTTCTGCACGTCGAGTGTGGGGTCGGCGCCGCCAGCCACGCCGGTCGATATCACCAGCTCTGGCTTGTAGCGGTTTATCATCTCCACCGTGCAGATGGCAGCGTTGACCTTGCCTATGCCGCTCTGTTGCAGTATGAGTGTGTGGCGCCCCATCTCTCCCGTCACCACAGTTCTGCCGTGATGCTCTGTGGTCGTGGCGTGGTCCAGCAGTTTTGCCAGTTGGGCAAACTCCTTGTCCATAGCCACGATTATTGCTATCTTCATAATCTCTGTCTTTAATTTGTTCTGCAAAATTACGCCAATAAGCCTATATGTGGGCCTAAATAATAGTTAAATAACCCTAACCGCCGCCTCCGTACCCATATTGACCATGTCGGGATGCCCCGCCACGGCTGTCGCCATCTTCGGGGTAGGGCAGAAAGTCCTGCCCATGCCCTCGGCGCTCATTTCGTGGTTTGATTTTACGGTTTCATGCACCGATACCACTATTTCCGCGTTTGCATTTCCCGTTTCATGCTTCGCCTTCCATTTGTTTGCATGCTCGGCAGAGTTGTCGTTGGATGCGTAGCGTCCGCCTGCAAGCCCCATTCCAGAAAATCCCAAGGGGAAGAAGCCAATAAGAGGCCCCATTCCAGCCGTTTCCAAGGCGAATGAGTGTCATACAATCACCTTAAACACAGCAAAATTGGACTTCCATACAGGGGCAGGGGAGGGGCTCCTACTCGGAACCTCCACAAGCAGTAGCAACTCTGTAGGAGTTGCGATTTCATAGCCCAGGGTTGCGGGCGCAGCCAGCTACCCTGGGTGCAGCATAAGTAATGTGGCAACTCTGAAGGAGTTGCGATTAGCCGTAGGCGTTACCCGCAGCAGGATAATGAGTAGGAATGGGTAGGTGGATATTATCAGGTTGAGAATAACGCCTTCGGCTAAGCGCAACACTTACAGCGTTGCTATCCTTTTTTGTATCAATACCCAGGGTAGAGGCGCTGCACGCCTCAACCCTGGGCTGGGGAAGCAGCAATTCCTACAGAGTTGCCGGGGGTGCGTAGCGTCCACGATGGGCTAATAATACCGCCGTCATGGGTAGAGGCGCTGCACGCCTCAACCCTGGGCTGGGGAAGCGCAACTCCTACAGAGTTGCCAGGGGTGCGTAGCGTCCACGATGGGCTACTCATGCTTCTGTCATCGGCTCACTGCTCTCTGCTCAAGTGGATGACAAAACCGTTGCCGCTCAAGAAGCGGTCGGCGAAAATCTTGTAGCCGTGGCCGTTGGACAACTCGCCTTCAGGACCCTGGAATCCCAGCGCGCCCATCTCGTGGCGCAGCTTGTTCCACACCTCTTCGTCGGTCATCGAAATACTCACGAGCGGAGCCGTGGCAGGTTGACCTGCACCGGCTATGGCTATGAGCGTGGCCTTGTCGCTACTTACGTTGACCATGCTCCCCATCTCGTCGGCGTCGCAGCCCTGGGTGTAGATGGTGGCGCGTCCCACCTGGTAGATTTCGTTGATGGCGCTGCGCACATAGCCCATCTCGCCCATCATCTCGTCCACCTTCCCAGCCTCGCGCAGTCCCTTCACCGCCGTGCCGCTCGTCTCTATGAGGTCGGCTATGTCTATGGCGCGCTCTATCGAGATACAGCGCGTCTTGATTTCCTGCTCCGTGGCAGGCTGGGCCAGAGCCGCTGCCGCCCGCTTTTCCTGCGGTGTGGCGTCGGCAGCCGAAGTCTTGGGTTTGCAACCAGTCAGCACGAGAGCCGACATGAGGGTTATGGCCCATAGCGGGCGCGAGAAGAGGGTGGTGGTCATACGCTTGATGGTTTTCTGATTATTTGCTGCGAAGATAGGCAGAAAAAGCGAGAAAGCCGCCAGTAAGGTGAAAAAAATGCGTAATTTTGTGACGATTATGGACAATAAAGCATTTTCGGCCGCTCTCTTCAAGTGGGCTCATCGCCACTGGCGCGAACTCCCTTGGCGCGGATGCGGCGACCCCTATGCCATCTGGCTTTCCGAGATTATCCTCCAGCAGACACGCATCAGCCAGGGCACGAAGTACTGGTTGCGGTTCATGCACGCCTATCCCACCGTGGCAGACCTGGCGGCCGCCAGCGAAGACGAGGTGCTCAAGCTGTGGCAAGGACTGGGTTACTACTCGCGGGCGCGCAATCTCCACGCCGCAGCGCGGCAGATAGTGGAGCGCGGAGCCTTTCCCGATACCTATCAGGAGATACGCCGCCTCAAGGGCGTGGGCGACTACACCGCAGCCGCCATCGCCTCGATGGCATTCGGGCTGCCCCATGCCGCCGTCGACGGCAATGTCTATCGCATCCTTGCCCGCATCTTCGCCATCTCTACTCCCATCGACTCTACCCAGGGCAAGCACGAGTTTCAGCAGTTGGCTGACGCGCTCTGCCCGACCGACGAGGCAGGCTACTGGAACCAGGCCATGATGGACTTTGGCGCCCTGCAGTGCAAACCCAAAGGTCCCGCTTGCGGCAGCTGCCCATTTGCCGACATGTGTGAGGCTCGCCGCCTCGGGCAGACGGCCTCCTTCCCCGTCAAGGAGGGCCGCGTGAAGCAACGCGACCGCTACTTCACCTATTATTATATTACGCGCGCGCACGAGGTGCTCTTCCACCGCCGTGGCACCGATGACATCTGGCGCTCGCTGTGGGAACCTGTGCTCGTAGAGGGCGACGCCGCGTCGCTCGACGATGCCGGGCGCGTGGTCAAGCATGTGCTCACCCACCAGACCATCTATGCCCAGCTCATCCGTATCGATGCCACCCGTCTGACAGACCATGAGCCGCTGCCCTATGGCCTCCCGCCGATAGAGCAGCTGCTGAAGGAATATCGCTGGGCCACCCCCGACGAGCGCGAGGGCTACGCCATGCCACGGCTGATGGACAAACTGCTCGCCGACAGGTAGCCGTCGCCGCCCGTCGCCCCTGCCGCCACGCCGACGGTGGCAGCGGATGCTCGCCAGGCCGCCGGCAGAAGGGCAAAAGTCACGTTAATTGCCGATTATGTTGGCTTATTCTCATATTTTCATTATCTTTGCAGCGATTTATAATACATTAATACTTACAGCCCTTAACGGGCGAGGAGTAAACAATACCAACAACAATGAATATACTGAAGAAATACTGGCTCGATGCAGCCGCAGTAGTTTTGTTTGCGCTGATAGCGTTTGTCTATTTCATGCCTGCCGACCTTGACGGCCGCATCCTCTACCGCCACGACTCGTCGGCGGGTCGCGGAGCTGGTCAGGAGCAGTCGGAATATCACGCCCGCACCGGCGAAGTGTCGCGCTGGACCAACGCCACATTCAGCGGCATGCCCACCTATCAGACTGCGCCGTCGTATTCGAGTACCAACGGTCTGCAGAAGGTCATGGACGCCTACCATCTGTGGCTTCCCGAGAATGTGTGGTACGTCTTTGCCTACCTCTTGGGCTTCTACATCCTGCTGCGCGCCTTCGACTTCCGCAAGGAGCTGGCTGTGCTGGGATCCATCATCTGGGCGTTCTCGTCGTACTTCTTCATCATCATCGCCGCGGGCCACATCTGGAAGGTGATGGCGCTGGCCTATCTGCCGCCCATGATTGCCGGCGTGGTGCTGGCCTATCGCGGACGCTACCTGAGCGGCTTGCTGCTCACAGCCATCTTCACCGCTTTTGAGGTCAAGGCCAACCACGTGCAGATGACCTACTACTATCTGTTCATCATCCTCTTCATGGTGATAGCCTTCCTCGTTGAGGCCATCCGCAGCCACCGCCTCGACCGCTTTGCCAAAGCCACCGCCGTCTGCTTCGTGGGCGCCGCGCTGGGCATCTGCATCAATCTGAGCAACCTTTACCACACCTGGCAGTATGGCCAGGAGAGCATGCGCGGAAAGAGCGAGCTGGTCAAGAAGAACGCCGCCAACCAGACCAGCAGTGGACTGGACCGCGACTACATCACCCAGTGGAGCTACGGCATCGACGAGACATGGACGCTGCTCATCCCCAATGTCAAGGGAGGCGCCTCTGTGCCCCTCGCAGCCAATGAGACCGCTATGGAGAAGGCCAACCCTGAGTTCTACCCCATCTACCAGCAGATAGGACAGTACTGGGGCGAGCAGCCCGGTACCAGCGGCCCCGTCTACGTGGGTGCCTTTGTGCTCATGCTCTTCGTCCTCGGTCTCTTCATCGTCAAGGGGCCCATGAAGTGGGCTCTGCTCGCAGCCACCGTGCTGAGTGTACTCCTCTCGTGGGGTCGCAACTTCATGCCCTTTACCGATTTCTTCCTCGACTACGTGCCCCTCTACGCCAAGTTCCGCACCGTGGCGTCTATCCTTGTGATAGCCGAGTTTACCATCCCTCTGCTCGCCATGATGGCGCTGCGCCGCATCGTGGAAGACCCGCAGGTGCTCACCCGCAATATGCGCTGGGTCTACGTGAGCTTCGGCCTCACCGCCGGCGTGGCTCTGCTCTTCGCCCTCATGCCCGGCTTCTTCTTCAACGACTTCATCTCTTCGTCCGAGCGTGTGGCGCTCGGCCAGGTACCCGACGAGTATCGTCACGCCCTTATGGCCAATCTCACCGAGATGCGTCAGGCCGTGATGACCGCCGACTGCTGGCGCTCGTTCTGGATTGTTACCGTGGGCGTGGTGATGCTGCTGCTCTACCGCATCAACAAGCTCAAGGCTGCCTACATGATTGCCGGCGTGGGAGTGCTCTGCCTGGTAGACATGTGGCAGGTCAACAAGCGCTACCTCAATGACGGCATGTTTGTAGAGAAGAGCGTGCGCGAGGCACCCCAGCCCATGAGCCACACCGACCAGCTCATCCTCAAGGACAAGGGTCTGGACTATCGTGTGCTCAATCTCGCCACCAATACCTTCAACGAGAACGAGACCTCTTACTACCACAAGAGCATCGGAGGCTATCATGCCGCCAAGCTGCGCCGCTACCAGGAGATGATAGAGGCTTACATCAATCCCCAGATGTCGCGTATCATGAAGGCAGTGGCCGACAGCGACGGCGACATGACCCGCGTCAACGGCGACTCGCTCTTCCCCGTGCTCAATATGCTCAACACCAAGTATATCATCGTCCCCCTGCAGGGCGGACAGACCGTGCCTCTGCTCAATCCTTATGCCTACGGCAACGCATGGTTTGTAGACCGGCTCACCTTTGCCGACAACGCCAACCAGGAGATAGAGCGCATAGGCCAGATTGACCTGCGCCACGAGGCTGTGGCCGACAAGCGCTTTGCCGACGTGCTGGGCGAGGCTGTGGCGCAAGACAAGAACTCTGTGGCCAAACTCCTCGCCTATGAGCCCAACCAGCTGACCTACGAGGTAAGCTCTGACAAGGGCGGCGTGCTCGTCTTCTCCGAGGTCTACTATCCCGGATGGACCGCCACCATCGACGGACAGCCTGCCGAGCTGGGCCGCGTCAACTACATCCTGCGCGCGCTCCGCGTGCCTGCCGGCAAGCATCAGGTCAAGCTCGCCTTCTTCCCCAAGAGCGTCGATACCACTGAGACCATAGCCTATGTGGCTTATGTGGTGCTGCTGCTCATCATCGTGGGCGGACTCTACGACACCTGGCGCCGCAAGAAGAATAATCAAACGACACATTAATACTCTATAAGATATGAAGAAACTGCTCTCCCTGCCCCCCAATCTGGTGGGATGTTTCCATGACATAACCGGTCTGTCTGATACCGAATGGTTCTGCACCAACGACCCCGTGGGCCGCAAGCTCGGCTCGGGTGGCGGCACCACCTGGCTGCTCCAGGCGTGCTACGAAGCCCATGGCAATGGCCGTAGCTTCGACGAGTGGCTCGCTGCCGACCGTCGTCTGCTGCTCCATGCCGGCGGACAGAGCCGAAGACTGCCCTCATACGCCCCTTCGGGCAAGATACTCACGCCCATTCCCGTGTTCAGATGGGAGCGCGGCCAGCGCCTGTCTCAAGACCTGCTCTCCCTGCAGGTGCCCCTCTATCAGCGCATCATGAACCAGGCGCCCGAGGGTTTGCGCACGATGATTGTCAGCGGCGATGTCTACATCCGCGCTACCCAGGCGCTCCAGCCCATCCCCGATGCCGACGTGGTGTGCTATGGCCTGTGGCTCGGACCCGAAATAGCCAAGGACCACGGCGTCTTTGTCTCTTCCCGCCAGACTCCCACCCAGCTCAAGTGTATGCTTCAGAAGCCATCGATGCAGACGCTGGGTCAGCTGCAGAAAGAGCATTTCTATCTGACCGACATCGGCGTGTGGCTGTTGTCAGACCGCGCCGTCAAGGTGCTCATGCGCCGCTCTATGCGCGACGGCGAGGTGACCAACTATGACATGTACGGCGAGTTTGGCTGCAGTCTCGGCACCGACCCCACCATCGACGACCCCGAGGTCAACGACCTCAAGGTGGCCATACTGCCTCTGCCCGGCGGAGAGTTCTATCACTTCGGTACGTCGCATGAGATAGTCTCGTCTATGCTTGACATCCAGAATATCGTCAACGACCAGCGCGAGATTATGCACCATTCGCTCAAGCCCCATCCCTCCATGTTCACCCAGAACTCTGAAGTGGAGATTAAGATTACCGAACACAACCAGAACCTCTGGATTGAAAACAGCTGTGTGAGCGCCCAGTGGACCATAGCCCATGAGAATATCATCACTGGTGTGCCCCGCAACCAGTGGAAGATAGAACTCCGTCCCGGCCAGTGTGTCGACATCGTGCCCATCGGCGACGAGAGCTACGCCATACGCCCCTATGGTTTCAACGACAAGTTCCGCGGCGACATCACCGATGGTGTGACCGAATACTTGGGTGAACCTTTCACCCGCTGGGCCGAAGAGCGCGGCATCGATGCCGCCGCCATCGAGGGCAAGGACGACCTGCAGTCGGCCCGCATCTTCCCCGTGGTCGACAATATCAACGACGCCGGCCTTGTGCTGAGATGGATGCTCAACGAGCCCTATCAGCAGGGTGGCCGCGTGGTATGGAACGAGGCCCAGCGTCTCAGCGCCGACGAGATTTCGGCCCAGGCCAATCTGCGTCGTCTCGTCGAGCAGCGCAGGGAAAACCGTGCGCAGAACTGGTCGTTCCTCTCCCACAACTACGCCCACAGCGTGTTCTACCAGGTAGACCTCGACGATGCCGCCCATGAGTTTGCCGCCAACCACATAGCCGAGCCTACACCTCTGCCTGCCGACGAGCCTCTGCTCACCCGCATCCACGATGCCATGTTCCGCTCCGAGTTGCAGCGACTCAATGGTAAGGACGGCTCCGAGAGCGAGGGCCGCGCCTTCAGTCTGCTGCGCGAAGGCCTCACCCAGACCGTGCTCGCCCAGAAGCAGCATCCCCGTCTCTCGGTCTACTCCGACCAGATAGTATGGGGTCGCAGCCCTGTGCGCATCGACATCGCCGGTGGCTGGACCGACACCCCTCCCTTCTGCCTTATGGAGGGCGGCAATGTCATCAACCTCGCCATCGAGCTCAATGGTCAGCCGCCTCTGCAGACTTATGTCAAGCCCTGCCGCGACCATCATATCATCCTGCGCAGTATCGACCTCGGCGCTTCTGAGGTCATCACCACTTTTGAAGAGCTGCGCGACTTCCACCATGTGGGCAGTCCGTTCTCAATACCCAAAGCTGCACTGGCGTTGGCGGGCTTCCTGCCCGAGTATTCGGCTGAGCAGTATCAGTCGTTGGCGCAGCAGCTTGCCGCCTTCGGCTGTGGTATCGAGGTGACGCTGCTCTCTGCTATTCCCGCAGGGTCGGGCTTGGGCACGAGCAGCCTCTTGGCGTCGACCGTACTTAGTGCCATCAACGACTTCTGTGGTCTCATGTGGGACAAGAACGAGATTGGCCGCCGCACCCTTGTGCTCGAACAGCTCCTTACCACTGGCGGCGGATGGCAAGACCAGTTTGGCGGTCTGCTCCAGGGCATCAAGCTGCTGCAGACGGGCAAGGGCTTTGACCAGAACCCAGTAGTGCGCTGGTTGCCGTCATCTCTCTACACCCAGCCCGAGTACCGCGCGTGTCATCTGCTCTACTATACGGGCATCACCCGCACCGCCAAGAAGATACTGGCAGAGATTGTGCGCCGCATGTTCCTCAACCAGCACGACGAACTGGCGTTGCTCCGCGAGATGAAGCAACATACCATCGATATGTTTGAAGCCATCCAGCGCGAGAACTTCGATGAGATGGGCCGGTTGGTCCGCAAGACCTGGCAGCAGAACCAGCTGCTCGACAGCGGTACCAACCCTGCCGAGGTGGCTCGCCTTACCTCGCTCATCGATGACCTCTGCCTCGGTTACAAGTTGCCCGGAGCCGGTGGAGGTGGTTACCTCTACATGGTGGCTAAAGACCCCGAGGCTGCAGCCCGCATCAAGCAGATTCTCCGTGAGAACCGTATCAATGCCAATGCCCGCTTCGTCGATATGTCGCTCAGCGACAAGGGTCTTCAGATCAGCCGCAGTTAAGGCCACGACATACGCAGAATCAGAACTTACTATAACAGTCAGAACGCAAATGCCCACCCCCGTGGCATTTGCGTTCTGCATTTTATCCCGTACTTCAGGTTGCGCGGAGGGCCTCGGCAGCGCGCCCCGATTTGCTTCCGCCATTCCCGTTAGTATACTCCTTCTTTCACAAGGTCATCACTTGAGTACAGAGATTATCTCCGGCGGTCTGGTGGGTAACTTGTCTGTGCTGGAGGGTAACTCTGGCGGCTCGTATCGATTGAAACGAGGGCTCGTGTCGTTTGAAACGTGGGTCCGTGCCTTTCGTTACGTGGCCTCGTACCTTCTGATACGAGCCAGCCAAGAGCTCTCGGGCGCGAGTCAATGGGCTTCGGGCGCGACCGATATGGCTTGGCGTAAGACTATGCATGGATTGCCGTCAGCCTTGGCAGCCTTGCCGCCTGCTGCTGTTCCCTATAACAGCAGACACGGGCAAGTCTCTGTGGATAGAGGCTTGCCCGTGTCTTGTGGGGTGGGGTGCTGGGTTTGGGTTATGGCTGGCTGTCGTCGAGAAATCCCTGTCGGCGTAGCGCCTTGATGAGCGTGGCAGAGATGGCCTCGTTGTCCTTGCGCGTGTAGCGGATGTCGGTGAATATCTGGGCGAGGGTCTGCACGTTGTTGATTTCCACGAAGTGGCGGTTCTCCTCGGTGGCTTCCTTCTCGGCATAGGCGGCGTCGATGCGTTCGGGCGTATAGTCGGCGTAGGTCTCCTCGTGCACGATGGCGCTCAACGGCAGACGGTCGGTCTGCGCCGGATGCTCGTCGGGCCAACCCAGAGTGATGGTGGCGACGGGGAATACCAGCGGGGGCAGCTGCAGGGTGTCGATGATGGCCTCGGGGCAGTAGACGGTGGTACCCAGGAAGCAGAGCCCCAGCCCCTCGGCCTCTGCCATGTTGCAGAAGGTCTGGCAGTAGAGCAGTGCGTCGGTGGCGGCATTGATGAAACTCAGCAGGTTGTCGTATCCGGGATGGCCCTGTCGCTGCTCTGCCCACAGGGTGGTGCGCCTGTAGTCGGCACAGAAGGTGAGCACCACGGGGGCTTGGGTCACCATAGGCTGGGAGAAATGGGCGGGAGCGAGCCGCGCCTTCATCTCGTCGCTGCGGGTCACTACGACCGAATATAGTTGCAGGTTGCCCATCGTCTGGGTACGTTCGGCATCGCTGAGCAGCCGATGGAGCAGCGCCTCGTCAATGGGCTGCTGGGTATAGCGGCGTATGGAACGCCTGGAAGTAAACTGTGTCATCTTTTTGGAAAACTTTTCTGCGACAAAGTTATCTAAAGTTTTCCAAAACGGAAAACAAATAATCGATTTCTTTTATGAAAAATTCCATGAAAACGCTCGCTCATGTTGAAAAAATGTAGTAGCTTTGTAGTCCGACATATTATAATAATTATCCAACTTGTTATGAGCGAACTGAAAACATATTCTTACGATGAAGCATACCGTGCCACGCTCGCCTACTTTGACGGCGATGAGCTGGCAGCCCGAGTATGGGTCAACAAGTATGCCATGAAAGACAGCGCGGGCAACATCTATGAGCAGACGCCCACAGATATGCACTGGCGAATAGCCAATGAGATCGCGCGAATAGAGAACAACTATGACAATCCGATGAGCGCCCAGGAGGTGTTCGATGTGATAGACCATTTCAGATACATAGTGCCTGCCGGCAGCCCCATGACGGGCATCGGCAACAACCATCAGGTGGCCTCGCTGAGCAACTGCTTTGTGATAGGCCTCGACGGCGATGCCGACTCTTATGGCGCCATCATGCGCATCGATGAGGAACAGGTGCAGCTCATGAAGCGCCGCGGCGGCGTGGGTCACGACCTGAGCCAGCTGCGCCCCAAGGGCTCTCCCGTCAACAACTCTGCCCTCACCTCTACCGGACTGGTGCCCTTTATGGAGCGATTCTCCAACTCTACACGTGAGGTAGCGCAGGACGGACGCCGTGGAGCGCTGATGCTCTCGGTGAGTATCAAGCACCCGGACTCTGAGGCGTTTATCGACGCCAAGATGACCGAGGGCAAGGTGACTGGCGCCAACGTGAGCGTGAAGCTCGACGACGCCTTCATGCAGGCAGCCGTCGACGGGAGCGACTATGTACAGCAGTTCCCCATCGACAGCGACCAGCCGATGATGACAAAGACCATCAATGCCCGCCAGTTGTGGGAGAAGATAGTACACAACGCATGGCAGAGCGCCGAGCCAGGTGTGCTCTTTTGGGATACCATTCTCCGCGAGAGCATCCCCGACTGCTATGCCGACCTCGGCTTCCGCACAGTGAGTACCAATCCCTGTGGCGAGATACCTCTCTGTCCCTACGACAGCTGTCGACTGCTGTGTGTCAACCTCTACAGCTACGTGGTCAACCCCTTCACCCCCGAAGCCCGTTTCGACTTCGACCTCTTCCGTCGTCATGCCCGCGCTGCCCAACGCATCATGGACGACATCGTAGACCTGGAGATGGAGAAGATAGACCAGATAATGGACAAAATCAAGCATGATCCCCAGAGCGATGAGGTCAAGGAGGCCGAGTATCATCTCTGGGAAAAGATACGCCACAAGAGCGGTCAGGGCCGTCGCATCGGTGTGGGCATCACCGCCGAGGGCGATATGCTCGCTGCCATGGGCCTGCGCTACGGCACCCAGGAGGCTACCGACTTCAGCGTCGAGGTACACCGTACCCTCGCCCTTGGCGTCTATCGTGCCTCGGTCGACATGGCGCGCGAGCGTGGCGCCTTTGCCATCTACGATGCCCACCGCGAGGAAGCCAACCCCTTCATCGGACGCATCCGTGAGGCCGACCCCGAGCTCTATGCCGATATGGTCAAGTATGGCCGTCGCAATATAGCCTGTCTTACCATTGCGCCGACAGGCACTACGTCGCTCATGACGCAGACCACTTCGGGTATCGAGCCCGTATTCATGCCCGTCTACAAGCGCCGCCGTAAGGTCAACCCCAATGACGCCGACGTGCATGTGGACTATGTAGACGAGGTAGGCGACAGCTTCGAGGAGTATATCGTCTACCACCGCAAGTTCCTCACCTGGATGGAGGTCAACGGCATGGATATCCACAAGCGTTACTCGCAGGAAGAGATAGACCAGCTGGTAGCTCGCTCGCCTTACTACAAGGCTACTGCCAATGATGTGGACTGGCTCATGAAGGTCAAGATGCAGGGCGCCATCCAGAAGTGGGTAGACCACTCTATCTCCGTGACCGTCAATCTGCCCAACGAGGTCGACGAGGCTCTCGTCAACCGTCTCTACGTCGAAGCCTGGCGCTCCGGGTGCAAGGGCTGTACCATCTATCGCGACGGCAGCCGCTCGGGCGTGATGATGTCGGTAAGCAAGAAGGACAAGAAGAAGGAGAAGAACCATCAGGCCGAGGCTGCGGCTTCGCCCTGCCAGCGTCCGGCTGTCACCGAGACCCGTCCCAAGGAACTCGTGTGCGATGTGGTGCGCTTCCAGAACAACCGCGAGAAGTGGGTGGCTTTTGTAGGACTGCTCGACGGCTATCCCTATGAAATCTTCACCGGTCTGCAGGACGATGAGGAAGGTATCGTGCTGCCCAAGACCGTCACCCGTGGCAAGATAATCAAGCAGACCAACGAGGACGGCAGCCATCGCTATGACTTCCAGTTTGAAAACAAGCGTGGCTACAAGACTACTGTCGAGGGCTTGTCTCAGAAGTTCAACCCCGAGTACTGGAACTATGCCAAGCTCATCTCGGGTGTGCTGCGCTACCGTATGCCTATCGACCACGTCATCAAACTTGTGGGTTCGCTCCAGCTTAATGATGAAAGCATCAACACTTGGAAGAACGGCGTGGAGCGCGCGCTCAAGAAGTATATCGCCGATGGCACCCAGGCCAAGGGACAGATGTGCCCCGCCTGCGGACAGGAAACCCTTGTCTACCAGGAGGGCTGCCTCATCTGCACCAACTGCGGTGCCAGCCGTTGCGGTTGATGCCTTATATATAATCGTTGACACCTTATATATAATAATAGCAATCACTAAGATGAAACTCAACTCCAGTTATATTTATCTGCAAGACCTGCGCTTTCACGCCTATCACGGTGTGGAGGCGCAGGAGCGTATTGTGGGCAACGACTATCTGATGGACGTGCGCCTGCAATATCCTGTCGACCAAGCTATGCTCAGCGACAATGTGCTCGACACCGTCAACTATGCCGATGTCTACCGTGTGCTCGAACAGGAGATGCAGGTGCCCAGCAATCTGCTCGAGCGCGTGGCTTACCGCATTGCCGACCGCATCTTCCGTCGCTTCGCCTTTATCAAGAGCCTCGACATCAGGCTCACCAAGCTCAACCCGCCTATGGGTACCAATATGGGTGGCGCCGGTGTGGAACTCCACTTTGACAATGACCATGCTTAGCGCCGGGAGCAGAGCCTCTGTGGCGGGGGTGCCCCAAGCGGTCATGGACTACGGTGCGCCTACGCCATCTTTCATTTCCACTCTCATATAAGTCAAACTAAAACTTTTATCTATGAAATCGATTGTCATTATACTCATGTCGTGTCTGGTCGCAGTGACAGTCTCTGCGCAGGGAATTATCCGCAGACCGGCAGCAACTAAACCCAAGCCAACAGCAACTAAACCCAAGCCAACAGTAAGGAAACCCCAGAGTCGCGGCAGTAGTGCCGTAAGGCCCAAGCCTGCCCATCCGAAGAAGGAAGACCCCATCAACTCGCTGGCAGAGCCTCTGCGCTCCCACCTCAAGAAACTCATGGCCGATATGGTGCTGGTAGAGGGCGGTACGTATATGATGGGTAATCCAGATAGGGATAGGAATGACGAGTACGCTAAAGATGTGCCACATGAAGTTACCCTCAGCTCGTTTTATATCTGCAAGTATGAGGTCACCGAGGCGCTTTGGACCGCTGTGATGGGCAGTAATCCGTCAAGAGATAAGTTGGGAGACAACTATCCGGTTGAACGAGTAAACTGGTATGACTGTCAGGACTTCGTAGAGAAGCTAAGCGAATTGACCGGACGCCACTTCCGTCTGCCTACAGAGGCCGAATGGGAGTATGCTGCACGTGGCGGCAAGCGTAGTCGTGGCTATAGATATAGCGGTAGCTACGCTCTTGATGAAATAGGATGGCATGTAGGTAATGCACATTACTACAAGAGGGAAGTAGGAACCAAAAAGCCCAATGAACTGGGCCTTTATGACATGACTGGAAATGTGAGTGAATGGTGCCAGGACAAATTAGACATCGAATATTATCATCATAGTCCATCCATTAATCCCCAGGGGCCGGATAGAAGTACATACAAAGATAACCGTTGCTTTAGAGGTGGCTCGTTCTGTGATGATGAGAAGTATGACGAGTTGAAAGTATATACACGCAATACTGGGATGCCCCCAGAGGAAAAATATGGCCATCTCGGACTGCGTTTGGCCATGTCTGTAAACTAATGGCTCCGTCGGGTTTTATGGTAACGAGAAGACGCTTACCCTACGTTATGCCCTCGCCTTCGGCCGAATGGTCGAGGAGCGTTGCCCCGATGTGCGAGTCATCTGTATCTGCATGCGTGATGACCATGTTTACCGCCGGGAGCAGAGCCTCTGCGGCGGGGGTGCCCCAAGCGGTCATGGACTACGGTGCGCCTACGCCATCTTTCATTTCCACTCTCATATAAGTCAAACTAAAACTTTTATCTATGAAATCGATTATCATTATACTCATGTCGTGTTTGGTCGCAGTGACAGTCTCTGCGCAGGGAATTATCCGCAGACCGGCGGCAACCAAACCCAAGCCAACAGTAAGGAAACCCCAGAGTCGCGGCAGAAGTGCCGTAAGGCCCAAGCCTGCCCATCCGAAGAAGGCAGACCCCATCAACTCGCTGGCAGAGCCTCTGCGCTCCCACCTCAAGAAACTCATGGCCGATATGGTGCTGGTAGAGGGCGGTACGTATATGATGGGTAATCCAGATAGGGATAGGAATGACGAGTACGCTAAAGATGTGCCACATGAAGTTACCCTCAGCTCGTTTTATATCTGCAAGTATGAGGTCACCGAGGCGCTTTGGACCGCTGTGATGGGCAGTAATCCGTCAAAGTATCCGTCGGGAGACAACTATCCGGTTGAACAAGTGAACTGGTATGACTGTCAGGACTTCGTAGAGAAGCTAAGCGAATTGACCGGACGCCACTTCCGTCTGCCTACAGAGGCCGAATGGGAGTATGCTGCACGTGGCGGCAAGCGCAGTCGTGGTTATAGATATAGCGGAAGCTACAATCTTGATGAAATAGGATGGCATGCAGGTAATGCCAAGCGGTATTCTTGGAGTTCATTGGGTGACAAGAAAGAGGTGGGAACCAAAAAGCCCAACGAACTGGGTCTTTATGATATGACTGGAAATGTGAATGAATGGTGCCAGGACAAGCATAACGATGATTATTATCGCCATAGTCCCACTACCAATCCCCAAGGACCGGATAGAAGTACATACAAAGATGGCCGTTGTTTTAGAGGTGGCTCGGTCTGGGAAGATGATAAATATGACTATTTGAAAGTATATCATCGCCCTCGTGGTGGGATGCCCCCAGAGGAAAAATATGGCCATCTCGGGCTGCGTTTGGCCATGTCTGTAAACTAATGGCTCCGTCGGGTTTATGGTAACGGCGCCGAAGACACTTAATAAATGATAAAACTTGACAGCCGCTGGCGGTTTTATGATGAATATTTGTTAATTTTGCATTGTTATTCATGTAGATATGATTAAGCGAACAGTCTTGGCTCTCTTGCTGGCGCTCCTTACCATCCCGATGATGGCCGACGGGCGCCGATTTACCCTGGTCATTGACGCCGGCCACGGCGGTCACGACTTTGGTGCACCCGGAGCCGTAACCAATGAGAAGACGCTTACCCTGCGTTATGCCCTCGCCTTCGGCCGAATGGTCGAGGAGCGTTGCCCCGATGTGCGAGTCATCTATACCCGTAAGCGTGATGTGTTTATCAAGTTGATAGACCGTGCCGAAATCGCCAACCGCAACAAGGCCGACCTCTTCATGTCATTCCATATCAACGCCGTCGAAGGCAGCCGCTCGGCACGTGGTTTCCAGACCTGGACGTTGGGCCGTGGAGCCAGCACCGGCAACAAGGGCATCATGGAAAACCTCGATGTCGCCAAGCGAGAGAACTCCGTAATCCTGATGGAGAAAGACTACAAGCAGGTGTATAAAGGCATAGACCAGAACTCTGCCGAGAGCGACATCATGTTTGAGTTTATCGCCGACAAGAACCGCGAGCGCAGTGTGGAGCTTGCCAAACTCATGCAGCGAGAGGTGTGCCGCGCCACCGGACGTATCAATGCCGGCGCCCACCAGAACAATCTGGCCGTGCTGCGTCTCTCGTCGATGCCCAGCTGCCTCCTGGAACTCGGCTTCATATCCACCCCCGACGAAGAGCGTTTCCTCAACTCCGATGCAGCGCTCACCCTCTACACCCAAGGCATCTTCAACGCCTTCTTGCAGTACAAGATGCGATTTGCAGACAAGATTACCGTACCTTATAAGGCTGACGACAACACCCCGAGGGCGTTGCCGCAGATCGTACCCGACGAGTATCGCAAGCAGCAGCTTGCAGCCCAGGCACCCGCAGCCACCCCGCAGCCCCAGACAGCGATGACGCGCCAGGCAGCCACCGTAGATGCCCAGCGCCAGGCAGCCCCCCTCGACACCGCCCAGGCTA
>NZ_NPJM01000006.1:0-8199 GCF_002251455.1 Prevotella sp. P4-51
CTCCCCATCCCTCCCCAAGGGGCGGGAGCTCATTCCCGCTGAGTTTAAGGATGTTGGGGTACTGCTCCTTCCCCTTGGGGAAGGTTGGGATGGGGCCTCTATGTTGGGATGGGGCTTGCTGTTGGATGGTACGCACCCCCGGCAACTCTGTAGGAGTTGCGATTTCATAGCCCAGGGTTGAGGCGTGTAGCGCCTCTACCCTGGGTATATGTATAATAAGGGTAGCAACGCTGTAAGTGTTGCGGTTAGCCGTAGGCGTTACCCGCAGCAGGATAATGGGTAGGAACAGGTTGGTGAAAACCATAAGATTGAGTATAACGCCTACGGCTAATCGCAACTCCTGTAGAGTTGCCAGATTAGTGGGGTGCTTACCCAGGGTAGCGTGCTTCGCCCGCAACCCTGGGCTGGGGAATCGCAACTCCGTCAGAGTTGCTGCTGCTTGAGGGGGCTACAATAGAAGCCCCTCCCCAGCCCTCCCCAAGGGGCGGGAGTCCCATCCGACTGAGCTTGAGGTGATTGCGTGACGCTCCTTCCCCTTGGGGAAGGCTGGGATGGGGCCCGTGGTCCTCCCCTTCCCCATTGCCACAATTCCGCACGAAAAAAGGACGTACCCTGATTGAGGATACGTCCTTTTCTTATTGTGTCGGGTCATTCTCCAGGAAAGACTTGGCATCTCTCCCGATGGAGATGACGGTCTTCTTATCTTACGGCAATCGCGCGAGACAGCTCACGGGTCTTGACTACATACACACCCTTGCTTACGGCAACGCGGGTAGTAGGTTCGGCCTTAACCTGCTGAACCAGACGACCGTCGACAGTGTAGATAGTAACATCTGCGCCAGCCATACCCTCGATTACGATGGCACCCTCGGCACCGTAGATGCGGCCCTCACCGATGGCGTTGTCGCCGATACCGGTGTTGAGAGATACCTGAGCAGTGTTGGAGAAGCTCGACTCACCTACGCTGAATACAGAGGTCACGTTGTAGCGGTAAACATCTTCGCCCGAAATCTTGTCGCTGTAAGTAGCGGCAGTGACGGGGCTCTCGTTGAGCTTGACACCGTTGCGATATACATTGTAACCCTCCAGAGTGAGGTTGGCCTTGTTAGAGGCAGGAGTACAGGTGATATCGTCGATGAGCAGCGCCAGCACATCCTTGGCATTGTAGTGGATAGCCACATACTTGGTGTCCTCGGGAAGTTGGAACTCATAGAAAGCGTAGCCGGCTTCGGGGTCGGTCTTGTAGCCTACAGGCACGTTCTCGACAGACTTGAAGAGGGTGAAGTCAGAAGGCTCCTTGCCGCTCTTGGATACCACGATGTCGAACGACTCGAGGCCGTACCTATTGGAGAGTGACTTGGCCCAGAAAGAGATGTACTTGTTGTTAGGAGCAAGTTCGGGAAGAATGAGGTAGTCATCATTCTGAACAGATGACCAGAAGCAGAGCGTCTTCTTGCCACTATGGGCAGCCATGATGCTAGTCTTGCTGTTGTATTTGTCGCAGTCGATAACCTGACATACCATACCCTGGCCGAGGTGAGGAATGCTCTGACCACCATCAACAGCGCCCCAGGTATAGTTTGTGGCCAGATGGTCGCAGTCGATGAGGGTATAGTCGCCGAGCGAGCCACGGTCTGTGGTGACAATCATCTCGTGAGTGGCTCTGTTTTCCTCAACCACGATACCGCCTACACTCCATGACTCGTAGCTCTCCATATCGTCGGTGCGCTCGGCATAGTACTCGGTAGTAGGAGCAGCCCAGTTGAGAGTCACATTGCCATCGGCCTTGGCAGTGGCCTTGAGGGCAGTGGGCTGGGGATACTTGGAAGGAGTAACCGCAGCTATCGCGGTCTTCTCGTTGTTAGCCTTGTTCTCGTCGTCGGCATAGACAACCTTGCACTTCACCTCGAGCTCTTCGGCGTCGAGCAGTGGAACGGTGATATCAATATTGAAGGTCTCCAGGGCATCAGCAGCCAGAGCGCTACCGTTAAGTGTGTTGACCAGTTCACCATTGACATAGCACTGCAGCTTGTATGCGCCTGCAGCCTTGAGACCGTTGTTGAATACAGAGACAGAAGCCTTGATGTCCGAACCAGCCTTGGCAGACTTGGGCAGCACGAGGCTCTGGACCGCGAGGTCATAGTCGAAGGTATTGCCCACGGTGACGTTATCTATGAAGAGAGGAGAGGCCATAGTCTTGTTGGTAGCCTCGATACCTATCTGCAGGTGGTCATAGGCCTTGTAGGCAGAGAGGTCTACGGTAGCGGCAGTCCACTTCTTAACTACTTCCTTGGGCAGAGTGGCCACGTCGGTCCATGTCAGACCGCAGTCGTTAGACACAGTAATCTTCAGGTCTGAAGCTGTATCAAAGAGATAGTACCACAGCTTGATGGTGGGTCTTTTCTCGGTGCTCAGGTCGATGATGGGCGTTGTGAGACGGGCGCCACCGGGGTTGCCGGCGCTATAACCTACCATACCGTTGTCGCCATCCTGAGACGATACGTTGGGAGCGAGGTCAGCTGTCAGCTGCCATACGTTGTTGCCCGATGTGGTGCTGATAAGCCAGGGCTTGGTAGACAGCCTTCTGTTGGCAAACGATTCCTTGAGAGGACACTTATAGCCATAACCGAAGGCAGAGGTGTTACTGTAAGCGGGGGCGCTGGTGCCATAGTCGTTGTAGGCATAGAGCACATAGGCGAGAGAGGTCTGCAGGTCAGAGAGATTAGGAGCGTCTACATGGGTGCAGGTGGTCAGGTCTGACTTGATCTTGGTCTGTGTCTCTGCATTGTATACAGAGTAGTAGATCTGGGTGGGGTCTACGTAGCCACCGTGCTTACCTGTGGTAGGAGCCTCCCAGGTGATGATGGTCTGCGAGCCCTTCTGTACCCACTGAACCTTGGTAGGAGCACCGGGAGCATCAGGACCTACCCAGCCCTTGGCGGTAGCCAGGACACCGGCGCCATAGGTGTTATGGCATACTACGCTGTACTCGTTCTCGCCAGTGGTAGGATTGGGGTCGCTTACCTTCACCTTCAGACCTACAGCCAGTTCTGCACCGTCTATAGTGGCAATCTCTCTGCCAGTGGTAAGATTGGTTACAACAGCCTTGGAAAGACCAAACAATGGGCCATTGCTGAAGTTCTTGGTAGGACAGGTGAACTCTACCTCGCTGGTGAGTGCGCCCTTTTCGCCGGGAATCACGGTGATGTCGGTAGCGGCACCAGGACTCTTGGTATTGATGCCGTCAGAGAGTTTGAAGTCAGAGACAGCCAGGGCACCCTGATTCTTCTCAGAGGTGACATGGAGGCCGATATAGAAGAGGCCGGTCTCGTCGGCGGTAATCCATTCGTCTACATAGCAGCCGGTAGAGGTTACCTTCTCGTTGCAGACCTTCTTGGTCATCGAGGCAGCTGTCTTCTCCTTGCCATACATTATCTCAAAGCGTTCCTGCTTGTTCAGGTCGCTTACCATGAGGGCCATGGTGAGGTGGTAGGCCTTGCCCTTCTCCAGTTTCACGATAGGAGAAACCAGCCAGTCATTGGCGTCTTTGTCCTTGCTGGCTTTGTAGAACACGTTCTTGCCGTTGCTTCTCCATGTGTTGCCGTCCTCATTGGCGTCGATGGTGGTAAAGAAGCCCATGCCATTTTCACCGAGGAAGCTGTTTTCGTAAGGCAGAGCCACACCGAGGTCTTCGCCGGCGAGCACGTCGTTAGAGGTCACCGCACCACTGCTCTTCACGCCGTCGGTGGCCATGAGCACGTAGTTGTAGTTGTTCATCGCGGTGATGGTCTTGTCGGTAAACGAGGTAGTGGTGAGGTCTGAAGCTACAGTCACGTTGTCGGGCTGGCGTACCAGCGAGTACTTGATGGCTGCAGTGTTGATATATCCGCCGTTGACGCCTTCTGTGACGGCATCCCAGCTGATGGTAATCTCATTGGAACCCTCGGCCTTGACTGCCTTGAGGTTGGCAGGAGTCTTGGGAGAGTCCTGACCGATATACTTTTCGATATAGGTGGTCAGACCGCTGGCGCCGTCGAGTTTGGCACAAACGGCAAACTTGTACTTGCCGTCGGCAGGCACGGTAACGGGCACTTCGACCTCGGCACCGGGGGCGCCTTCGCCGGTCTTGTACTCAGCGTCGTTGAGGAAGAACGTGTAAGAGAGGTTTGAGGTCAGGGCTTCACCGCTCTCGGTCTTGTCGGGCATGGTGAAGATAAACTTACCAGTGAGGCTGCTCTTGTCAAACTCGGTTCTCATCTTGGCGATGAAAGCGGGCCTTTCCACTTTCTTGGCGGGCTTGGCAAACACACCAGCCCATCTGATGGCGGGGCTTGCAAAGTCGGTCACCTTGGTAGCCTTACCAGTAGTTACATCTACAGTGTACAGCGAACTCTCGTCGGCAGTGTGGGCAAACCAGTATACAGTATTGGTCGACTCGTCAAAACAGGCGTCCTGCACATCTATAGAGGGAGTCACGCCGGTAGCGCCGATAACGGTGGCTTCGGCGGTCTCCAGATTGAGCTGGCACAGATTACCATCCAGACCGATACCATACACCTTGCCACTATTGTCAGTAAAGAGGGCTACATAGCGCTGGTCAAGCACACCTCCATTGGTCTTGACACCGCTGGTCAAATCAAGCGTACACAACCTAAAGAGACTGGAATTGGCGGGATAGCATCCGTAGGTCTTACCATCCTTGGGGTTGTAAACCAGAGAGGTAGGAACATCTGTGCCGGAGCTGAGATTCTCGACGATTTGCCATGTGTTGGTATCATACTTTTCCAACGTGGTAAGGAGTACTTTGGATCCCCTAATATAAGCAGACAACACGTAGTAGTAACCATCGATGTACACACCAGCCGAGGGCGTCACGCTGGAAATGCTTGCAAGAGGGGTTAGGGTCGGCGGGGTCGCCGTGGTGGTCGAATAGATACCGACCGGCTTCATGCCCGTTGAGATTCCTCCGTAGAGCGTAGTCTCTGCGGAAGCCGCAAGGGCTTTCGGTCCCGGACTTGCCATGGCAAGTCCTACCAGCATACATAGCATGCTGAGACAAGTAATGATTCTTTTCATAGACTGTAACACTTGAAAATTGTAATTAATAATAATGTGGTTCCTATATGTCCACAAAAGTAATCAGTTTTTCGGAAAAAATTGCAATTATTATTAGAAAATTTTAATTTCTTTTTGGGATTTTCTAATTTATCACCAGCCCGCCCGAGGCCAAAAACGGCATAACCGCCGACACATCAGCGCCTTTCGCCGTTTCCATCCAAACCAAGCAAAAACCGCCCACATTGGTTATCATAGGGTTGCATAACACGGAGATGACCGCCAATAACGTGGAGATGATGGTTGGAAACCTGGAGATGACAGTTAGAAACCTGGAGATTAGGGTTGGAAACGTGGAGATGACAGTCGCGAATGAGGAAATAACAGATGGCGGCGTGGAAATGACGCCGGCTGGCGCGTATCGGAAGGCACGAGGGTGCGTATCGGAAGGCACGGAAGCACGCATCGGAAGGCACGGAAGCGCGTAACGGAAGGCACGAGCCGCCAAACGCAATCAGGAAAGCAATGGATGCAGTGAGTATCATCGGTTTGCATCATCACCGCGCTGCTGCGCATCATGAGCCTCATCGTGACGGCAGCCCCTACCCTCGCCATGGGCAAAAAAAATACGCTGAGACTCATCAACGAGCTTCAGCGTATCCGATATGTTTAACTACTTATTTTCTAAACGAATGAAAACCTCACGGTTTCCATTGTCATCCTGGTTAAACAATCTGTCAATCTACCTTAAAAACCTAATAACTAAAAACCTAAATCTATTACTACTAATCTAAACAATCTATTAACCTTTTGATGATGCAAAGGTACTACACTTCTGCGGTTCTGACAATAGTCTGGGGCCACTTTCTGCTGCTCGGGGCCTCTTTCTTGACATATATCATAATATGCACCATCACTGCATTTCTGCTATAGATACCGAGCGGGCATCAGTGCTTCTTCTCGAGTTCCTGCAGGTTCTCCATAGCCTTGGACTCGAGGAACTCGTAGATGCCGCAGAGGTGCTCACGCACGCGGCCATGGCCAAACTCGTAGACCTTGCTGACCAGCCCGTCGAGGAAGTCACGGTCGTGGCTCACCACGATAAGGGTGCCATCGAAATCTTGAAGCGCCTGCTTGAGGATGTCCTTGGTCTTGAGGTCCAGATGATTGGTGGGCTCGTCGAGGATAAGCAGGTTGACCGGCTCGAGCAGCAGCTTGAGGATGGCGAGGCGCGTACGCTCTCCACCCGACAACACCTTGACCTTCTTGGTAGACTCCTCGCCGCCAAACATGAAGGCGCCGAGCAGGTCGCGTATCTTGCTGCGTATGTCGCCCTTGGCCACATCGTCGATGGTCTGGAAGACGGTGAGGTTGTCGTCGAGCAGCGACGCCTGGTTCTGGGCGAAATAGCCTATCTGGACATTGTAGCCGAGATTGAGGTCTCCCTGGTTCTGCAGCTCGCCCATGATGCACTTCACGAGGGTCGACTTACCCTCGCCGTTGCGGCCCACAAAGGCAATCTTGTCTCCCCGCTCCACGGTGAGATTGACGCCGCTGAAGACAGTCTTGTCGCCAAATGACATAGACACATCGCTCATCTGCACGGGATAAGCACCGCTGTGCGGACTGGGCGGGAACTTCAGGCGCAGACGGCTGGTGTCTTCCTCGTCGACCTCGATAAGCTCGAGTTTCTCAAGCATCTTGACGCGGCTCTGCACCTGCAGGGTCTTGGAGTAGGTGCCCTTGAAGCGCTCGATGAAGTCCTTGGTCTCGGCTATCATCTTCTGCTGCTCCTCATACTGCTTCATCTGCTGCTCACGGCGCTCTTTGCGCAACTCGAGATAGTGGCTATAGGTGGCGCGGTAGTCGTAGATGCGGCCCATGGTGACCTCGATGGTGCGCGTGGTGATGTTGTCGACAAACTTGCGGTCGTGGCTGATGACCACCACTGCCTTGGAGCTGTTGATGATAAACTGCTCGAGCCAGCCGATAGACTCGATGTCGAGGTGGTTGGTGGGCTCGTCGAGCAACAGCACGTCGGGCGACTTGAGGAGCAGTTTGGCGAGTTCGATACGCATACGCCATCCTCCCGAAAACTCGCTGGTGGGCCGGTCGAAGTCACTGCGCTCGAAGCCGAGACCCAACAGGGTCTTCTCTACATCCTCCTCGAAGTGAGTCATGTCAATGGCATAAAACTTCTCGGAAAGCGTAGACACCGTCTCGATGAGCTGCATATACTCATCGCTCTCGTAGTCGGTGCGGGTGGAAAGGAGGTCATTGATACGGTCTATCTCTGCCTGTATCTCGTGCAGATGCGCAAATGCCTGGCAGGTCTCCTCAAACACGGTGCGGCCGTCTTCGGTCATCAGGTGCTGGGGGAGATAGGCGACGACGCAGTCTTTGGGCGCCGACACAGACCCGCGTGTGGGCTTGCGCACTCCCGCCAATATCTTGAGCAGGGTACTTTTGCCTGCGCCGTTCTTGCCCATCAGGGCGATACGGTCCTTCTCGTTGATCTGGAAGGTAATGTCCTTGAACAAGGTGGTGCCGCCGAACTCAACGGTCAGTCCATCTACTGAAATCATATTCTATTATTTTCTGGTGCGTAATGTGAAAAACGATGCAAAGTTACCTAAAAAATACTCAATCCCTATTGCATATCGCAGGAATTTGCCGTGACACAGACATAAATTGGCAGAATGGGACAACAGTCGGGGCGCGCGAGAGAGAAACCACGGGAAACGCGAAGACAAAAAAAATACGCTGAGACTCATCAGCGAGCTTCAGCGTAATAACTTATGTTTAACTAACTTTTGTCGAAAGAATGAAAACCTCACGGCCTCCATTGTCATCCTAAGCTAAACAATCTGTCAATCTACCTTAAAAACCTAATAACTAAAAACCTAAATCTATTACTACTAACCTAAACAATCTATTAACCTTTTGACGATGCAAAGGTATAAACCTTTCCCACTTCCCACAATAGTTAGTACACTTTTATTGATGATTTTGTTGCCTTTCTTGATACAAATCAATAAAACTGTGTACGCACACAACTGAAATATGTAACAATTCCAACAACCGCAGTTACGGTTTCATTTATTCGCGAGGGTTATCATTACAATTTGAAACATAACCATGATG
>NZ_NPJM01000060.1:0-30768 GCF_002251455.1 Prevotella sp. P4-51
GCTTTCGGAGGGTCGGGGAGGGGCCTCCCTTCACAAAAAAAACCGGAGAGCCGACCGTCACGGTTGGCATCCCCGGTTGAGGTTATAGATGTTGTGATTGAGAATATCAATCCTGTCGCATCGCTATTCCTTCTGTCGCAGATAGTCCTCGTATTCGGCTATCTCGCGCTCACCGATATGCGACAGACCATAGTGTTCCTCGTGCTGGGAGAAGTCGAGGCCCACGCGCTCGCTCTGTGCACTCACGCGCATGGGGATGACCTTGTCGATAAGCCAGTAGCCCAGATAACTCATGGTAAACGTATAGACGATGACGATGGCTACGGCAAGCAGATGGTAAAGGAAGACCACCACGCCAGCCCACGTGCCCGAGATGAGGCCTTCCTGGATGAAGATGCCAGTGAGCACTGTGCCGAAGATACCGCCCGTGCCGTGGGTAGGGAATACGTCGAGGGCATCGTCGATGCGGCTGTGGCTGCGCCAGTAGACAGCGATATTGCATATCAGTGTGATGACAAAGGCGATGAAGATACTCTGTCCTACGGTGACGTAGCCTGCCGATGGGGTGATGGCCACCAGACCTACCACGCAACCCACGGCGGCGCCCATGGCCGAAGGCTTGCGCCCACGCAGACAGTCAAAGAATATCCAGGTCATCATCGCTGTAGCCGAGGCTGTATTGGTATTGAGAAACGCCTTGACTGCCTGGCCGTCGGCATGCAGCGAACTGCCTGCATTGAAGCCGAACCATCCCAGCCACAGCATGGCTGCTCCCAACAGTACAAAGGGGATGTTGGCAGGCTGCGACTGGCGCGTCTGGGCAGCCCTTCTGCCCAGGAAGATGGCTCCCGCGAGGGCTGCCACTCCCGATGAGGCGTGGACCACGATACCTCCGGCAAAGTCGACGACGCCCCATTTGAGGAAGAGACCGTCGGGGTGCCACGTCATGTGGGCCAGCGGACAGTAGATGAACACCATAAACCACATCATGAAGAACAGGTAGGCCGAGAAGCGCACACGCTCGGCAAACGAGCCCGTGATAAGCGATGGGGTGATGATGGCAAACTTCATCTGGAACAGCGCGTAGAGGGCGAGGGGTATTGTGGCGCCGCCCAGCAGCCTTCCCGTAGGCGTGATGTAGGTGTCGGCACCCACGTGCTGGAACATCAGAAAGGTGGTGGGGTCGCCCAGCACTCCGCCGATGTCGTCGCCAAACGCCAGGCTGAAGCCGAAGACCACCCATAGCACGCTCACCAGGCCCATGGCGATGAAGCTCTGCAGCATGGTAGAGATGACATTCTTGGCTCCCACCATGCCGCCGTAGAAGAACGACAGACCTGGCGTCATCATCAGCACGAAGATGGTGGCGGTGATGAGCCATGCCACATCGGCGCCATTGATTTTGTTGAAGTCGCAGACGAACGAGGGTTCGGTGGCAAACAGTCCGGCGAAGGCTATGACCGTCATGCCCGCCATGAGGATAATCCATTTCTTGTGTACTTTCATTTTCTTTTCTCTTTATAGGATGATTATTTATGTGAAGTCTGTCGGTGACGGGCTGAGCCCCGTCTTCGGGACGGCAGTGTCAATAAGCCTGGGTATGAACGTCGTGGACGGCACGGCCACTGGGGTCGTTCTTGCCGCTGAAAGTGGCATCCCAAGCCAGCGCTTCGGGGGTGGAGCAAGCCACGCTGGGCACGCTGGGCACACTCAGAGCCGCGCTGTCGCTCGGGAAATGTTCCTCGAAGATGCTGCGGTAGAAGTATTCCTCCTTGTTCTGCGGCGTATGTATAGGGAAACGCTCGTGGGCATGTGCCATCTCGTCGTCGCTCACCGCCTCGGCAGTAATCTGCTTGAGGGTGTCTATCCACGAATAGCCCACGCCGTCGCTGAACTGCTCCTTCTGCCGCCACGCCACCTCGTGGGGCAGCATGTCGGCAAAGGCCTCGCGCAGAATGTATTTCTCTATCTTGTCGCCGGGACACATCTTGGCTGCAGGGTTGAGGCGCATCGCCACATCGAGAAACTCGCGGTCGAGGAAGGGCACGCGTCCCTCCACGCCCCATGCCGCCAGACTCTTGTTGGCACGCAGACAGTCGTAGAGGTAGAGCTTGGACAGCTTGCGCACCGTCTCCTGATGGAAGGCGCGGGCAGAGGGAGCCTTGTGGAAATAGAGGTAGCCGCCGAAGATTTCGTCGGCGCCCTCGCCCGAGAGTACCATCTTGATACCCATCGACCTGATGACGCGGGCGAGCAGATACATGGGCGTCGAGGCACGCACGGTGGTGACATCGTAGGTCTCGATGAAGTAAATCACGTCGCGCAGGGCGTCAAGTCCTTCCTGTATGGTGTAGTTGACCTCATGGTGCACGGTGCCGATATGGTCGGCCATCATGCGGGCCTTGACCAGGTCGGGCGCCCCTTTGAGTCCTACCGCAAAGGAGTGCAGCCGGGGCCACCAGGCTCTCTGCCGTCCGCCGTCTTCGATGCGGCGCTCGGCATACTGTGAGGCTACGGCCGAGACGATGGAACTGTCCAGTCCGCCGCTGAGCAGCACGCCGTAGGGCACATCACTCATGAGCTGGCGGCGCACCGCGCCCATCAGCGACTGGCGCACGGCGTCGGCGCTGGCATCGTTGTCGTTTACGTTGTCATACTGCATCCAGTCTCTACGGTAATAGCGCTTCATGCCAAGGTTACGGCTCCAGTAGTAGTGGCCTGGGAGAAAAGGCTCGTAATGGTCACACTGACCCTCGAGGGCCTTGAGCTCGCTGGCCACGTAGACACGACCCTCGCCGTCATAACCTATATAAAGAGGTATCACGCCGATAGGGTCGCGGGCGATGAGAAACTCTTCGCGCTGTTCGTCGTAGAGGGCAAAGGCGAAGATGCCCGAGAGACGCTCGAGCATGGCAACGATGTCTTTATTGCTGGGGTCGCGGCCGTCGGCAAAGAGGTCGCGGTAGAGGGGGAGGATAGACTCGCAGTCGCTACCTGTGGCGAAGGTGTAGGAGTTGGCATACTGGGCGCGTAGGTCCTGGTGGTTGTATATCTCACCATTGACGGCGAGTATCTGCTTGCGGTCGCAGCTGAACAGAGGTTGGCGACCGGATTGGGGGTCGACGATAGACAGGCGTTCATGGGCGAGGATGGCGGTGTGACCTGTATAGATACCGCTCCAGTCGGGGCCACGGTGTCTTATCTTCTGACTCATACGCAGTGCTTTGTCACGGAGCTGGCCCATAGGGCCGCTAATGTTGAAAATGGCTACAATTCCACACATATTATATATATTTATAAGGTTGGCTGTCTCTGGACGATAGCCGGTGTGTCGTCGTCTGATGCTGTTATCCTGTAGTGTAGCATCCATAACGGGCGAAAAGCCGGAAATAAGTAAGTTTACCCCTGCAAAAGTAATCACTTTTGTCATGATAACCGCCAGAAATAGATCAATATGATTTAATAAAATCGAAATAATCTACAAAGTGTAAGATATAAACTCCACAAACCTTACACTTTCTCACATAATCACCGCGATTTGGTTACAGATTGTTACCATCGTCCCGATGGATGGGGAATGCATAAGGAGGTTTGCCCAGGTCTTCCTCTCCAGTCCCGAATACAATGCAATAGGCGTGAGGATAATATAGCCCAATGTGGAAGGCCTGCTCCCACCGACCATGTATAGTTAGCCCAATGTGGAAGGTCTGCTCCCACCGACCATGTATAGTTAGTCCATTGTGGAAGGTACGCACCCACCGACCATGTATAGTTAGCCCATTGTGGAAGGTATGCTCCCACCGACCATATATAGTTAGCCCATTGTGGAAGGTCTGTTCCCAATGACCATGTATAGTTAGTCCATTGCGGGAAGGTACGCTCCCAACGACCATGTATGGTTAGCCCATAGAAGAAGGTACGCACCCCTGGCAACTCTGTAGGAGTTGCGTTTCCCCAGCCCAGGGTTGAGGTGCGCAGCGCCTCTACCCTGGGTGCTATATATAAAAGGTGGAGCAACGCTGAACCGAAGGTCACCGGCGCGGCGCTATGCGGCGCGGAAAGGTAAAGTGTTGCGCTTAGCCGAAGGCGTTACCCGCAGCAGGACAATGGACTGAAATGTATTGGGGAATATTATTTGACTGAGTATAACGCCTTCGGCTAATCGCAACTCCTACAGAGTTGCCATAAAAACGGTAAACCTACCCAGGGTAGCGGTCTTCGCCCGCAACCCTGGGCTATGTAAGCGCAACTTCTACAGAGTTGCCGCTGCTTACGGCTATCCTATTGACTATCTCTTTTGTTCCGGCGCGAGCCGGGCTTTTTTTACCGCCAACGGCGGCTTGTTGCTCCTTGGTATCTTCTGACGTCATGCTGCGCATGACGGTGGTGATGACGGTGATGGCACGATGGAAAACTTGTTTTCCGGCTGCCATTGCTGTCATTGCCACCAAGGCGGAGCCGTCAGAAGACGCCAAGGTTTTTTGTATTCTCTTCATCCACGTAGGGATAGCAGATGCGCGCATGGAGATGACCTCTGCAATGCTCCTGGCCATCTCCACGGTATTTTTGATGACCTCTGTGACAAAAGTGTAAGTCTTGGCAACTTCCGTGCTTACATTTTTATGCAAAAATGGCGCCTCGGCGTTGCAAATCGTAACTTTCTCATAAATAAAAGATAAAAAAACAATATTTTAGGGCATGGTTTGTGACAAACTATGTACTTTTGCAATCGTAAGATTGAGAGAAACGATGCACAACAGGATACACTTTACCAAGATGGACGGTGCCGGCAACGACTACATCTATGTCGACACCACCCGCTACCCCATTTCCGACCCGCAGACGGCGTCGGTGAAGTGGAGCAACCGCCACACAGGCATCGGGAGCGATGGTCTGGTGCTTATCGGGAAGCCCTCGATACTGAGCGGAGCCGACTTCTCGATGCGTATCTTCAATGCCGACGGCTCCGAAGCCAAGATGTGCGGCAACGCAAGCCGATGTATCGGCAAATATCTCTATGAACGACATCTTACGGATAGCAGCGAGATAAAACTTGAGACCCTCTCGGGGGTGAAAACACTCTCGCTGTCCCTCTCGCCCGACCGGCTTACGGTCACCGGCGTCACCGTCGATATGCTCCAACCCGCTTTCCACCAAGCCAGTCAGTATGACGAGCAGGTGGGTCTTGATGCCCTGCGAGAGTATGGGCATCCTTTGTTTGTGTCGATGGGCAATCCCCATTGTGTGGTCTTCGTCGACGATATCGCCGCCATCGATGTGGCGCGCGTGGGGGCTATGGGCGAGCATCTGCCAGCCTTCCCCGAGCGCTGCAATATAGAGTTTGCCCAGCTGACGGGCACCGACGAACTGCGCACCCGTGTCTGGGAGCGCGGGTCGGGCATCACCATGGCTTGCGGAACCGGAGCCTGCGCCACCGCCGTGGCTGCCGCCCACGTGGGGCTGACCTCGCGCGAGAGCGATGTGGTGATGGACGGCGGCAGGCTCCACGTGAGATGGGCCGAGGACGACCACGTGATGCTCTCGGGCCCTGCCGAGTTTGTCTTCGACGGCGAGATAACCCTGTAATTCCACTTTAACAACATCAAGAAGAATATGGCTTTAGTAAACGAACACTTCCTGAAACTCTCGGACAATTACCTCTTCGCCGATGTGGCCAAGAAGGTCAACGCCTACCGCGTGTCCCATCCCAATGCCCACGTCATCAGTCTGGGAATAGGCGATGTCACCCAGCCCCTGTGTCCAGCGGTGATTGAAGCCATGCACCGTGCCGTAGACGACCTGGCTGTCAAGCAGTCGTTCCACGGCTATGGCCCCGAGCATGGCTACGACTTTCTGCGCGAAGCCATCCTGAAGAACGACTTCGCCCCTCGCGGCATACACCTTGACCCCTCGGAGATTTTCATCAACGACGGCGCCAAGAGTGATACGGGTAACATCCAGGAGATAGTGCGTTGGGACAACTCGGTGGCTGTCACCGACCCCGTCTATCCTGTCTATATCGACTCCAATGCCATGATAGGCCGCGCCGGAACCTTCGCCAACGGCCGCTGGAGCAACGTGACCTATCTGCCCTGTACTGCCGAGAACGATTTCGTGCCCGCGCTGCCCGACCACCGTGTCGATATGATATACCTGTGCTATCCCAACAACCCCACGGGTACCGTACTGTCTAAGGCAGAACTGAAGAAATGGGTCAACTACGCCCTCGCCAACGACGCCATCATCTTCTACGACGCTGCCTATGAAGCCTACATCCAGGACAAGTCCATTCCCCACTCGATATACGAGATACGGGGCGCACGCAAGTGTGCCATAGAGTTCCACAGCTACTCCAAGACGGCAGGCTTTACCGGTGTACGCTGCGGATACACCGTCATCCCGCGCGACCTGAAAGCTGTGACCACCGACGGACGCCAGCAGGTGGAGCTCAACCATCTCTGGGAGCGCCGCCAGTGTACCAAGTTCAACGGCGCCAGCTACATCTCACAGCGCGCAGCCGAAGCCATCTACACCCCCGACGGCAAGGCACAGACCCGAGCCACCATCGACTACTATATGGGCAACGCCCGACTTATGACCGACGCCCTGCGCGCCATGGGCTTCAGCGTCTATGGCGGCGAGAACGCTCCCTATCTCTGGGTGCGCACTCCCGAGGGTCAGGAGAGCTGGCGCTTCTTCGAGCAGATGCTCTACGGCGCCTCGGTAGTCTGCACCCCCGGCGTGGGCTTTGGTCCCAGCGGCGAGGGCTACTTCCGTCTCACCGCCTTTGGCGACCGCGACAGTTGCGAAGAAGCCATGCAGCGACTGCGCCAATGGATGGGATGACGGCAGAGAGGATGAAAATCGTAAAAAAAAGTGACAAACAGTAAAGGAATAGGCAAGATTTTCAGTAACTTTGCACACCGTAACGGTGAGGCCCTCCATGTCGGCACGCGACGGAGCCATCGCCGGCAGCGCTGAAACAAAGAATATTCAAGTTATCAACATATTTACAATTCACGAAGATTATGGCAAATTTGAGATTTGATGCTGTAGAAGAGGCTTTCCACAAGAAACCCGTCGAGGTGGCCACTCCCAAGGACCGTCCGTCCGAGTATTTCGGAAAGCTGGTGTTCAACCGTGCCAAGATGTTCAAGTACCTGCCCGCCGATGTATATCGCAAGCTGGTAGATGTAATGGACAACGGCGCCCAGCTCGACCGCTCCATAGCCGACGCTGTGGCTGCGGGCATGAAGCAATGGGCCGAGGAGAACGGCGTGACCCACTACACTCACTGGTTCCAGCCCCTGACCGAGGGAACGGCCGAAAAGCACGATGCCTTTGTCGAACACGACGGCAAGGGAGGTATGATAGAAGAGTTTTCAGGCAAGCTACTCGTCCAGCAGGAACCCGACGCCTCAAGTTTCCCATCAGGAGGAATACGCAACACGTTTGAGGCACGCGGCTATTCGGCTTGGGACCCCACATCGCCCGTGTTCATCATCGACGACACCCTCTGTATACCCACCATCTTCATCTCCTATACCGGCGAGTCGCTCGACTACAAGGCGCCGTTGCTCCGCACGCTGCGCGCAGTAGGAGAGGCTGCCACCGGAGTGGCTCAGTACTTCTACCCCAATGTCAAGAAGGTGCAGGCCAACCTGGGTTGGGAGCAGGAATACTTCCTCGTAGACGAAGGACTCTACTTCGCGCGTCCCGACCTGATGCTTACCGGCCGTACCCTTATGGGTCACGACTCTGCCAAGAACCAGCAGATGGACGACCACTACTTCGGAACCATCCCTGAGCGCGTTCAGGCCTTTATGAAGGACCTGGAAATCGAGGCTCTTGCCCTTGGCATCCCCTGCAAGACCCGTCACAACGAGGTTGCGCCCAACCAGTTTGAGCTGGCGCCCATCTTCGAGGAGTGCAACTTGGCTGTAGACCACAATATGCTTATCATGTCGGTCATGAAGAAGGTTGCGCGTCGCCACGGGTTCCGTGTGCTGCTCCACGAGAAGCCCTTTGCCGGCATCAATGGTTCGGGTAAGCACAACAACTGGAGCCTCTCGACCGACACGGGCGTGCTGCTCCACGCTCCGGGCAAGACTCCCGAGGACAATCTGCGCTTCGTGGTATTCATCGTCGAGACCCTCATGGGCGTGTACCGTCACAACGGACTCATCAAGGCTTCCATCATGAGTGCCACCAATGCCCACCGACTCGGAGCCAATGAGGCGCCACCCGCCATCATTTCCAGCTTCCTGGGCCGACAGCTCACCGACCTGCTCGACCATATCGTCAAAGCCGACAAGGACGACCTCTTCTCGATGAAGGGCAAGCAGGGCATGAACCTCGATATCCCCGGCATCCCCGAGTTGCTCATCGACAACACCGACCGCAACCGCACCTCTCCTTTCGCCTTCACCGGCAACCGCTTCGAGTTCCGCGCGGTAGGTTCAGAGGCCAACTGCGCTTCGGCAATGATTGCCCTCAATGCCGCAGTGGCTGAGGCGCTCAACGACTTCAAGAGCCGCGTAGACGCACTCATCACCAAGGGCGAGGACAAGATAAGCGCCATCATCGATGTGGTTCGCGAAGACCTCAAGACCTGCCAGCCCATCCACTTCGATGGCAACGGCTACTCCGACGAGTGGGTTGAGGAAGCCAAGCGTCGTGGTCTCGACTGCGAGACATCATGTCCAGTCATCTTCGACCGCTATCTCGACGAGTCGAGCGTGAAGATGTTTGAGAGTCTCAACGTGATGAAGCGCGCCGAGCTTGAAGCCCGCAACGAGGTGAAATGGGAGACATACACCAAGAAGATACAGATAGAGGCCCGCGTCATGGGCGACCTCACCATGAACCACATCATCCCCGTGGCCACCCACTACCAGAGCCAGCTGCTCAAGAATGTGACCAATATGTATGAGGTGTTCTCCAAGGAGGAGGCCGACGCACTCACCGCGCGCAACAAGAAGATCATCAAGGAGATAGCCGAGCGCACCCAGGCCATAGAGACCGGCGTGGAGGAACTCGTAGACGCCCGCAAGGTGGCCAACAAGATAGAGGACGAGCGCTCCAAGGCTGTGGCATACCACGACACCGTGGCGCCCAAGATGGAGGAGATACGCTACCAGATAGACAAGCTCGAGCTGGTGGTAAGCGACGAACTCTGGACACTGCCCAAGTATCGCGAGATGCTCTTTCTGAGATAACAGACGCTTGGGGCCACAGCGCCCCAAGTCTTTATAACAAAAAAGCGGACCAAGACAGGTTGGATAACCATCTTGGTCCGCTTTGTTTATTGACGCTGTCAGCCTATCGCTGCATGTAGGTCTTGTGGAATGAGGTCTTGCCGTCTTCCTCTATCACTTTGACGTCGAGCTTGTTGCCTTCGGCTTTGACCGAGACTATGGCTACATTGCTGTTGGTCAGTATGGGGAACTTTAGACGGGCATTGGGCTCGGTGTAGGCAAACTCGTGGAGGTGGCCGCAGAGCATCAGATCGACGTTGGCTTCGTTGAGCACGGGGATAAACTTCTCCCTGACCTCAATATCGCCATGCCAGGCTTCCTTGTCATAACGGGGAGGGATGTGGCCCAGCACTACATGGAAGGGGGCACGCTTGTATTCATCGGAAGCGATGACCTGGCGCAGCCATTCCACCTGTTCGTTGCGGTAGTTGTCATAGTCGGTGATGCCGGCATACTCGATGTCGTTGTCGGGTTTGTCCTCACCGGTGTCGAGACAGATGAAGTACACGGGACCCTGACGGAAGGCGAAGTAGAGCTTGTCGTCGTTGGGGCGCACATAGCGCTGGAAGCGGTCGGCTATCTGTCCGCGTGTCTCGTGGTTGCCGCGTACATAGTAGAGAGGCTTCTCCGAGGCGAAGAGTTTGACGGCTTCGTCCATAAATCCGTTCCAGATCTTCTCTTCCTTGTCGAGGATTGACAGCATGTCGCCGTTGAAGAAGACGAGGTCCTTGTCCTTGTAGCCGGCATTGCCGAGCAGACGCGCCATCACGTCGCTCTTGCCGTGGATGTCGTTGACCACGACAAAGGAGGTGCTCGCCTTGCGCTCATCGAGTGTGGTAAACGCCAGCGGAGCCTTCTTGTAGACCACCGTGGCTGCCACGTTGCCGTAGATGACCCTGTTGGCCTGATGGCTCAACACCTCCTGTGCATAGATGCGGTAACGATAGGTGGTGCCGGGTTTGAGTCCCTTGAGGGTGACGGCATGGATGCGGTCGGTGCGCTTGATGCCGATGTGGGTGTCATAATAACGGGGACGCGCCTGGGCATAGAACTCTATGCCGTCGTTGGGCAGCAGCTCAACCCAAGCTACCGACATGCTGTCGGTGGTCCATACGATGGTGGCCTCGGTTTCGCCTACGCTCTGCAAGTAAGGTCCGTGCAGAATCTTGATGGCGAATGTCTGAGCCGGCAGCAGGGTGAGTGCTGCCAGCATCATCAGTGTTTTAATGGTTTTTCTCATGATTGATATAGTTGTTACTTCTTTTTCTTCAGTTCACGGCTGAACGAGTAGGGGGCGTCGTCGGCGCTGGTGCCGCGCTGGTAGTTGGGCTTCTGGCTGAGGCTGAAGTCGATGTTGGCGCCGCCCATGAGTGTGGCGTGGTCTATGTAGTTGCGGGTGTAGTCGCTGCCGTTGATACGCATGCTGCTGATGTAGGGAGCGTCGGCACCGTTGCCATGGGCGTTGATGGTCACCTTGCGTCCGTTCTCCAGATTGAGCGTCACGCTGTCGAAGTAGGGCGTACCCAGCACGTACTGGTCGCTGGCAGGACATACGGGATAGAAGCCCAGAGCAGAGAATACGTACCATGCCGAGGTCTGTCCGTTGTCCTCGTCGCCACAGTAGCCGTCGGGGTTAGGCGTATAGAAGCGGTCCATCACCTCGCGCACGCGCTGCTGAGCCTTCCAGGGTTGGCCCGAGTAGTTGTAGAGATAGATCATGTGCTGGATGGGCTGGTTGCCGTGGGCGTAGTTGCCCATATTCATCACCTGCATCTCGCGTATCTCGTGGATGACAAAGCCGTAGTAGCTGTCGTCGAAGACGGGAGGTACGGTGAACACGGAGTCCATCATCTGGTTGAACGTGGCGTTGCCACCCATCAGGTCGATAAGTCCTTGCGGGTCGTGGAAGACGCTCCAGGTGTAGTGCCAGCTGTTGCCTTCGGTGAAGGCGTCACCCCACTTGAGCGGGTTGAAGGGTGCCTGGAACTCGCCGTTCTTCAACTTGCCGCGCATCAGACGGGTCTCGGGGTCGAATACCTTGCGGTAGTTCATGGCGCGCAGCTTGAATGGGCGCAGCTCCTTGTCCTTCTTGCCCAGTGCCTTGCCCATCTGGTATATACACCAGTCGTCGTAGGCATACTCCAGGGTACGGGCCACATTCTCCTTGATGTTTACATCGTAGGGCACATAGCCCAGCTTGTTGTAGTATTCGTATCCGAGACGGCCGGTAGAGCTTATCTCTGGGTGAACTGCCTGGGTACCGTGTACCACAGCCTGCCACAGCGTCTCGGCGTCGGCAGTGCGCACTCCCTTGATGATGGCGTCGGCCACTACTGATGCCGAATTGTTGCCCACCATACAGCCGCGGTGGCCGGGCGACGCCCATTCGGGCAGGAAGCCGCTCTCGCGGTAAGCATTGGCGAGACCTTCCTGCATCTTGGCGTTCTCTGAGGGGTAGAGCAGATTGAGCAGCGGGAAGAGCGAACGGAAGGTGTCCCAGAAGCCGGTGTCGGTGTACATATAGCCCTTCTCTACCTTGCCGTTGTAGGGGCTGTAGTGCATGGGCTGGCCGTCTACCACCTCCCAGAAGGCGCGGGGGAAGAGCACCGAGCGGTACAGACAGCTGTAGAAGGTGCGCAGGTGGTCCAGACTCTGGTCTTTGACCTCGACGCGACCCAATACCTCGTTCCAGCGCTGGCGTCCGGCCTTGCACACATCGTCGAACGAGCGGTTGCCAATCTCTCCGAGGTTGACTTCAGCCTGCTCGGCGCTGATGAATGATGATGCCACGCGGGCGTTGACCACCTCTCCCTTGCGGGTCTTGAAGCCTATGATGGCTCCGGCATGGTCGTTGGCAGTCTCGGCGATGCCGCGGCTGATTACGCCCTTGTCTACGGTGGCGGTATAGGTGAAGTCCTTGTCAAAGGTGATGACAAAGTAATTGCGGAAGCCCTCGGGCACACCGCCGTGGTTGAAGGTGGTATAGCCCACTATCTTGCGCTCCTGGGGGAGTATCTTCACGTAAGAGCCGTTGTGGTAGGCGTCGACCACCACGAAGGCAGAGTCGGTCTCGGGGAATGTGAAGCGGAAACTGGCGGCACGCTCGGTGGGTGTAATCTCTGTCACCACGTCGTAGTCGGCCAGATAGGCGCGATAGTAGTAGGGCAGTGCCTTCTCGGCCTTGTGGGAGAACCAGCTGGCGCGCTGCTCCTCGTCGAAGATGGCGCGTCCGGTGACGGGCATCAGCGAGAACATGCCGTAGTCATTGATCCACGGACTGGGCTGGTGGGTCTGCTTGAAGCCACGGATTTTGTTGGCTGAGTAGGTGTAGGTCCAGCCGTCGCCGTTCTTTCCGGTCTGAGGCACCCAGAAGTTCATGCCCCAAGGCATGGCTATCGCGGGATAGGTGTTGCCGGTAGATATCTCGTAGGACGATGCCGTGCCTACCAGCGTGCTTACATAATCTACGGGTTCGGTCTTGCTCCCGGCGTAGGCCATCATGGCCATACCTGCCGACAGCACTACTGTGCAAAGGGTTCTTAGCTTGTTCATTTTGTTTGGCTTGTTTGTATTGTTTCTTGTTATTGTTGTCTTCACCTTATGCTGATGAGGTCCGGCAGCTGGCGCTGTCGGAAAAATCATCTACAAAGTTACGCATAACCAATCATTTTGCAAAACAAATCGCATCATATTTGTTAAAAATATGTATGCGTGCGCGTGTTATGGAAGCCATCTTCATCCCCATTTCTACCATTGCCGCCGCTATCGCATCCCCCGTTGCTGTCGCCCCGTCCTTTGCTATTCGCACCCCATCCCTCGCCGCCCGCACCCCATCCCTCGCCGTCCGCATCCCATCCCTCTCCACCCTCGCCGCATCCCTCGCAATCTGCGTCGCGATGGCCGAAAAGTTGTTTCGGCGGTGGGATATAGTCAATTCAGGCTTTGCCTTAATTGTATCGCGGCGTGCAATAGTCGTTTCGCACCACGAAATGACTCTCGATGTCATCTCGGGCGTGATTGGCGCCCTCGGCGGCGTGGCGCCTGCTCCCTCTGCCCCGACGGCGATGGTGGAGAGAGTGGCTGAGGCAGCTACGCATGGCGCATCGATGGTGGGGAATGGCAAAATGTAGCCCGCGGTGTGTAAAAAACTGGCAAAACGTAATGTGGTTTGCGTGGAAAATACTACTTTTGTAAATGGAAATCAAATCACTTAACACGACAAGACATGAAAAAACAAAAGAGATTTCTGCTCGAGGAAGACCAGATTCCCCGGCAGTGGTACAACATCCAGGCCGACATGCCCACCAAGCCGCTGCCGCCGCTCAACCCACAGACCCACCAGCCCATAGGTCCTGAAGACCTGGCTCATATATTCAGCGAAGAGTGTTCGCGCCAGGAGCTCGATACCGAGCACGCGTGGATAGACATCCCCGACGAGGTGAGAGACCTCTATGCCTACTATCGTTCGACACCTCTGGTGCGCGCGTATGCCCTGGAAAAGGCGCTCGACACGCCTGCTCACATCTATTTCAAGAATGAAAGTGCGTCGCCACTGGGCTCACACAAAATCAATTCGGCACTCGCACAGTGCTATTATTGCAAGCGAGAGGGCGTAACCAACGTCACCACCGAGACCGGAGCGGGCCAGTGGGGCGCCGCGCTGTCCTATGCCGCCAAGATATTTGGTCTCGAGGCTGCTGTCTACCAGGTCAAGATTACCATGAAGCAGAAGCCCTACCGCTCGATACTGATGCGCACCTTCGGAGCCACCGTCGAGGGCTCGCCATCGATGTCGACCCGCGCCGGCAAGGACATCATCACCCGCGATCCCCTCAATCCCGGTTCGCTCGGCTCTGCCATCTCCGAGGCTGTAGAGCTGGCCATGCAGACTCCGGGATGCAAGTACACGCTCGGTTCGGTACTCAACCACGTCTCACTGCACCAGACAGTGATAGGACTTGAGGCAGAAAAGCAGATGGAGATGGCCGAGGAATATCCCGACATGGTGATAGCCTGCTTCGGAGGAGGCAGCAACTTCGGCGGACTGGCTTTCCCCTTCATGCGCCATACCATCCTCGACGGCAAGAAGACCGAGTTTATCGCCGCCGAGCCATCGAGCTGTCCCAAGCTGACCAGGGGCAAGTTTGAATACGACTTCGGCGACGAGGCGGGATATACTCCGCTGCTGCCCATGTTCACCCTGGGTCACGACTTCAAGCCCGCCAACATCCATGCGGGCGGTCTGCGCTACCATGGAGCCGGAATGATTGTGTCGCAGCTCATCAAGGACGGCTATATGCATGGTGTAGACATCCCGCAGCTGGAGAGTTTCCAGGCGGGCATACTCTTCTCGCGCACCGAGGGCATCGTGCCCGCGCCCGAGAGCTGTCATGCCATTGCCGCCACCGTGCGCGAAGCCCTCAAGTGTCGCGAGGCCGGCGAGCAGAAGACCATACTCTTCAACCTGAGTGGTCACGGACTCATCGACATGCCCTCGTACGACAGCTATCTCAACGGCGACCTGATGAACTACTCGCTCTCTGACGAGGAACTGCAGCAGTATCTCGCCCAGGTGCCCAAAATCATGTAGTCAACACGACAAGCATAGAAATGAAAAGGCCGAAGCAGGAGACACAGTGGGTCTCGGGCTTCGGCCTTGTCGTATCTATGCCGGCGGTGATGCCGGCTGGTATCAGCGGGTTACTTGGCTACGCGTATCTCGTGGTTGCCGGCACGCAGCCAGACGGCAGTCTTGCCCGCCTTGGCCCACTGGGCGTCGGTCACGATGCGGTCGGTGCGCAGAGCGCGGCCGTCGATGGTGATGCGGTCAGTGGCGGTCGAGGGAATGTAGACCAGCGCCTCGGTCTTGGCAGGCACGCCCACCGACATGGTGAGCTGGGTTTTGTCGCGCTTGAAAGCGGTAGAGACGGTGCCGCTCAGGGTGGGGAAGGAGAGGCTCGCCTCGCCGAAGGTGACATACTGCGGGTCTATCTTGAAGCGTCGCCAGCAGGGGTCGATGGTCTCGGCGCCCATGAGCTTCTGGGCTATCACGATGAGACCGCCACCGCTCCAGGCGTGGTTGGACGAGCCGCCGCGGAAGCCCCTCTTGCGGGCATCCCAGAACTCCCACAGCGTGGGGTAGTCCTTGTCGTTGACCATGGGGGCGATGCGCTTCTTCAGGCGGCGCATGGCGTAGTCGCCCTGGCCCATCTGGAAGAGGGCCTCCATGACATAGCGTTCCATATAGGGGCTGGCGTATTCCTGCGTCTTGAGTACATTGAATATCTCGCCATACTTGGACTCGTCGGCGATGCCCGAGATGACGGCAAGAGCCTGTACGCGGTCATCGGTAGCGCCCATATACTGGGGATGGCGGTAGCTGTAGCCGTTCCAACAGTGGTTGTAACCCTTCTTGATCTGCTCCATAGTGGCGCGATACTGGGCTGCGTCGGCGTCGAGGCCCATTATGTCGGCCATACGTGCCATCGCGTCGAGAGCCATGTAGTGCCAGCCGGCGAAGATGAGCCTGATGTCGCGGTTGTCGCCCCAGTCGCCCCACAGCCAAGTGGCCTTGTAGGCTGCTGTAAGCCCGGTGGAGTCGAGTGGGAAACGCTCAAGGTATCGGCGCACGGCAGGATAGACCTTGCGGATGGTGGCAGAATCGCCCGTATTCATATAGTAATTCCAGAAACCATAGAGTCCTACGGCTGCCAACATCTGTCCGGGCAGCTCGCTCTTATAGGTACCTGGCACAGGGGCGTGGAGTATTCCCTCATCGGTCTGCCAGGCAGCCAGCTCGAGCATGCCCTTGCGCATCAGGTCTATCGACGAGAGCGACAGCGTGTAGAAAGCCTGGCTGGTAAGTATCACCTCGTCGCCCCACCACTGTGCGCGCTCGCGCTCGGGACAGTCAAAATAGGTGTCGCGCATATTGACATAGAGCGTATTGAGTGCTTTCTGCCAGAAACGGTTATAGAAATTGTTGTCAGAGTGGAAAGTACCCACCACCTTGGTATCATAACCCGTCTGGCGATAGCTTACGCCGTTGACCTTGATGCCCTTGGGGAGATAGAGGATAATCTTCTCGCCGTTCATCCAGCCCAGCGACTCGTACTGCTGCTGTCCCTGACGTGTCACATACTGTGCCCTGACATTCCAGGCGCCAGCCATGTGGGAGTGGTTGGTCCAGATGTCTATGGTGTCGCCACCCTGGGTGGCGGTGAGGTCTATCACGGGGGTTACCTGCAGGTTGCCGGGGAGGAAGGCGATGACGGTGTCGCGACGGGCACCCTCGTGGAGCTCGAAGCGGGCAGCCTTGACGCCGAAGTCCTTGAACATGGGTATCGGACGGCGTGTCATCTTGCCCCATGGGCGGTCGCCCCAGGCTCCAATCTCGACCGAGGGCGTGAAGCCGTACTTGGCAGAGACGTCGGCAGTCTGCCATCCGTCGATGGCATGGCGTGCGTCGTAGCTGATGTTGCTCTCGGAGAGTCGGAAGTTGGGCATCTCGCCTGTGGCTGTGTCATAGGCGGGATGGATGCGGCTCATCCAGCTGGCGTTGGTACACAGCTCGGCATTGTCGGAGTCGATGTAGAGGCCTGACTTGCCGCTGTCCTCATGGGAAAAGCCCGAGCGGCCGAAATAACATACGAGGACAGCCACGCGGTTGTGACCTCGCTGGAGGTGGCGGCTCAGGTCGATCTCGTCGTAGTAGCCCTCGCCGGGAGCGGGACCACGCTTGAGCGAGCCTTCGAAGACCACGAGGTTGCCGTTGACCCACAGCCAGTACTTGGAGTCGCAGGCTATGCGTGCCTTGAGGCTCCGCGGTTTGGTCTTCATCACCACATCCTTCTGGAAGGCTATCCATGTATTGGGGCGGTTGACACTGTCATCGGCAGCCGTTATCCACGACGCCTTGGCTCCCCATGCCGTGGAGGCACAGAGACTTAAGAGTAAAGAGATGATAAGGTTTCGCATATCTATAGTTTATTGGTATTATGCTACAAATATACAAAAAAACGGGTAGTGGTAAAAGGAAAAGCCGCTCTTTCTGCTCTGTCACAGGGAAAAAAGCGTCTGACGGGCGTCGGAATGACAGAAAAAGTGGTGTGGCTGCATCTGTTAGCGCGAAAAAGTGTACTTTTGTCAGCGATAGATGATAGTAAACGATAAAGAATGATGGTATGAAAACGCTGTTACAGTTTCTGCGCAACTGGACACTGCCTGTGTCCATCGCCTCGGGCATCGCGATATATCTGGTCTTTGCCCTGGTGCCAGCCCTCGACGGCGCGGCGCGTGTGTGTGGTCCCATCTGCGACCGCATCCTACCTCTGTTTATGTTCTTGATACTCTTTGTCACCTTCTGCAAGGTAGACTTCCGCCGACTGATACCCGTGAGGTGGATGTTGTGGGTGGGCGTGGTTCAGGTGCTCTTTGTGGCGCTGCTCACGCTGCTGGTGGTGGAATACAGGCTCAAAGACAACAGTCTGATCATCGTCGAGGCCATCATCACCTGCATCATAGCCCCCGTGGCTGCTGCCGCGCCGGTGGTGACGGCCAAGTTGGGCGGCAAACTGGAGCAGATGACCACCTATACCTTCATCTCCAACTTCATCACGGCGCTGCTCATCCCGGTATGTTTCCCGCTGATCGACAAGGCTGCCAATGTGAGTTTTCTCACCGCCTTTCTGACCATCCTGCACGAGGTGTGCATGGTGCTGGTGCTGCCCATGTTGTTGGCGTATATCGTGAAGCATGGCATGAAGCGGCTGCACCGGTGGGTGGTGAGCATCAACGACCTGTCGTACTACATGTGGGGTGGCTCGCTGCTCATCGTCTCGGGCACCACGGCCAAGAACATCGCACACGCTGACACCTCGCTGACCTTCCTGCTCATCATCGCGCTACTGGGGCTTGTCCTCTGTGTCGTCCAGTTTGCCGTGGGCAGATTTATAGGTCACTACTTTGGTGCCACCACTGAGTCGGGGCAGGCTCTGGGGCAGAAGAACACCGCCTTTGCCATCTGGATAGCCTATACCTACCTCAACCCGCTGTCGTCGATAGGTCCCGGCTGTTATATCCTGTGGCAGAACATCATCAACTCGGTAGAGATATGGCTCTGCCGGCGCAGGCTGGGGCACGAACTGCACACCTGACGCCCGCAGCCGGTATCAAAACAATATCCGCAATGCCGGATGTGGGCATTGCGGATAGAGAGAGGGCGCTGTCATCCATCAGGGATGGCAGCGCCCTACTTATTATATAAGGTATAGGGCTGATAGTCTGAGCCGTAGAGCTGCTTGTATCAGCCGTGGGTCTACTTGCCGAAGTAGGCGCTGGTGGCGCCGTTGTACTTGAGATGCTTGTAGCCGGCGGGTTCGACGCGCACGGTCGACTTCTTGACCTTCTCCCATACCTGGGCGTCGGTGAGACCCTTGCCGTAGGTGTGGACCTCGATGGTCACGCCGTCGCCATACTCCTTGCGTAGCGCCTGAATGTACTCTGTGGCGGCGGTGCAATCGGCGGTGATGACTACCTTGTCGGACTGATGCTCTACGATGACCTGTACAGGATTGGTAGTGCCAAACTCATACTCGGTACCCTTGATATAGACCTTGGTGTCAATCTTCAGATCCCAGGTGCGGATGGCGAAGTCGTCCTGCTCTGCCACGTTCTCCTTGGCGAGAGGGATCTCGACGACAACCTTCTTGGCAGCCTCGTCGCGCACATGGATAGAGGTCTTGATTTCGCTCCAGTCCTTGTGGGCTTGCTGGTGGATGTCTACCTCCACGTTGCCGTCGCCGGTGGCGGGCACGGTGTTGTCATCCTTCTTGTCGGTGAGGTCCTTGTTCTCCTCCTTGATGTCGCCGCCCACGCCGGGGATAGCCGAGAGGTCCTTGTTGGTCTTCTTGGTCAGCACACCGTCCACGTGCCAGCTATCTTTCTGCTTCTTCACCATGTACCAGATGACGTAGAGGTCTTCGATATCTATGTCCTTGAGCTTCAGTTTGGGGTTCAGGTTGGCCTTGATGATGCTCTTGAGCTGCGGTTGTTCGACTATAGCGTCGAGGGTGGCCTTTCCCTTGCTGTCGTAGACGTATTTGTCGTAGTCGTCATTTCTGGAATAGTAGGCGTAGTCGGCGTCTATATATCCCTTGTTGTATGGCAACCAGACAGTGTTGCCGAATACGTCCTGGGGGAAATAGTCGCCCGACTTGCAGTCCTCGGCGCCGGCGATGCGGTTGTCTAAACGGATGAAGAAATAGGCACCCTTCTTGTTCACCTTGGCAGCCGCAGCACGGGTGGCAGCGGTCTTGTTGCCCTGGATGTACACTTGGGTAGCCGGTTCGGTCTTGGACTGACCGCCCTGGCCTCCTGTCCCCTGTCCGGAAGTGGAGTCGTCGCTGCAGGAAATCATGGCGATTGCAGCGATAGCCATAAACAATACTTTTTTCATGATGCGATGATTTTGAATAGTTAGTAATGGTTATCAAGATGTCGTCGGCGTCTGCCTGCTCACACAGGCAGGCGCCAACGGCAGTTATTTGTTTGTCTTTGATCGCGTCTCGGATGGTATAGACGGCTGGCGGCTACTTGCTGAAGTAGGCGCTGGTGGCGCCGTTGTACTTCAAGAACTTGTAGCCACTGGGCTCAACGCGCACGGTGGCCTTCTTGAGTTTCTCCCATAGCTGGGCGTTGGTGAGTCCCTTGCCGTAGGTGTGAACCTCAACGGTCACGCCGTCGCCATACTCCTTGCGCAGCATCTGGATGTACTCTGTAGCGGCTGTGCAGTCTGCAGTAATGACCACCTTGGTAGCCTGATGCTCAATGGTTACCTTCACAGGATTTGTGGTGCCAAACTCGTACTCGTTGCCATTGATATAGACTTTGGCGTCAATCTTCAGGTCCCAGGTGCGGATGGCGAAGTCGTCCTGCTCAGCCACGTTCTCCTTGGCGAGAGGGATCTCGACGATAACCTTCTTGGCGGCTTCGTCGCGGACATGGATAGAGGTCTTGATTTCACTCCAGTCCTTGTGGGCCTGCTGGTGTATGTCTACCTCCACATTGCCGTTGCCCGTAGGGAGCACGGTGCTCTCGTCTCTCTTGTCCTCGAGGTCCTTGTTCTCATTCTTGATGTCCTCACCGATACCGGGTATGTCGGTCACGTCCTTGACGTCCTGGTCGGTGAGCACTCCGTCGACGTGCCACAGGTAGTCTACGTTCTGGTACTTGACAATATACCACAGCACGTGGAGCTTCTTGAGGTCAACGCCTTTGAAGTTGATCTTGCCCTTGCTCTTGTCGGCTTTGATGAGGTCCTCTACAGTGGGCATCTTGTCAATGGCCTTCAGCGTAGCCACGCCCTTGGTGTCGAAGACATACCAGGGGTTCAAGCTGCTGTTATTCCAGCTGGGGTAGTACACGTCGACGGTACCCTCGTTGGCAGCGACCATGACGCTCTTACCTGTCTCGGTCTGGGGGAAGTACTCTTTGGAGTCGAAGTTACCGATGCCGGGGATACGGTTGTCTACGCGGATAAAGAAGTATGCTCGGTTGGTCGGGACCTCAGCTACGCGGGTGGCAGCCACCTTGCTGCCCTGGATGTACACTTCGGTAGCTGGCTCAGTCTTAGCTTGGCTGCCGCCTCCTGGCTCTACTCCTGGAGTGGAGTCATCGCTGCATGCCATCACGGTCATTGCGGCGAAAATCATGAATAATACTTTCTTCATAATTGTAATGATTTGAAATGTTTGTAAATGTTTGTTTGTTATATTTTTGATGATTATTCTCTTGTTGGGGTCAGTCGCGCCACGGATACCTCACGTGCTGACGGCTGTCGCGCGAGGCGTCGGGAGTGGTATAATATCCTTTCTCCGAGGCTTTGCCATCTACAAGTTCCTCGACATTGTTGGCACGGCGCTGCGAATGAACTTCCTCGTAGTCGGGTTGGTCAAAGGAAGGCGGTACCACGTTGACATCAAAGGTGAGTACAGCCATGCCGCGGGGGAGCACGTTGCCAAAGAGCCTGATGCTATGGCGGACGTAGCCGATGTTCTTGGTGGTGTCGAAGGAGAACTTGAGGGTGATGGAATCATGAGGCGGAATGGCGTCGATGTCCTTGGGAGCGTCGATGCAGCCACACGAGGGCTGGATATCGTCAATCAGGAACGGGTCGTCGCCCTCGTTGCGTACCACGTAGGTGAGGTCGAGCACCTCGCCAGACACCACGGGATAGTAGTGGCGTATGGAGTCGGACACGGTGATGTAGGTGGGCCGCACGCGCTTTGTGCATGCGGTCTCCATCACTGCCGTCATGCCTATTATGACCAGAGGCAGGAGTACTCGTGACGCCTTATATATATAATAATGTATATGCATCATTGTCTGTTGGTTATTTCTATTTCGTCGAGAGCCATCGTCTTGCGCCCTTCCGCTGCAGCGGTCTGCGTGATGATGACCTCGGTCTTGACTCCAGGCTGCAAGCCCGTAGCGCTGATGCTCACCCTGACGCGGCGGCTGTCGGTTGGGGAGGTTATGATGGCCTTGCCTTTCACCGCTCCGCCCTGCACGACCTCTATCGATGACGGCGCGAAGATGTGCCATTGTGGTGCGTGAAGTAGCGTTACATGGAAGACGGCTGCTGATGGCAGACCCGATGATACCGAGAACCGCTGTACTGGTGCCGATGTGATCAGCCAACCCAGATGATAGTCGGTGGCAAATCCCTGCTTGCCGTCGGTGAGGAGATGGGTGTCGGCTTTGGGCTCGGCATCGATGTTGGCGCCGTGGAGCAGATTGCCGGCGGTATCGAGCCAAGGATAGCTCTCCTTCCACTGCTTGAGGTAACCGTCGAGGTCGCCGTCGCTCTCACGGTAGTTGGCCATGTCCTTGAAGGCGGTATGGTGTGACAGCAGCGAGGTCATCGCCTCTATCTGCTGACGGCTTGGTGCCTGCTGCTGACTGCGCATAATCTCCAGGCGGGTAAAGGCAAGCGCCGTAAGCAGACGGTTGAGCTTGCTGCGTTCAGCCTCGTCGGCTTGCTTGGAAGCCCGGTCCATCGTGGAGAAGAACTCGCCAAACTGCTGGGCGTTGAGCCAAGTGCCGAGCGCCTCGTCGATGCCGCCGTAGAAGGGCAGAGTGTGGCGCAGGGCCTGCTCTTCTATCTTGCGATAGTAGTCGCCGAGCAGCTGACCCGTCTTGGGATAAGCCGAGGCGAAGTAGCGGCTGGCGCAAGCCTCGATGTCGACATCGGGATTGATAAGCAGCTGTGCCAGCACATAGGTCTGCACATCGTCGAACGGCGCATAGTCGTATCCGCTGCCGTTGAGGAACACGCCCTTGACACCCAGGTCGCGGTAGAAGCGCAGTCTGCTCTGCATGTGGTGCAGACAGGGGTAGGGGGTGAGGTAGTCGTCGAAGTTGCGCATGTAGTCCCACACATAGACTCTGCCGCAGCATTTCTGCCAAGCCTTGATCTGCGCCTCGAGACCCTCGTGGCCCTTGGCCTGTGATGCTTCCGGCGCCATAGGCATGTCGATGGCGCTCACCATCACGCCCACGTTGTCGGGCAGACGGTGTGTGGGAGCCGTGCGGGTGGTCGAGTAGGCCGAGGTGAAGAACATCTGGTGCGGGAAGCGGCGCGCCAGCCGCTCGATGAGGGCTGTCACCGCCGGCGTAGCCGACTGCGGTGTGTTTCCTTTTACCTTGCATGCGGCGCATTGGCACACCAGCCGATTGTCGTTGGGCACCACGGCAAAGCGGGTGGTCACCCCGTCGCTGCCGTCGCCATACTGGTCTACCACAAACTGCTCATAGGCATGGTAGAGTGCCTCCGACGAGAAGCAGAACTGCCCCGCGTCGCGCTTGCCATTGACCATAGCCGTCGCTTCGGCCGGTATACCGTCGGTAAATACCTTGCGCAGATTGTGTCCCCACAGTCCCCAGTCGAAGTCTACATTGCCCACACCCAGTATGGGCATCATGTCGGCATTGGTATTGGTGGGAGTATAGATGCTGCGATGCTCGAAGGCGAAGCTGCCTTTAGTGTCGCTCTTGCAGTCGACCACAGCGGGAGGCAGGTCGGCAGAGAGGAAGCGGCCGTCATCAGCCGACGCCGAGCTCATGAACTGGTATTGCAGCCAGAGCATCGCTTCGGTAGAGCGCGCCTTGAGTCTTATCTCGTGCGGAGCCACAGCCACCTCGTAGTCGCTGTCCATGCTGCCGTCGAGGTCGACCACCAGCTGCAGCTGACTGTCGTCCTGAGCTTTTCCGGCGATGATACAGTCGCGGTCGGTAGCCCGTTTCTGGAAGTGACTCTTCAGATAGGCAGCCCATTTGGCGTCGCCAGGGTCGCCGTCGTCGGCAGCCTTGACGGCATACTCGCTGTACTGGCTGAAGGGCTTGAGCTCTGTGCCCGAGCATGCAGCCAGCAGGGTGACAGGCAGGGCGAGCATCAGCGCGCACACTGCTGTGGCCATTGTCTTAGAAGCTGATGAGAACTTGTACATCTATGTTGAACAGGTTTTTGTATCTTGTATTGACGCCGTCGATGGGGCTCTCTTCGGTGCCCGTGCGGGTGTTGGTCTGGGTGTAGTAGGTGAGCCAGGTGCCCAGCACGCCCAGTGTGACATTGCGGTGTATGCGGTACTGACCGCCCAGGCCCACCTGGGTGTTGAGTCGGCTGAAGGTACCAGGCATCGCGTTGTCTATCATCGACGCTTCGGGCGCCGAGCCGATGCTCGCCAGTGCCTGTATGCACGACTTGCCGTCGTTGAGCATGTAGTACTTGCCCTGCAGTATCAGGTTGGCATACATCTTACTCTTCATATTGTAGAGGTCCAGACGACCGTTGAGCCAGAAGAGGTCGATGGTCTTGCTGGCGCCGATGCCCAGGTTGAGCAGCAGATTGTGGGTGTCGTCCCAGTGGTCGAAGACCCATGCCGGCGAGTCCTCGCCTGTAGCCTGCCATCTGAACCGTTTCTCGTAGGAGTTGATGCGGCGGAAACCGGCATGCACCTCGCCTTCCCAGTCATGGGTGAAGTTGCGGGTGAGACGGGCGTTAGCCATGAGTTGGGGGAAGTACTTGTTGGCCAAGCCCACCGTAGCCGTTCCCGACCACAGGTCGTCAAACTGGTGTGTCCATTCGCCCACCAGCTGGATGCCCGTACCTCCGGGCTGCTGGTCGTCGCTCTTGGTGTCCTTGGCGGCACCCTCGCGGCCGGCGTAGTTGAAGCGCACGCCGACGGCGTCGGTATCGTCCAGCTTGCGTGTATACTCTATCGAAGCCACAGCCGTGATTACATCTTCTTCTCCATAGCGTCCTTGCAGGTATTCAAAGTTGAGTCCATTGCGGTAGCCGCGTGCCACGAGTCCGTCGAGATGGCGCCGGAACGAAGCCTCCTCGCCGTAGCCCGGACGGTAGTATTTCTGGTAGACATAAGCAGAGTCATACTCATGCTTAGCCTCAAAGATGAGACCCTTGGTGTAGAGCAGCAGACGGTTTTCGCTGTCATACTCTATCGCCTTGTTGATGACGGCCATAGCCGAGTCGTTCTGATGACGCTCCAGGAGCGCCATGGCCCAGTCGCTGCTGTTGGTACTGTTGGCGCGTATCAGCAGCGAGTCGCCCATATACTCTGCCACCTTGGGCAGCAGGATGTCCTGAGAGTTGGAGTACTTGCGGTCGGTGGTGTAGAGCGCAGCCTGCTTGACCACATAGAAGTTGTCATTGGGATAGCGCTCGCGGCCCAGAGCCACCCAGCGGCGGTGCTCCTTCCAGCGCTTGAGCTGGGCAGAGGTGTTGACAGCATATTGCAGACCGTCTTCAGAGAGGGGGCATATCTCGAGCAGGCGCAGGCTCTGCGTATAGGCTTTGCCATAGGCGCCCAGCCTGATGAGGCGCTTGATGTGGGGCACGGCAGCTTCCTCGTAGGCGTTGACATACTGGGCGCGGGTGAGGGCGTCGTCTTCCTCTTCGCATTCCTTGGCAAGCAGTTCGAGAGCCGCCTCGGTGCGTCCGCTGCGGCTGAGGATGTCGGCGTGCTTGAGTATGGTGCTGGGCGCATCGGGGAACTGCGCCTGATAGTCGGCGAGCGCACGCTCGGCGGCAGTATAGCGGCGCAGCTCTACGTTGCAGGTCACCATGCGGTTGAAGGCAGCCTCGCGCACCTCCTTGTCGGTAGAGTGCTCTGCGGCAAACTCGAGCAGGGGGAGGGCTTCGCCGTAATCGCCATTGTTCATCATCTCCATGGCACGGGTGAGGCGCTCGCGTGCCAGCTCGTCAGCCACATCCTTGTTGGCGGGGTTGCGCTGGTAGAGGCGGCTGAGCAGACTCGATGCAGCCTGGGCGTTGCCCATACGGCGGTTTACGATGTATGCCTTGTAGAGCAGGTCTTCGGTGTCGCCCTTGCGCTTGCGCTCGGCGGCGATATAGGTGAGGGCGTCGTCGTAGTAGCCGCGGGTGATGGCGGTATTGAGCAGATAGTCGAGCGACTCCTGGCTCTTGGTGCGCTCATAGACCTTGCCATAGAGGATATAGGGGTCGCCCTTGGCGGCAGCGCGGGCGGCGTCGGCCTGGAGCTGTCCGTAGAAGCTGTTGAGCTGGCCGCTGTGGTTGTGCTTCATGCAGCGTTCCACAAACGCCATCGCCTCGCCATAGCGGTTGTCTTCGGCCAGGATGCCAGCCTTTTTGATGATGAGGCGGTAGCTGCCGGGCAGATTGCTCACGCCGCGGTCGGCCACGTCGATGGCTTCGCTGCGGCGACCCTGCTGCAGGAGCAGGTTGCAGAGCATCAGATAGTGCTCTTCCTTCTTGGGGTCGTTGTTGACCAGCTGCTGCAGCGACTCTATGGCGCCGTTCTTGTCGCCCGCCTTGCGGTCGGCGATGGCGCGCTGTTCGAGGCGATAGTTCAGGTCTTTCTTCAGCTGTGCGTCGTTGGGGTAGATATGGCAGAGGCGCTCCAGCAGACGGTCGGCCTCCACATCGTTCTTCTGCTTGCGGTAGAGGTTGATTTTGCGGCGCCAGAGTCCTTTCCAGTAGGGATGTATCTCGAGCAGCTCGTTGACGTAGCAGATGGCGCTCGAGTAGTTGCGTGTCTCTTCCTCGACATTGATGATGAGCTGCTTGGCCTCGACGTTGGCGTTGTTGTCACGCAGGGCGCGCACCAGATAGAAGCGGGCGTCGTCGTAGGACTTCTTGTGGTAGTAGTAGCGGCCGGCGAGCTCGTTGAGCGTCGACACGTCGGGGTAGCGCTTCAGACCTTCGTCGAGCAGACGCTTGCCGCCCTCCCAGTTGCCGCGCTTGAAGGCGGCGCGCACCGTGGCGTCGTAGTAGTCGGGCAGATGGATGTCCTTGGTCTTCACTATCGACTGTGCCTGCACCTGTGCAGGGGTGAACGCAAGTGCCGAGGCTGCCATCATCAGGGTCAGCGCCATGCCGCATATCTGTGGTTTATGTATTTTCATCATCATGACTTTGGTTTTGGTTCTTTATTCGGTGGTTTGGGTGGCTATATTGATGTCGGGGCCGGGGGAGTTGTCGGCCTGGCCCTGAGCGTTGCCGCTGTTGGGATTGTTGAAGCCCTTGCGCTGCATCTCGCCCCATACGATACGCTTACCCATGATAAACTTGAGGTAGCCGCGCAGCGAGAAGAGCATGATGAAGGGGTGGTAGAAGAAGGGCTCGAGCAGGGCAGCGAGCACGAGTCGCAGATAGCTCCAGCCGCGCATGCGGGTCTGCAGATAGTCGTAATAGATGACGACAAGCGAGAGCTGGAAGCAGAAGATATACATCATCAGGAAGATAATCCAGGCTGTGCCCCAGTTGACGCCGCCCGTGAAGGCGAGGTAGAGGAACGTGCAGAAACCTATCAGCTCGATGACGGGGGCGATGAATTCGAAGATGAAGAGGTAGGGCATCGTGATGAGACCCAGCTGACGGTATTTCTTCTTGAACATCATGCGGTAATACTTGGCAAATGTCTGTATCAGGCCGTGTCCCCATCTCACACGCTGGCGGTACAGCATGCGCAGGTTTGACGGACCTTCCGTCCAGCAGCAGGTCTGGGGTATCTGTATCACGCGGTAAGGCTTGTCGAAGTCGCAGCAGTAGCCTATCATGCGGGTAAGCATGTCCATATCCTCTGCCAGCGAGTCGGCAGAGTAGCCGCCGGCGTTGATGGCTATCTCGGTGTCAAACATACCGTAACCTCCCGATACGTTAGGCATGGCGTTGATGTGGCTCCAGCCCATCTTGCCTATCATGAACGAGCGCAGATACTCCAGTGTCTGGAACAGAGGGATGGGCGACCAGGGTATGCTGTACTTGATGAGCTCGCCGTTGACCACCTTGCAGGCATTGGAGATGTTCATCACGCCCGATACGGCTATCACGTTCCTTTCTTCCACCATAGGGCGCACGCACATACGGATAGCGTTCTTGGAGAGGATACAGTCTACGTCGGTATTGATGAAGTAGGGATAGTTGGCTACGTTCAGACCGGCGTTCACGGGGTCTGCCTTGGTACCACCGTTCTCCTTGTCCACCACGCGCAGCTTCTCATACTCCTTGCGGTTGGAGATAAACATACGCTTGAACGGTTTGGCGATGATGCGCTGCTTGTAGAGATAGGGCACTTCGACGAGGTCAAACTCCTCAATCATCTTCTCCAGCGTGCGGTCCTTGCTACCGTCGTTGACGATGATGACTTCAAACTTGGGCCAGTCTTGCGAGAGCAGCGACTTCACGTTGTCCACGATGGTGTTTTCCTCGTTATAGGCGGGAGCCACGATAGACACACCGGGGGTATAGGGCGAGTTGTCGAATATCTTCTTCACGTAGATGTCGCTCAGGGAGTGGCGCGAGCGGCGTGTCTCTCTGAACGACAGGGCCACCAGCATCACGTAGCTGAACATCAGCGCCATCGAGTAGAAGAAGACGAGATATCCGTAGGTGTATAATATAATCTCTTTCATCGTGCCAAATTCTTGATATAACTGTCAAACACTCTAACCTGCTTGAAGAGGATACTGTCGTCCTTGTCGGTACACTCTCTCTCCAGGCGTTCAAACTCTTCCATGCCCTTCTCGCCATACAGGCTGAGCGACATGATGATGTTGAGCTTGGTCGACTGGACCTTGGACTCGCTCCATGCTTTCAGGAAGAAGGGGATGGCGCGGCCCGTGTTGAATGACACCAGGGCGCGGAGGATAAACAGGCGCAGATGCTCGTTCTGATGGGCGTAGGCAGCCATGAGCAGCGGCTCTGCTGATACCAGATGGGCCTTGATGATACACTCTATGGTAGCCTGGCGTACCACCTGACTCTTGTGGGCCAGGTATTTCTTCATGTTGTCCACATCCTCGGCTGTGCCCCAGTAGCCCACCTCTCTGATCAGACAGGCTTGCAGCTTCTCGTTCTCACACTCGGCGATGATAGGGGGCAGCGAGGGCATCTCCTTGTTGGCTATATGGCGTGCTCTCATCAGGAAGTGTATCTCCAGAGCGTCCCATTCGCGCCAATCATAGTTGTGCAGCTCGCTCTCCATGAAGAATCTGAAGGGATTGTAGTCGCTAAGCCACAGATAGTACATACGTGTCTCCTTACGGATGACCTGGTTGACGGAGTTGAGCAGGCGCACCAGCACCGACTCGGGCAGGTCAATCATCATGAACTGGGAGATTTGCAGCGCGCGACGCCTGTTGGTGCGCGAGCCGAACACGAGCATACGCTCCATGAACTCTTCGATGGCGAGGGCGTTGCAGAGGGTGCGCACGTTGCGGTAGTTGTACTCGTTGTAGTAGTCTGACTTGACCTGCACCAGCAGCATGCACAGCGCAAACATGTACTTGGGCTTCTTGCGGCGGGCTATGTCGCGGGTGGTGAGGCCTATGCGCTCGTCGATCTCGTTGCGGGTGAGTTTGTCCTTATTGAGTGTTATCTCGCAGAAGATGTCGTAGAAACGCTTGTAGTAGCGGTTGTAGATGCGGTTGCGTCGGCCCTCGAAATGCTTGTTGACACTGATAGAAATGGTAAAGACGACCATCGATATACAGCAGATGAGAATCATGAAGATGCTGACACGCACCACGAAGGGATAGTTGAAGAAACCATTGTACCACATGGTGAGCACATATCCCATATAGTCGATGGGGGAGAAGTCGCGGGTGCGCATACGGTCCATGATGCTGTCTGTAAAGACTTGCGGGCAGCACAATAAGGTCATAGACAGTGTAAGCACTATTCGCTTTATTGCTCTCATTTCAGTTGTTCTCAGTTTCCTTGTTGGTTGAGGCAGTCTGTTGATACAATGCCAAGAATTCGCAATTCTGTTTATTCCGTTTATAAGCGCGTCTATATTGATTATATGTTGCGCCTATATTAATTAACGTGAGTTCGACGAATATACTTTAGAATAAAGTAAGTTGCCTGTCATTTGAAATGTCCACGGTCTGTACTCGTATGGTTGGTTTCTTTGGGAAGTAACAGTATGCAGCTATACCTCCCAGAAGATTGACTACAAAATTGTCAAAGCTTCTATGTCGTGAATGCTCAACTTGGGCAATGTTCTTCAGTTCATCATTCACAGTCTCAATGATCGCCCTCTTCCTGAGCAGCAACTTGTCGGAAACGGACATCAAAGCTCCCTTCATGTTGCTCTTGAGTTTCGTGATAAGCTGAATGCCATCCACAAAAAGTCTTTCAAACAGACGCTTTCCAATATATCCTTTATCACCAACGAGCTTTCCATAAATGAATTCGACAAAAACTTTATATTCAAGAGGTTTTCGGTCGTCAACATCCCCAGGGGTTATCATAAAGTTGAGCAATTCACCTTTCTCGTTGCATATCAAGTGAAGTTTGAATCCAAAGAACCAACCCATGGAGCATTTGCCTCTTTGTGCGATACCCTTGAAGGTCTTGTGAATATGGATTCTCTGATTCTTGCATACTCGCAGAGGTGTGCTGTCGACAAAACTGATACCTGTACACTTGCCAAGCAAGACCTTCTTGATGAACACTATCAATGGGATGGCAATCTCCCGTTCCAGTTCAACGAAACGATTGTATGATACCACCTCAGGAAACAGATGGCGCATGTGTTTGCATACCTTTTCGAGATAGAAATGCTTCAGGCAGCGATACCCTGATGAATGAAAGAGAATCATTATAATCATGATTTCCGCCTTTGACATGCGGCTTTCACGGTGGTATTTGCGCTTTCCTTCTGCCTTAAACGTATATTTTGCCATCTGCGCATCATAAACTTTGCAAAAATCATCAGCAATACAGAAAATTTCTGTAACTTTGTCTTCGGTAATCATAGCGAAATTCTTTAGTTTCATTGTTTTTTATCCACTACAAAGTTACTAAAAATTTCGCTAATTAACGTGAGTTCGACGTAAGAGTTATGCAATTAGTTTGCTTTTGTCAATGATTTCAATATTCATTGACGGCTTTTTGGGCAGTAGATTGTATGCAATGAGGCCTGCAAAGAGATTGGTTGCAAAGTTG
>NZ_NPJM01000061.1:0-23619 GCF_002251455.1 Prevotella sp. P4-51
AGGTACTAATCCATCTCCAAATAGTCTCACGTCTGATGCCAAAAACTCTTGCTAATTCTGCCTTACTGACTCCATTTACCAGATGTGCGTGCAGTATCATACGTTTTTGGTCGTCTGATAGGCGCTTAATGCAAGATTGCTTGCGTTGAAGTGCTGGTTCTTGGAACTTTAATACTTCATTTTTGTTCTCTTTGCCCATTTTATTTGAACTTTTTTATTCAACTTAGTTCAGGGCAATACACTTCGCCCCTCAACCCTGGGCTATGAAATCGCAACTCCTACAGAGTTGCCGGAAGAAAGCCCCATCCTGGCCTTCCCCAAGGGGAAGGAAAACAATGTCAATGGATTCGTATATGAATGGACATTTGTTCTCTCTTGATGATTATGCCTCGCCAATCTCCTCACTTTATCTTTCCGCGACGCACAGCATAACGCCGATGACCTTCGGTTCAGCGTTGCCGTAGGATATAAACACGCCAATAAACCCTATTCCCCACCTCGTCAAGGGAATAAGGATAAGCATAAAACACCTGGTATATAATTGATTGGATCACTCTCCCTTTGGGGAGAGCTGGAGAGGGGCTTTCCAAGGGGCCTTACTCAAGCAGCAGCAACTCTGACGGAGTTGCGTTTCCCCAGCCCAGGGTTGCGGGCGTAGCCCGCTACCCTGGGTAGCCGCCCCACTATCCTGGCAACTCTGTAGGAGTTGCGCTTAGCCGTAGGCGTTATAAACCAAGGGGTCTTCCCTGTTCCTTGAATATATCATCAATAATATAAACAAAAAGGTTTGCACCTTTTCAGGGCTTTGCCCTATGCGTCAGTGTATGGTGGGAAATATCTCGAGAGCGAGCTCTCGGATATTCTCCGCCATACCCCGCCGCACCTGCCTGATGGCAGGCTGAAAAGGAGCAAATACAAAAAGTCCGCCGTTGGCGGTAAAAAAAGTCCGGCTTCGCCGGTACAAAAAGAGATTACCTCATAAATCACATATTGGTGGTTTATATAACCTACAATCATTAACCCGCTGCTGCCCAAGTGATGGATGGGGAAAAACACCGCTATCCACCCCAAACACAGCAAGCAGGAACTCCCGCCCAATGGGGATGGCAAGAGAGGGGCTTTCTATGGAATGTTTTTTTACCGCCAACGGCGGACTTTTTGAACGGCCAAGGGCCGCTTTTTTTACCGTTGTGGCTGCTGGCGTCATGTCGTGCATGACGGTGGTGATGGTGGTGACGATGAGGAGGAAAACTCGTTTTCCGACGGTCGTTACCACCAGCGCCACTAAGGCGAAGCCGCCAGCAGATGCTACGGCTTTTTGTATTTTTGTCGTCACCTTATTTAATATTAGGTCTTGTGGCATTTGCAGTTGGCCTGCTGATTTATCTGCTGCGGTAACGCCTTCGGCTAATCGCAACACTTACAGCGTTGCTACCCTTTTTTTATCAATACCCAGGGAAGAGGTGCTTCGCCCCTCAATCCTGGGCTGTGAAATCGCAACTCCTAAAGAGTTGCCGCGGTGCGTACTGTCCACGGCCTTCCCCAAGGGGAAGGAACACAATGTCAATGGTTTCGAGGAAGAATGGGCATTTGTCCTGTCTTGATGAATATGCCTTGATAATCGCCGCACTTTACTTTTCTGCCTCTTGCCTTTCCGCGCCGGCGCACTGCGTTCCGTTACATCGTTGGGTCATAGAAAAGAGAATGGGCGCCATCTTGTTTGGCGCCCATTCGTTTCCCACGATGATAGTGGGTAGTGTTACGAGTCTATCTTTTGATTTGGTTGTTCACTCTCACCCTGCGGAGAGCCGGAGAGGGCTTCCCCTTCGGCAGAGCTTGGATGAGGGCTGTCAGGAGTGAACTATCTCTGCTTCTTGGGTCGGCGTCTTGCCCATCCCTCTTCACTGAAGTCGGGCTCTTCGCCTCTTAGGTTTACCGCTTTGCCGTTGATGAGATTGCGCCAGTCGTCGCGTCCATGCTGCTGGCGGTCTGTGCGGCGCTCGCGGTTGGGTCGGCGGTCGCCTCTCTCGTCTCTGCGCTGTGGGCGACCCTCTGCGCGCGACCCGCGGGCTGCTCTGCCGTGTCCGGCTTCGTCGGCCTCGTTGCAGCGCACCTCACGACCCTTGTATACCGTGCCGTTGAGGGCGCGCATCACGCGCTGAGCATCGTCTTGTGGCACCTCGATATAGGCAAACTTGGAGAGCAGGTCTATGTGTCCCACCTCCTGTCGTCCACCCTTGACGTGGCGGTTGATGTACTGCATCACCTCGCCAGGGTAGAAGCCGTCGGCCTTGCCCAGATTGATGAAAAGACGGGTGTAGCCAGCCTCTGCCTTGCGCGGCCCACGCTGGCGGTCACTCTGGCGGCCCTTGCTGCCAGCCTCTGCGCTGCGGCGCTGTGTAGAGGGTCGCTCTATCTCTGGCGCGTTCTTGTAGTACTCGAGGAAGCGGCCGAAGGTCACTGCCACCATCTTCTTGAGGATGTCCTCCTTGTCTATATACTCAAACTGTCGGTTTATTTCGTCCATATAGAGAGCTATCTGCTCTTCGTCTACATCGGTCTTCATGATGTCGTCCATCACCTTGTACAGCTGCTTCTTGCATATTTCTTCGGCGGTGGGCAGGGTGCCGTCGACGAAGTCCTTGCCGATGACGCGCTCTATGTTGCGCACCTTAGACTTCTCTCGGGTGTGTATGATGGAAATCGAGGTACCCTTCTTTCCGGCTCGGCCTGTGCGTCCGCTACGGTGGGTGTAGTTCTCTATATCGTCGGGGAGTCCGTAGTTGATGACATGGGTGAGGTCGCTCACGTCGAGTCCTCGTGCAGCCACGTCGGTAGCCACGAGCAGCTGCACCGTGTGCTGGCGGAACTTCTGCATCGTCAGGTCGCGCTGCTGCTGCGAGAGGTCACCGTGCAGCGCTTCGGCGTTGTAGCCATCGCGTATGAGCTTGTCGGCTATCTCCTGTGTCTCGACCTTGGTGCGGCAGAAGATGATGGCGAAGATGCGTGGGTAGAAGTCTACCACGCGCTTGAGAGCCAGATACTTGTCCTTGGAGTGCACCATATAGTAGATATGGTTGACGTTTTCGGCACCCTCGTTGCGCGAGCCTACCACTATCTCCTTGTAGTCGTGCAGATAGTTGCGTGCTATGCGCTCTATCTCCTTGCTCATGGTAGCCGAGAAGAGCAGCGTGTTGCGGTCTTCTGGCACTCCCTCGAAGATGGCGTTGATGCTGTCGGTGAAACCCATATTGAGCATCTCGTCGGCCTCGTCGAGCACCACGTTGCGCACATGGTCGAGACGCGCCACGCCACGGTGCATCAGGTCGATGAGTCGTCCGGGGGTAGCCACGATAATCTGCACGCCATGGCGCAGGGTACGTATCTGCGCCTCGATGGACGCGCCGCCATATACCGCCACGATATGCACTCCGGGCATATACTTGGCAAAGTCGTTGAGGTCGTCGGCTATCTGGAGGCACAGTTCACGCGTGGGGCTCAGGATGAGCGCCTGCGTTTCCTTGCTTGTAGGATCGATGCGCTGGAGCACGGGAATACCGAAGGCAGCCGTCTTGCCGGTGCCGGTCTGTGCCAGGGCTATCACGTCGTTGCGGTTGCCCAAGAGATACGGGATTACTTCTTCCTGGACGGGCATGGGATGCTCAAATCCAAGTTCGCTGATGGCGCGGCGAATGTCCTCGCTCACGCCCAATTCTTCAAATGTCTTCAATGTTTTTTCCTATTAATGATGAATAATTATGGAAGGCGCCTCACCCTCCCAGCCATTAATAGGGTGTATGACCTTCATGTATATAAAACCCACAAGCAGCGCGCCCGCTGCAGTAAATTCGATGCAAAGGTACACAAAAATCAATGAATGACAATCGTTTTTGCGGGAAAAGTGATTGCCACGGCGCAAAAGTTGGTCTATATCAAGTGTGGGGGTGCTGTTTTTTCTGCTGCGGTAACGCCTTCGGCTAATCGCAACTCCTACAGAGTTGCTGGGAGCGCGTACCGTCCACAGCGCATTTCGCTTATTTACTACCACCGCATGGGCGTACACAAACGAGCCCATCACATCGTTCTACGATGGCAATATAATAATAGCAAAACAAATAAGCCACAACTGGTTTGCACTCTCTCCCCTTGGGGAGAGTTGGAGAGGGGCCTCAATTGCTTGCCGTGGCAACCTACTTCATAATCTCCCTGTACACCTCCATCATCGCGGTGCCCATGACCTCGACCGAGAACTGGGTCTCTATGAGGTGGCGGGCATTGCGGCCCATCGTCTCCAGTTCGGCTGACGAGAGGGCTACGAAGCGGGTGATGGCGTTGGCCAACGGAGTGGTTCCCACCTCGATGCAGGTGCCGCTGGCGGTGGCGTCGAGCTGCTCCCAAGGCGTGGCCTTGGTGGTGATGACCGGGGTGCCCGATGCCAGCGCCTCGGCTATGGTCAGCCCGAAATTCTCAGTAAACGACGGCTGTACCACGAAGTCGGCCTCGCGCAGCAACTGCCACTTGCGGTCGCCATACGCCCCGCCGATATAGCTAATGCAGCTGGTCAGATGCCTGTCGGCAATCGCCTGCCGAAGCCGGTGTATGTCGTCGGGAGCACCCTCGCCGGCGATGATCACCCTGTAGCCGTTGAGCTGACTCTGCACACTCGCCACCGCCTCGAGCAGATGCCAGATGCCCTTGACCTGGTGTATGCGACCCAGAAACAGCATCGTGTGCGACTTCTCCCAGCTGGTCTTCATCGTCACCCGAGTGATGTCTATTCCCGAGGGCACCACGGCGATATGGTCGTTGAAGCCCAACTGCCGCAGATGGCGCGCCTCGCGGTCGGCTGTGGCCACCAGTACATCGGCGCTGCGCAGTGCCCGTGCCTGATAGAGATGCAGCGCGGGCCACTTGCGTGTCCAGTAATGCCGGTTCATAATCCACGGCTCGAGCATGCCGTGGGTGGTGAGCGCCACGGGCAGATGCAGCGACCGCGCCACACCCACTACGGCAGCACAGGCAGGCATCCAGCAGCAGTTGACATGCACCACCTGGGGTGCTATCGCTTCGAGCAGCGTCCTGACCTGTCGGGTCCACGTCCAGTGCCACGGCCTGTAGGGCGGCAGATAGTGCAGCGTGCAGTGGTCTATCGCCAGAGGGTTGGCCGTGCGGTGGGTGAGGATGTGCAGCTGAGCCTTCGTGCCCAGCGCCTTGGCCATGAGCTGCATGTAGGTGGCGGTGCCACCCGAGCGCTGGTCGATGTCGGGTATGTAGTGGACGATGATCATGAAGGGCTGTGGGATGGGGTGGGGGTTAATGGTTGTGGTCGCCCTCCTTATCAGCAAGATACTGGGCAAAGAGGCGCGCGGCACTCTCTACCTTGGCGGCGCAAGGACGCTTCTTGTAGTACTCGGCGGTGCGCTCAGAGGCTACATAGGACGAGTGGGCACGCTCGTAGCCATTGAGGCCCAGGAGCTCGGCACAGATGATGGAACCGTTCTGCTGGCGCGAACGCTCGAGCAGCTGCTGTACCACGCGGTAGCATGCCGACTTGCCTTCGCGGTCGCTGCCCTCGGTCTGTCCGCAGTCGAGTCCTACGAGGATGACCAGAGCCGACACGGCGCCACACATCATGCGCATGCGGCCCACGCCACCGCCAAATCCGGCGGCTATGCGCTTGGCCATCGTGTCGTCGAGTCCGTAGAGGTCGGCAAAGGCAGCCACCACCGACTGGCAGCATCCGTAGCCCTGCATGAAGTTGTCTACCGCCTGCTCTACACGTGCGCTGAGCTGGGGAGGGAGAGTGATATTGTCGTGCATGATGATAGGTTATTCGTTGTAGAATGTGGTAAATACCTTGACGCAATACTCATGGTCGGCCACGCTTCCCGTCTCGCGGCAGCTGTGCATGGCCAGGATGGCGTTGCCCATGTCAACCCCTCGCAAGGGTATCGACGAGGCCAGAATGTTGCCCAGTGTGCTTCCGCCTGCCACCTCGCTGTGGTTGACAAAGCGCTGGCAGGGCACACCCGCCTTGCGGCACAGCTCGGCAAAGACTGCCGCTGTGACGGCGTCGCTGGCATACTTCTGGGCGGCGTTGAACTTGATGACCGGACCACCGCCCAGCATGGGGTGGTTGGTGGGGTCGTACTTCTCGGCATAGTTGGGGTGGAAGGCGTGGGCATTGTCGGCCGAAATCATGAGCGCCCGCTCTACCGCTTGGTAGTAAGCCTCTGCGGTGCCGCTCTGTGCCAGCGCTATACGCTGTAGCAGATAGGACAGGAACGGACTGCCGGCGCCCTGCTTGGTCTGCGACCCCGTCTCTTCGTTGTCAAAGATGGCGAGCACCTGCGTGGTGTCGCTGTCGTGGGCAGCAGTGAGCGCTTCAAGACCAGCGTAGCACATCGACAGGTCGTCGAGACGCCCCGAGGATATCAGCTCGTCGTGGGCACCGAAGGTGCATGCCGGCGTGGTGTCGGCGAGATAGAGATCGAAGTCGATGATGTCGTCGCGGGTCACCGTGGCGGTGCGGTTGAGCTCTTCGACGACGAGGTTGATGAGCATATTGCCGCGCTCCAGCTCGTCGTTGACGAAGCCAAGGATGGGCAGCATGTCTTTCTGCCGGTTGAGCTTGACGCCGTCGTTGACCTGGCGGTTGAAGTGGATGGCGAGGTTGCTGATCTGCATCAGCGGGCGGCGGATGTGTATCAGATGGGTGACGGGCGAGAGGGCGTCTTCGCCGCGCGTAATTACCCTTCCGGCAATGGTGAGCGGACGGTCCATCCAAGTAGAGAGGATGGGGCCTCCGTAGACCTCGGTATTGAGCCTTACGATGCCGCCCTCGCCCGTCATCTCAGCGTTGGGCTTGATGCGGAAGGTAGGCGAGTCGCTATGGGCGCATATCATGTGGAAACCCTGGTCGGCAAGAGGCTTGCGACCTATGCGGAAGGCGTAGATGGAAGAGTCGTTCTTGGTGACGAAGAAGCGGTCGCCGGCGCTCACGTGGCCCAGAGGGCTGGCGGCGTCAATGCGGCGGAAACCGTGGGCTTCCAACTCATGGGCGATGTTGCGCACCGCAAGAAAGTTGACGGGCGATGCGTCCAGAAAGTGTAAGAGTCGTTGTATCATAGTTGTCATTATATATAATAATAGGTATAGGACGGACAGCGCAAACATACGCGCCCGATGCAAATGTACTAAAAAAATGGCCGTCGGTAACGAAAAAAGCAAAAAATGTAACTCCGTTTGTCAATAAAAGTGTAATTTTACGGAATGAATCAGTGCTCGTCGGGACAGATAGGGCACTTCTACCTTAAAATAACAATCACTCAAATCATAGCAGACATGTTAGTATTAGCTACATTAATCTCCCTCTGTCTGGGAGGGTCAGAACTGACCAAGGCAGACGACCATCTCTCCGTGTGGTATGACCGCCCCATAGAAATCTCCGTGCCCCAGGGCGTCAGCACTGTGCAGGCGAAGATTAACTATTCGGGTGCCAAGGGTGCCGCCAAGGACAGTCAGTCTAAAGACAATCTGCGACAGTATGTGCGCAAGGGCGAGAAAGCCCGCGAGCTGCAGGGCTCGGTGTGGGAAAACTATGCCTTCCCTATGGGCAACAGCAGCCTGGGCGCCATGGTGCTCCAGTCGCCGGCTGTCGACGCCATACTGCTCAACGAGAAAAGCCTCTGGAAGGGAGGCCCCGCCTCGGGTAGCGGACCAGCCAACTACTGGCGTGCCGACCCCCACTCAGCGCGTTTCCTGCCCGATATCCGTCAGGCGTTCCTCGACGGCGACAGCCTGCGTGCCGACTCGCTCACCCGCCGCGCCTTCTCGGGAGCCATCGCCGACAATGGCACTGCCGACACGCTGCGCTTCGGTACCTTCACGACCATGGGCGAGATGTATGTCTCTACCGGTATTGCCAATGAAGACTGCAGCGACTTCCGTCGCAGTCTGCTGCTCGACAAGGCTGTGAGCCATACCTCGTTCAAGTATCAGGGTGCCACCTACCGCCGCACCTACTTTGTCTCCTATCCCGACCAACTCATGGTGATGCACTACGGCGCCAACCGTGGCAAGCGCCAGAACCTCGACTGGGTGTACAAGCCCAATCCCCACGCCACCGGCAGTTGGGCTACCGATGAGTATGGACTCGTCTATACCGCACATCTGAACAACAACAAGCTGCCCTACGTCATCCGCATCCAGGCCCGCGTCAAGGACGGCAGCGTGAAGTATGAGGACGGACACATCGCCGTGCGCGACGCCTCGGAGGTAGACTTCATCATCACCGCCGCCACCGGCTACAAGCCCAACTACTCGCCCGTGATCACCGACCCCTACACCTATTATGGCAAGGACGCCGGAGCCTGGGCGTTGCTCAGCATGAAGGGCGCCGCCGACAAGAAGTGGGGTCAGCTGCTGCGCCGCCATGTCGATGACTATACTCAGCTCTTCGACCGCGTGAGCATCGACCTGCGCCAGACGGCCGACAAGAAGGGCGGCATCGACATCCCCACCGACGAGCGCATAGACCGCTATCGCGAAGGCAAGGCCGATGCCTGGCTCGAGATGCTCTACTATCAGTTTGCCCGCTACCTCATCATCCAGTCGTCGCGAGGTGAGACCATGCCCATGAACCTTCAGGGTATGTGGAACCGTGGCGTCAAGGGTCCGTGGAACTGTGACTACCACAACAATATCAACATTCAGATGAACTACTGGCCCGTATGCTCTGCCAACCTGGCTGAGTGCTTCGAGCCTCTCAATGTCTATCTCCGCTCTATCTATGAGCCCGGACAGCGCACGGCAAAGGCCATGTACGACGCCCGTGGATGGACTGCCAACATCTCTACCAATATCTTCGGTTTCACCGCTCCCTCCAAGAGCGAGAGCGTGAACTGGAATCTTGCCGCCATCAATGGTCCCTGGCTCGCTACGCATGTGTGGGACTACTACGAATATACCCTCGACCGCGATTATCTGAAGCAGACGGCTTATCCGTTGCTCAAGTCGAGCGCGCAGTTTGTGTGCGACTATCTCTGGCTCCAGCCCAGCGGACTCTACACCGCAGCCCCGTCGACCTCGCCCGAACATGGCCCTGTGGACAAGGGTGCTACCTTTGCCAATGCCGTAGCGCGCCAGTTGCTCACCGACGCCATCAGCGCCTCACGCGTATTGGGCGTAGACAGCACCGACCGTCAGGAGTGGCTGCAGGTGAGAGACAAGATAGAGCCTTACCGCATCGGCAGATATGGTCAGCTGATGGAGTGGTCGCGTGACATCGACAATCCCAAGGACAACCACCGCCATACCAACCATCTCTTCGGCCTCTTCCCCGGTCACGACATCTCTGTCAAGGCTACCCCCGAACTGGCTGAGGCTGCCCGTGTGGTGCTCGACCATCGCGGCGACTTCTCCACCGGCTGGAGTATGGGTTGGAAGCTCAACCTTTGGGCGCACCTGCGTGACGGCAACCGCTCCTACGCCCTCTTGCAGAATCTGCTGCGTACGGGCACGCTCTACAACCTTTGGGATACGCACCCGCCTTATCAGATTGACGGCAACCTGGGTGGCCTCTCGGGTATGAACGAGATGCTGCTGCAGAGCGAGGGTCGCACCATCACTCTGCTCCCCGCCTGTCCGCAGGCCTGGGACAAGGGTAGCGTCAAGGGACTTCGCGCCCGCGGCAACGTGACCGTCGATATCGACTGGACTCTCAGCGCCAACAGCCTCGCTGCCACCCTCTCTTCTCCCACAGGCGGCACCTTCGACATCGTCTTCGGCGACCGTCAGCAGACCGTTCAGCTGCCACAAGGCAAGAAGGTCAGCGTGAAGTTCTGATTGATGGCGGCGCCAGCCACGTGCAATTTTATGAAGATAGCCAAACAGTTTGAAGTAGATGTAACAGACCTTCCCAGGGAAGATAATTAGACTGATAAAATGACAACAAACAATAAAGACAACAAACTCTCAATAGAGAGCAGCGATTATGCCGAATTGCTGCGACATGCTGTCGCAGTAATTGAACAGGCACGGACAGAAATAGCCCGACACATCAATGGCTATGTGTCTACTGCCTATTGGGAGATTGGTCAAATGCTTCATGAACGCAAGATTGAAAGTGGGTATGGTGACAGCGTTGTAAGACGGTTATCAGCAGACCTGAAAGAACGATATCCGAAGATGGGTGTTTCGCCACGAAATCTGTGGTATATGAAAAAGTTCTATGAGCGTTACGCTGGGCATGATGAAAAAGTGCTACGCTCCGTTGCACTTTTGCCTTGGTCGCACAATCTGCTGTTGTTGAGCAAGGGACTGGATGATGAGACCACGCTATATTATGCGCAGGAAACCGTAACCAAAGGTTGGAATCGCGACTTGTTGCTCAATGCCATTAAACTCAAAATGTATGAGACAAAGGCATTGGTACAAGTAGACAACAATTTCGACCGCACTCTTCCTGCCGAACAAGCGCAGTATGCTAACGAGGTGTTTAGCAGCAGCTACAATCTCGGCTTCTTAGGAGTGACAAGCCCCCTTTTGGAACTTGAACTTGAAGACCGCCTTGTAAAAGCTATTACCCGTTTCCTTATGGAACTCGGCAGTGGTTTTACATTCATCGGAAACCAGCATGTGCTGGAATACTATGGCAAAGAAAGTAAGGTAGATATGCTGTTTTTCCACCGTGGACTACGCTGCCTTGTTGCTGTTGACTTGAAGATAGGTGCTTTCAAACCAGAGTATGCAGGTAAGATGAACTATTATCTGTCTCTGCTTGACCGCCTTGAACGTGGTGCAGACGAGAACCGTTCCATAGGTATCATACTTTGTGCGGAGAAAGACCGGGTAGAGGTGGAACTGGCACTTGAAGATATGGGAAAGCCTATCGGAGTGGCAGATTATCAGCTGATAGTACCGAAAGAGAAATTACAGAAAGTCCTTGCTGACGAGATAAAGGCGTTTGGTGAGGAAAAAGAAAACAAAGAATTATTATAAGCATCTAAAGAATATTGTAAGTCTCAATAGTAGTTATCAAGTATGTCTATATGGGATAGAATATTAGGAAATAGAGATGTTGACAGGTCCGTGTCGGCCTACCAGCAGGATGTTGCTCATGACCGCAAAGCCTCACATCTGGCTTTTGTGGATATAGAGTACAGCTTGCGTGACAAGAAGATACATGATATAGGCGCATTGAAGTATGACGATGCGATGTTTCATGAGACTTCCAAAGACAAGCTGCTGGAGTTTTTGAATGGCATCGATTATTTATGTGGGCATAACATAGTCAATCATGATGCCAAACACCTTTTTGGTAACCAAAAGCACCAGTGGCTGTTGGTCGACACGCTGTACATGTCGCCTCTGTTGTTTCCTGAATATCCCTATCATAAGTTGGTCAAAGACGACAAACTGATAACAGAACAGCTCAACAATCCTATAAATGACTGCAAAAAAGCCCGCAGTCTGTTGATGGATGAGATTGAGCGTTGGCATTCTTTTTCTGACGACAAGAAGACGGTTTATGCTTCTCTACTCTATGGTATCGCCGAATATAGAGGATTTCTCAGTATGGTCGGGGCCATTCCTGTCGAAAGCGGACAAATCGGTAATCTTATTAGAAAGGCATATAAAGGCAAGATATGTCAGCATGCAGAACTTGATAATTTCATCCGTCAATATCCCTGTGGACTGGCTTATGCCCTTGCCCTTATAGACACGACACATCCCAACTCGATAACACCGAGGTGGGTTGTTGTCAATTTCCCTGAAGTGGAGTATATATTGAAGGTACTCTGCAATACCCCATGTGAAGAAGGTTGTGACTATTGCCATGGTCGATTGGACCTTCATCGCAATTTGAAAGACTACTTTGGGTATGACCAATTCCGTACCTATGCCAACGAACCATTGCAAGAGAAAGCTGCCCGGGCTGCTGTGCATGGTAAATCGCTGCTTGCCATTTTTCCTACAGGCGGTGGCAAGTCGCTCACATTCCAGCTGCCAGCCCTGATGGCGGGGCGTACAATCCACTCGCTGACCGTAGTGATTTCTCCTTTACAGTCTTTGATGAAAGACCAGGTCGACAACTTGGCAGATAGAGGTATAGCTGATGCAGTTACCATAAATGGGTTGTTGGACCCCATATCACGCTCATTGGCTATACAGCGTGTACAGAACGGCGAAGCATCTTTATTGTATATCGCGCCAGAGATGCTTCGTTCGAAGACCATTGAGCGAATACTGACGGCACGTCATATAGAACGATTTGTTATAGATGAGGCTCATTGCTTCTCTTCCTGGGGCCAGGACTTTAGAGTAGACTATCTGTATATAGGCAAGTTTATACGCAATTATCAGAAAAGCAAACAGTGTAAGTATCCCATACCTGTCTCTTGCTTTACAGCTACTGCCAAACAGAAAGTGATACAAGATATCTGTGATTATTTTAAGAATGAACTGGATATCGACCTCGAACTGTTTGCCTCCTCTGCATCGCGTACGAATCTCCGTTATTCTGTTGTTCATGCAGATACTGATGAAGATAAATATAATAAATTGAGGGCATTGATAGCAGAGTCTAACTGCCCCGCAATTGTATATGTCTCGCGAACCAAGCGCACTAAAGATTTGGCAGACAAACTGACCCGTGATGGATTTAGGGCTCTGCCTTTTAATGGCAAAATGAACTCAGATGAGAAAATTGCCAATCAGGAAGCATTTATGAGTGACCGTGTGCGCGTGATTGTGGCTACTTCTGCGTTTGGTATGGGAGTCGACAAGAAAGATGTTGGCTTGGTAATTCACTATGATATCTCTGATTCGCTTGAAAACTATGTACAGGAGGCGGGAAGAGCTGGGCGTGACCCGCATTTGTATGCTCGCTGCTACGTGTTGTATAGCGATGGAGATTTGGACAAGCACTTTGTGCTGCTCAATCAGACCAAACTTAGTATCAGTGAGATTCAACAGGTATGGCGAGCGGTCAAGTATCTTACCAAACAACGCATGCGTACATGTTGCTCTGCCTTGGAGATAGCCCGCCAGGCAGGATGGGATGATTCGGTGTCAGATATAGAGACGCGTGTAAGGACTGCCCTTTCAGCCTTGGAGCAAAGTGGATATATAGAGCGAGGCAACAATGTTCCTCATGTTTATGCGACTGGAATCACGGTTAAGAATATGGACGAGGCCCGGCAACGCATTACCAATTCCCATCTCTTCTCAAGCGACGAGGTAGACAGCGTTGTGCGTATCATCAAATCGCTCATTACCCAAAAATACATTACGCGAAGCCAAGACCAGGAGGCCGAGTCTCGTATTGACTATCTGGCAGATATGTTGGGGTTGAGCAAGCGTGAGGTCATTTCCGCTGTAGAGCGCATGCGTCAAGAGGGAATATTGGCTGACAACAGAGATATCGCAGCTTATCTGCAAGATGTTGGCGAGACAGATAGAAAGTCGCACATGCTGTTGGAGAGATTTGCGCGGCTGGAAAGATACATTATTAATAGTATACCTGACAATAGTCTGCAGATCTCCTGCAAGCAGCTTAACGACAATGCCATAAATGACGGTATAACTACCTCCAAGGAGAAAGATATCCGTACTCTGCTCTATTTCCTGTCGGTTAAAGGTTATACGCACAAAAAGGAAGACGGGGCCCACAACCTCATGTTGGAGCGTTTGGCCAATATAGAGGAAACCCTAACACGTATAGACAAGCGTCTTGCCATTTGTCGCTATGCTATAGATTGGCTGTATAGATTGGCTAAAGAGCAGTCTAAGGATTCTGACGACAAGTGTGCGGTGTCTTTTTCTGTTGTGGAGTTGGTTAAGTCGATGATGTCTGGCGAACAGTCTCTTTTCAATGACTTTAAGGACCTGCAAATAGAAGAGGTGGAAGAGGCTTTGCTGTATCTGTCAAAGATAGGAGCCCTCAAACTGGAAGGAGGGTTCCTGGTATTGTATAACGCCATGGACATACGTCGTGTCAAGGATGCCAAGTTGAGATACAAGATGGAAGACTATCGTATGCTCGATGCCTTCTATAAGCAGAAAATCCAGCAAGTGCATATCGTGGGCGAGTATGCCAATCTTATGGTTAAAGATTATGATGCGGCGCTGCGCTATGTACAGGATTATTTTCAGATGGACTATCGCCTGTTCATATCCAAATACTTTAAGGGTGAGCGACAGGATGAAATTCAGCGCAATCTTACACCAGAAAAGTATCACCAGCTATTTGGACAATTGTCTGCCAAGCAGAGAGAGATTATAACGGACAAGGAATCACGGTGTATCGTGGTTGCTGCTGGTCCCGGCAGTGGGAAAACTCGTGTGTTGGTTCATAAATTGGCTTCCCTCCTGTTACTTGAAGATGTCAAGCACGAACAGCTTCTTATGCTCACTTTCTCTCGTGCTGCTGCTACCGAATTCAAGCAACGCCTGCTGGCCCTCATAGGCAACGCCGCCCATTTTGTTGAAATTAAGACCTTCCACTCGTATTGTTTTGACTTGCTCGGACGAGTAGGCAATCTGGATGAGGCCAATAATGTGGTGGCTACTGCTGCAGAGATGATAACGAGTGGTGATGTGGAGCCATCCAAGATAGGCAAGACGGTCTTGGTCATTGATGAGGCGCAGGATATGGGCCCCGACGATTTTGCCTTGGTCAAGGCTCTTGTCGAAAACTTCGAGGATATGAGAGTCATTGCTGTCGGTGATGATGACCAGAATATCTTTGAGTTCAGAGGGGCTAATTCTGAGTATATGCGTCAATTGTCTATGTTGCCTGGTGGGCGTATGGTCGAAATGACCGAGAATTACCGCAGTGCGCGCCAGATAGTCAATGTTGCCAACAGGTTTGTCCGCAATATCAATTGTCGTATGAAGCAGACTCCTATTATATCCATGCAAGAGAATGAGGGGTGGGTAGGAGTAGTGCATTACTGTTCCAAGTATATTTATCAGCCCTTGGCTGATGATTTGATATCCCATTTGGGAAATGGCTCCACGTGCGTCCTTACACAAACCAATGAGGAGGCTGTAATCATGGTTGCCTTATTGCGTAAACGAGGCGTCTCCTGCGAACTGATACAGTCGTTGGAAGGATTTCGCATGTGGAATTTGGCAGAGATGAGGTATTTCTTGAGGCAGATAAGCAACAATTCACATACGCCGATGGTGAGTGATGACATTTGGGAAATGGCCAAGCGAAAAACGTTTGACAAATATGCCAAGAGTCAAAGCCTTGTATATGTGCGGCAATGCATCAGCCTCTTTGAGCAAACCAATAAAAGCAAATACTTGACAGACTTTAGAGAGTTCGTCTTTGAGTCTTCCGTAGAGGATTTTTGTGATATCTCCCACTCTAAGGTTGTTGTTTCTACGATACATAAGGCTAAGGGCAGGGAGTTTGATGATGTCTATATGCTTATAAATGGTAGCCATAAGGTTAATGATGACCTTATGCGGCGTTATTATGTAGCGATGACAAGAGCCAAGAAGAAGCTCTTTATCCACACTACTACCAATATGTTTACCGGCATCGGTGCCAGCCGTATAGAGTTTAATCAGGAGGATTATCCTATGCCTGAAGAAGTGGTATTGCAACTGTCACACAAGGACGTAAATTTAGGTTTCTTCAAAAGTAAAAAGGCAGAAATACTCTCCTTGCTCAGCGGTATGGACTTGGAGTATCGGGATGGGATGTTGTTTGACCTGTCCCACAGGTGTATGGCAAAGCTATCGGTAGCTATGATGGCCAAATTGGCCGAATGGAATGAAAAGGGTTATAATGTCAAGGGCGCGTCTGTCCGCTTCATAGTGGCGTGGAAACCTAAGGATGCGCCAAAGGAAGAGAGCGAAACCGCTGTCTTGTTGGCAGATTTATATCTTTTCCGTAACTGATATATTATGCTGATATACATCAAGCAGGGCTGGGTTCCTCGTTCGGAACCCAGCCCTGCTGGCGTATGGGGGTCTGCCGTGCTTGGGCAGACTGTCGATGGCTTGATGGCCTTTGTCGGTCTACTCTACAGTGAGCACTCCGCGCAGGGGGAGATTGTCTGACGAACCGCCGACCATGATGTCGAAGTCGCCGGGTTCTACCACACTCTTCATGTTGCGGTCTATGATGGCGAGGTCTTCGGCGGTGAGGATAAATTCCACCTTGCGGGTCTCACCCTTGGCTATAGACAGACGGTCAAACTTCTTGAGTTGCAACAGCGGCTGCGACACCGACGCCACCTGGTCGTGGATGTAGAGCTGAGCCACTTCCTCGCCGTCGCGCTCACCTACGTTCTTGACATCGAAGGTGACGCTGTAGGCATCGCCCTTCTTGGCGATGGCGAGGTTGCTGTAGGCAAACTGCGTATAGCTCAGGCCATAGCCGAAGGCGTAGAGTGGCGCTGCCGACATTTCCACGTAGTTGTGGGGCTTGGGAGCGCGCTTGTTGTAATATACAGGAAGCTGACCCACGTTGGCAGCTACCGAAATGGGCAGACGGCCGGCGGGATTGTAGTCGCCGAAGAGCACGTCGGCCACGGCGGTGCCACCCTCCTGACCGGGATAGTAGGCGGTGAGCAGCGCGTCGGCATTGGCGGCAGCCCACGACTTGTCCATAGGACGACCCTCGATATAGATGACCACCATGGGTTTGCCAGTCTTGCGCAGCGATTGGAGCAGCTCCATCTGGCGACCCAGCAGCGAGAGCGTGGCGCGGTCGTAGCCTTCGCCGCAGTCCATGTCGCTCACCGACTTGACATCGGCCTCGGCAGCACCGGTAGCCTTGTAGCTCGTCTTGAAGTCGCGGGCACTCGAGCCACCCACAACTGCCACCACCACATCAGCGCGGCGGGCAGCTTCTACGGCAGCCTCGATGTTGCAGTTGTTGGTGTCGCGCACGGCACAGCCCTTGACATATTCCACCTGACCCTCGCCTATCTTGGCCTTGATGCCCGCCAGCACGGTTTTCACCTTTCCGTCGGGTTGAGGCGAGGTATAGTCGCCCAACATATTATATGCGTTGTCGGCGTTGGGGCCTACCACAGCCACGCGCATATCGCGGCGCAGCGGCAGCGTATTGTCCTTGTTCTTGAGTAGCGTCACCAGCTTGCGGGCAGCGTCGAGAGCCACAGCGGCATTGTCGGCACAGCCCACTTCGGCTGCTGCCTTGACATCGACATAAGGATGCTCGAAGAGGCCCATCTCAAACTTGAGCCTCAGGATGCGGCCACAAGCCTGGTCTATCTCCTTCTCGCTCAGTTTGCCATCCTTGACGGCGGCGATGAGCTGTGCGTAGGCCTTGCCACCCAGGTCTTCGTCCACTCCGGCACGCAGCGCCATCACGCCAGCCTCCTGCAGGTCGCGCGCCACATGGTGGGTCTCCCAGATGCCGTCGATGCTGTAGAGGTCGGAAACGACAAAGCCACGGAAGCCCCATTGGCGGCGCAGGATGTCATTGTAGAGCTCGCCGCTGGCTGTCGAGGGGATGCCTTCGAGAGAGTTGTAGGATGTCATGACCGAGAGAGCGCCGGCGTCGACAGCCTTCTTGAACGGGGGGAAGAAGGTCTGCAGCAGGTCACGCTCGCCCACGATAGAGGGGTTGCCGTTCTGGCCACCCTCGGTGGTGCCATAGGCGATGAAGTGCTTCAGCGTGGCGAGGGTGGCGTAGGGGGCCGACAGTTTGCCGCCTCCCAGTCCGCGCACGATGGCTGCACCCATCTCGCCCGTCAGCACGGGGTCTTCGCCATAGCTCTCCTCGACGCGCGACCAGCGTGGGTCGCGCGAGATGTCGAGCACGGGGCCGTAGCTGATGTGTGCGCCCTGCAGACGCACCTCCTTGGCGGTGACGCGGGCGGCAGCCTCGGCTGTGGCTGTCGACCATGTGGCAGCCATACCCAGTCCGGTGGGGAATACGGTGGTACCTATCGCCATGTGGCCGTGGGGTGCCTCTTCGGCGAGGAAGAGTGGGATGCCCAGACGGGTGTGCTCTATCACGTAGCGCTGCAGTGCGTTGCCCGCCTTGGCTGCCAGCGTGGGCGTGAGTCCGGTGGCGAGCGACTTGCGTGTCCAGGGACAGGCGCGGTAGGTGGCCCACAGCATGCCGATGTTGCCCTCGGCGATGTCCTTCATGAATGTGGACGAGGGCACCACCTTGTTGCCCTTGATGTCGTAGTAGTTCCAAGCCAGGGTGCAGCGCAGCTGTCCCACCTTTTCCTCGAGCGTCATGCGCGACAGCAGGTCGCTCACGCGCTCTTCGATGGGCAGCGAGGCGTTGCGGTAGGGCAACTTCGGCTGCGCCATCATCTGGATGCCGGCCATGCAGACGATGGCTGCGGTCATAATCATTCTTTTCATATAGGTCAATATTTATTAGATGTTATCTGATAATCACTTGCTGGTAAGCTATCTTCTCACCGGCATTCACCATGCGGGTGGCATGCAGCTGCACGTAGCGGCAGTGGGTGGGAGTGAAGAAAACTTCCTGCATCACGGGGTTGTTGCGTATGTTGGAGAACTCGCCTTCAGCCACGCGCTGCATGGCGTCTTTCTCCATACCGGCATATATCTCATAGTTGGCCACGAGACCCTTGCGGTCGTCGCCCTGCTGGGGCAGATAGCGCAAAGAGCCTATCTCCTGCTCGCCGCCCAGGTCAAAGGTGACCACGTTGTCGCCCTCGGCGGTGGCGGTGAAGTCTACGCCCTTCACCTCTTCCTTCTTTGCCTCTGCGCCCTTGGTCTCGGGGGCGAGATAGGCAGCCACGGTGCTCAGACAGATGGGGCCGCGCATGGCGTCGAAGCTGATGCGGATTTGGCGCGTCTCGATCGTGGCAAAGCGCAGCAGACGCTTGTAGCCCACGGTGGTAGTCTCTTCGCCCACGGAGAGCTGAGCCCACTCCTTGCCCTTGAGGTAAGACACGCTGAAGCGCTGTACGCGCTGCCCCAGGGGGATGTACTCCTGCAGCATCAGTCGGTTGAGTCGCGTATTGCGGGGCAGGGTGATGGTGAGTTGGGCCTTGTCGGTGCCGTCGCTGATGCTCCAGTAGGTCTCATAATTGCCGTCGGTAAGATTGGCGGTGCCCCACTGCTTGCCACGCACATTGGAGGCCTTGATTTTGGCTTTGGCCAGCAGGTCGGTCTTAAACTCGGCGCAGATGCGCTTGTGGAAGTCCACGACACGGGCTGAGTCGATGGGGTGGATGCGTCCTTCCTTGTCCACGGGCATGTTGAGCAGGAAGGTGGCGTTGTGGCCCACGCTGCGATAGTAGAGGTCGGTGAGATAGTCTACCGTCTTCACCTTACTGTCCTCGCTCTCGTGGTAGAACCATCCCGGGCGTATCGACACGTCACACTCGGCAGGAGTCCATGTGTCGCCGTCGGCGTGGCCCTGCTGCAGCTCCCAGTATCGGCTGTAGCCGGGATAGACCTCGTTGCCACGCAGGAAAGACCAGTTGGTGGCGTGGGCATAGCCTTTCTCGTTGCCCACCCAGCGACAGCCGGGGCCGCCGTCGGAGAAGATGATGGCCTGGGGCTGCAGACGCTCGACCATCTTCCACGCGCGCGGGAAATTATAATAGGTGCGGCGGTCTATCGTGCGCTCTTCGCGTGCGCCGCCGTAATAGCCGTCGCCGCCGTTGGCACCGTCAAACCATATCTCGAAGATGTCGCCATACTGGGTGAGCAGTTCTTCGAGCTGTGCGTAGAAGTACTCTACATACAGGGGAGTGCCGTAGAAAGCCTGGTGACGGTCCCAGGGCGAGAGATAGACGCCAAACTTGAGGCCGTATTTCTTGCAGGCTGCCGACAGTTCGCCCACGATGTCGCCCTTGCCGTTCTTGTAGGGGGTATTGCGCACACTGTAGTCGGTGTACTTGGTGGGCCAGAGGCAGAAGCCGTCGTGGTGCTTGGCGGTGATGATGATGCCCTTCATGCCGGCGTCGTGGAGCGTCTTGGCCCACTGCTCGCAGTCGAGGCGGGGAGGGGTGAAACTCTCCAACGGGGCGTCGCCATATCCCCACTCGCGGTTGCCAAAGGTGTTGGGACCAAAGTGGATGAAGGCATAGGTCTCCATCTGCTGCCAGGCTACCTGGTGCTTGGAGGGCAGCGGCGCGATGGGCGCCGGAGCTGTCTGGGCGGCGGCCTGGACGGCCATCACGCAGCCTAACAGTGACATTACAGTCTGCTTAATGCTCATAGTTATCATTGCTTATTTGGTAAATCTCTGTTCCGAGCCCAACCATTTCACCAGGATGGGCTTCACCTGCTTGCCGTTCACCTTCACGCGCACATAGATGTGGCGGTCGGCATAGTGGCTCACAGGGGCGGTGTAGCTCACCTTGAACGTGGTGCGCTCCTTGGGCTTGAGCGTTATCTTCGAGGGCATCTTCAGCACCGTGTTGTTGGGCCATCGCTCAAACTCTACGGTCATCTCCTTGTCGGTCTCGTTAGACACGCGCTGCTCCAGCCTGTAGGTGCTGCCCTCGGCGAGCGGCGGGAAGAGGTAGACCTTGAAGCCCATGTGCAGCCCTTCGCCGAAGGCGTAGGGATAGTCCTCGCCCACGGGGTGGCGGTAGGGGATGACGTTGCCCTTGATCCATACGCGGGTGAAACCCTTGTTGCCGTCTAGGTTTAACACCACCTCCTTGCTGAACTTGCCTGGGCGCGACTGTGGGTTGAACGTCACCGTCACCTTGGCGGTCTTGCCGGGCAGGATGGGGGTCTTGGTATATTCGGCGGTGGTACATCCACACCACGAGTTGACGTCGCTGATGACCACCGGCAGTATGCTGGTGTTGGTAAATGTGAAGGTATGGCTCACCTTGCCGTCTTTCTCCTTGATGGTACCGAAGTCGTGGACACGCTTGTCATACTTGAAAGAGGAGATATACTGCGGTTCCTTCTGCGCCGTGGCGGCCATCGTGAGCGCCGCCATGAAAATCAATACGAATAATTTTTTCATTTAGGTTATATTTTATTGCAAAAGTACATCTTTTCACCCTCAATGCCAAATCATTTGGCTTATATTTTATCCGTGCCGGCCAACTAAAAGAGCCACTGCTTGCGCTATAGGCAAAGCAGTGGCTCATATGTCAATGAAAATCCTCTTTCAGGGATTACTCCTGATTGTCGTTGTGACGGGGCTGACGCTGGCCGTGACCGCGGCGCTCGCCATCGCGACGAGGACGACGCTCGCGCTCTACATAGCCTTCGGGCTTCTCGAGCAGCACACGGCGTGACAGCTTGTACTTGCCGGTCTTGGGGTCTATTTCGAGCAACTTGACCTTGATCTTGTCGCCTTCCTTGATGCCGGCTTCCTCTACAGTCTCCAGGCGCTTCCAGTCAATCTCGCTGATGTGCAGCAGACCGTCCTTGCCGGGCAGTATCTCTACGAAGCAGCCATAGGGCATGATAGAGCGTACGGTACCCTCGTAGACCTCGCCCACCTCGGGAATGGCCACGATAGCCTTGATCTTGGCGAGAGCGGCGTCGATAGCGTCCTTGTTGGGAGCAGATACCTGTACCTTGCCTACGCCGTCAACCTCGTCGATGGTGATGGTGGTATTGGTATCTTCCTGCATCTGCTGGATAATCTTGCCACCAGGGCCAATCACTGCACCGATAAACTCCTTGGGTATCTCGAAGGCAACGATGCGTGGAACCTGAGGCTTCATCTCGGCACGAGGCTCGGAGATGGTCTCCATCATGCAGTTGAGGATGTGCTCGCGGCCGGCCTTAGCCTGCATCAGAGCCTGTTCGAGAATCTCGAAGCTCAGACCGTCGCACTTGATGTCCATCTGAGTGGCAGTAAGACCGTCCTTGGTACCAGTGGTCTTGAAGTCCATGTCGCCCAGGTGGTCCTCATCGCCGAGGATGTCGCTCAGGATGGCGTACTTGTCCTCACCGGGGTTCTTGATAAGACCCATAGCGATACCCGAAACGGGCTTCTTCATAGGCACACCGGCATCCATCAGAGCCAGCGTACCGGCACATACGGTAGCCATAGACGATGAGCCGTTAGACTCCAGAATCTGACTTACCAGACGTACGGTGTAGGGGAAGTCGGCGGGAATCATGTCCTTCAGACCGCGCCATGCCAGATGGCCGTGACCAATCTCGCGACGGCCTACACCGCGCTGAGCCTTGGCTTCACCGGTAGAGAAGGGAGGGAAGTTGTAGTGGAGCAGGAAGCGCTGATAGCCTCTCTGCAGCACGTCGTCTACCAGCTTCTCATCGAGCTTGGTACCCAGAGTACAGGTAGAGAGCGACATGGTCTCACCGCGCTGGAAGATGGCGCTACCGTGGGGCATGGGCAGCGGAGACACTTCACACCAGATGGGGCGGATATCGGTAGTCTTGCGACCGTCGAGACGCTTACCCTCGTCGAGGATGCAGCGGCGCATGGCATCGCGCATCACGTCGTCGTAGTAGCGTGTGGCCTCGGCATGCTTTTCCTCGAGCTCGTCGGCAGAGAGGTCGGCATGGGCGGCGTCATATTTCTCCAAAAAGTCGGCGATAATCTTGTCGAAGGCGTCCATACGGGCGTGCTTCTCCAGCGCCTGCTTGTTGACATCGTATACGGGGGCGTAGAGCTCGCTCTTGATCTGCTCGCGCAGCTCTTCGTCGTTGACCTCGTGGCAGTACTCGCGCTTCACGTCCTTGCCCAGTTCCTTGGACAGCTCGTCCTGCAGCTCGCACATAGGCTTGATGGCCTCGGCAGCAGCCTTGAGGGCGCCGATGAGGTCTTGCTCAGATACTTCCTTCATCTCGCCTTCCACCATCATGATGTTGTCCTTGGTGGCACCTACCATCAAGTCCATATCGGCCTCTTCCATCTGCTGGAAGGTGGGGTTGATGACAAACTCGCCGTTGATGCGGGCTACACGAACCTCAGAGATGGTGTGCTCGAAGGGAATGTCGGAGCAGGCCATAGCGGCTGATGCGGCAAAACCGGCAAGAGCGTCGGGCTGGTCTACACCGTCGGCAGAGAGCAGCATAACCTGTACATACACTTCGGCATGGTAGTTGGAGGGGAAGAGGGGACGGAGGGCACGGTCGACCAGACGAGAGGTAAGAATCTCGTTGTCACTTGCCTTGCCTTCACGCTTGGTGAAACCGCCGGGGAAACGGCCTGCGGCACTGTACTGCTCGCGATAATCTACTTGCAAAGGCATAAAATCTGTACCCGGAACTGCGTCCTTAGCTGCACAAACAGTTGCCAAAAGCACGGTGTTGCCCATACGGAGTACTGCGGCACCGTCAGCCTGTTTTGCAACCTTTCCGGTCTCAATTGTGATGGTTCTTCCATCAGGCAATTGAACTGTTTTCGTAATTACGTTCATCTAAAAAATGTTATTGTTTTAATTTTTGCATCTAAAAATCCCTTTCTTCCTACTCGTGATGTGGTCGAAATGAGCCATTTTTAAATTTCCGTGCAAAGATAGCCAATAAAATGATAACAAACGAACAATCTGCGCCTTTTATTGTTATTTTACGCTAAAAAACAGCGATTTCTGCCTCTTCCCCCTCCGTCTACGACGGACAAGGCAGCCAAAGACCGCCCAACCCCCACCATTCTCGCGTTGCAGATGCCGGTCGTCAAGGGTGCCC
>NZ_NPJM01000062.1:0-131928 GCF_002251455.1 Prevotella sp. P4-51
TTCTACAAGACCATCATGAGCAGGCTTGACACCAAGGCTTTTGGGCTCAAGAAAACGAGTCGCATAAAGGCTTTTGTCTTCAGATTCATCTCCGTACCTGCCAAGTGGATCATGACTGCAAGGCAATACGTGCTGAATATCTACACAGAGAACCGAGCTTATGCAAAACCTTTCAAAACAGAATTCGGATAAGAATCCTTTCTTTCCGGTTAGAATCTGCGTATTACCTCAAGTCGCATCGTGGGGTAAGGGGATGGTGGCTACATATTGATGTTGTGCTGTTGCTTTTTACTGAAAGCTGCTACTAACGACTCATAAATCTACCCTTAATCGTGTATTGGATGATAGTTGCGGATTTTAGGTTTATTTGAACACAAGCGTTTTTTGAATACAGCCTGACGGCAATTTTCCAACAAAAGGGAAGAAGTAAGACTTCCCCATTGTTCGCACTCTGCTGTATGTCTCAATCAAACACGCCATTAAACAGATTGACCGCCTCTATCTTCTTTTCAAGAGCCACTTTTGCATAAACTTCGGTTGAAGTGATGCTTCCATGTCCCAAAACATCCTTCACTGCTGATATGTCTGCTCCTGCTGAGATAGCCAACGATGCTGTCGTATGCCGTGAGCAATGGTAGGTCAAATCCTTTTCTATGCCAGCCTTTTCTTTAAGTCTTCTTACGTATTTCGATACGTTGTCTGACTTCTTGACAAGGTGAAACACAAGACTTTCCGGATTGTCATCCGTCCGAGGTGGCAACAACGATTGTGCCATTTCATTGAGCGGAATAATGGCAGGACGCTTTGTCTTTCGCTGTATGATGCTGATTGTCGGCACGCCATCTATCATTTTAATATCACACCACCTCAGATGCTGCATATCGCCAAGGCGAAGGGCAGTCATGGATGATAACCCAAATGCCAGTTGTACGGTTCGTTCATTCTCACATTCTGCTTCCACCGCCAGGAAATGTGTGAGTTCTTCGGGCGTAAGATACTCTCTGTGTTTGTCAGGAGCATGGAAGCGTTCCAATTTGTTTAGACTGTGTACAGGATTGAATTTTACAAGTCCTTCACGCATAGCCTTGTTAAATATCGCTTTGACAGTTTCCTCAAACAACAGTAATGTGTAATCAGCCAACCGTCCTCCGTTGGTCTTGATTTGGCGTTTGTTGCGATACTTGTTGCGCATATAATCAAAAAGACCGCAAATTTCATCTTTACTGACATCTTTCAGCAGGATGTCTTTCTTATCTACTCTCCGTAAATAAGTGGCTATACGTTTGCGGACAACATTCTTATGACCTATCATCTTCTTGCAGTTGCCACAATCAACAGACCATTTGATATAATCATCGCACCATTGTAGCCAAGTCAAGCCGTTGCCTTGTTCTTCGCTTTTGGCATTCTCTTTCTCCAATACAGGAGGGGTGAGGATGCGCTCTGCTCGTATCTCCATAGCCTTGTTGTATGTAAGCCGATTGTGCTTTGCAGCACCAACGGCATCATCGGGCAAGAGATAGAGGTGCAAGTTTTCTCTCTTGCGGAAGCCAGTCTCGTAGTATTCCAGATATAAGGCTCTTTTGCCTTCCGTCAGCTTACGTTCCTTGATTTCTATCTTCATTGTATTACTGGTATTTGGTCAAACATTCCGTTCACGAGGTTCACGGTTTCCAACTTCTTCTTGTCAACAATCTTGGCGTAAATCTCCGTCATCTTGATGCTCTTGTGTCCGAGTATCTTACTTACTACATAGATACTTGCACCGAGTGTCAGGAGCATAGTTGCCGCCGTATGTCGTGAGCAATGGTAGGTTATATGCTTGGTTATTCCTGCTGCCTCCATCCATTCTTTCAGCACCACTTCTACAGTTGTAGATGTGATTGTCAAATTGTGGAAGATGTTGTCTATACCTTCTTCTCTTTTAGGCATCCACTTCTTTGTTTCTTCCGACAATGGGATGGTTACTCTATCCTTGGTCTTGACTTGGATGTGGTCAATGTATTCTGTCTTGCCGTCAGCAGCCTTGTGGATTTCACTCCAGTTCAAGGCTTTCATGTCGCTATATCGCAGACCAGTGAAACAGGAGAATAGAAAGGCTTTCTTTACCAGTTCATAACGGCATGGTGTATTCATCACTTTCTTTATTTCCTCTATCGTCAGAAACTCACGCTCTGCCACTCGCTTCTGTGGCTTCTCCTTTGCCTCCAACAGCAAGAATGGATTTTGCTCAATCAGTCCGTCCCTTACTGCCTTTGCCAATGACGAGCCGAAATAGTTGACGAACATACGGCAAGTGGTGGTGCTGAGTTGTTTCTTTCCATCATTGTAGGTGCAAGTCTTCAAAAAAGTAATGAAGCCTTTGCAAAACTCCTTATCCACGTCTTTCAACAGAAACTCTGGTTTTCCTATATATAAGAGGTATTGGTCAATGCGAGCATGAGTGTTTCGCTTTGTCTTCATGGAAGACTCAGACAACTCGGCATTGTACTTCACAAAGTCATCCATCCACTTGGTAAGTGTCATGCGTGACTTCTTCACCTTGTCCCAATCCACAAGACCCTCTCTCTGGATGTCAAGAATGCGCTGCGCCTTGATTTGCTCTGCCAACTTTCTTGTATTGGCGTTTTGCAACTTGGTAGCAGCGTTGATTTCTGGCACAAGATAGAGTTTCAGCGTCTCTTTCTTTCTCAATCCCTTTTGGTAAATGTCAAGATAGAGGCTGATGTTGCCACCTGCTATCTTCTTTTCTCGGATGCGCACAGGCTCCTTCAAACGGATTTCCTTCTTCTTTCGTCCCATTTTATTTCCTTTCTTTTCTGATGTTAATATATTCTTTTATCACTGATTATCAAGCATTTAACTTGCGATACAAAGATAATACAACGAGGGACAAAAACGAGACAAAAGTGGATAAACAATCCGCTAATTTAGGAAAGAATAACGAACCAATCCAAAATCGGCTTTCATTCCTAATAGACTGTAAATCAGTGATATTACATCACCTTGCTATCCTTTCATTTCCGATGGTTAGACCCGCTTGGGATAATTGGTGGTTACTGGTGGATCCTCCAAATGTGTATGGCATTGGCGGCACTGTTCTCTATCATCGTGGCGGCAAGCATGGCCTACAAGATGATGGTGAAGAACGAACCGTTGGACGTGATGAAACTGTTCAAGCCCTTGGTGGTGAGCATCATCCTCTGTTGGTGGTACCCACCTGCTGACACAGGCATGACCAACAGCGGCAGCAGCTGGTGCGTATTGGATTTTCTATCCTATATTCCCAATTGCATCGGCAGTTACACCCACGACCTCTATGAGGCAGAGGCGACCCAAATTTCCGACAAGTTTGAGGAGGTGCAGCAGTTGGTATATGTCAGGGACTCGATGTACACTGACCTCCAGGCACAGGCAGACGTGGCGCATAAGGGCACATCAGACCCCAACCTGATAGAGGCGACGATGGAGCAGACGGGCGTGGACGAAGTGACCAACATGGAGAAGGATGCCAGCAAACTGTGGTTCACCTCACTGACGGCAGGGGCCGTGGTGGGCATCGACAAGATAGTGATGCTGATAGCCCTGATCGTGTTCCGCATCGGTTGGTGGGCGACGATATACTGTCAGCAGATATTGCTCGGAATGCTCACTATATTCGGTCCAATACAATGGGCATTTTCGTTGCTGCCCAAGTGGGAAGGAGCGTGGGCGAAGTGGCTAACCCGTTATTTGACAGTTCATTTCTACGGAGCCATGCTCTACTTCGTCGGTTTCTACGTCCTGTTGCTGTTTGATATTGTGCTCTGCATACAGGTAGAGAACCTGACGGCCATCACCGCCAGTGAGCAGACGATGGCAGCCTATCTGCAAAACTCGTTCTTCTCGGCAGGCTATCTGATGGCAGCGAGCATCGTGGCGTTGAAATGCCTGAACCTCGTGCCCGACCTTGCGGCATGGATGATACCAGAGGGCGACACCGCCTTCTCAACCCGAAACTTCGGCGAGGGCGTGGCACAACAAGCCAAGATGACGGCTACGGGAACCATGGCGACCGTGATGAGATAACATGTGAGTGTGCGGTGAGTCACCGCACCTCCTATTGAAACAAATAAAAGTAACCATCAAGAAAAATGAAAGCAAAAAATGAAATTGAGCGTTGGCTCAAAGATGAGAAATTCATGGCGTTTGCCAACAAGCGTGCAAAGGAAGAGTTTTTCAATTCCGAAAACAACTACATCGACCCACAGTATGAGGAGATGGCAGAAGGCTTTGAGGATAACGACGAGTATGTAGTGCCTATGGTAGATTACCTGAGTTATCGCTTGCATCGTGTCAAAATCTACAGAAATCGACGGAGACGTGAACGTGACATCTGGTGGGTGTGGATCCAACTGAAATACGAAGGCATCTACGTAGAGGCTTGCATCAAGTATTACGCCAAACTGGTGGAAGAAGTTGAGAAGGACATATACACCATCCTGCACCGTGAATATGTGAGAATGAAGAGAAATCAGACCTCAAACAAGCAGTAACGTATGGTAATCAAGAACTTAGAAAACAAAATCAAGCTGGTGGGCATCATCTGCTCTGCGTTCCTCATGGGCTGCATCATCATCTCGGTGTCGAGCATCTGGACGGCGCGCTGCATGGTGACGGACGCGCAGCAAAAGGTGTATGTATTGGACGGCAACGTGCCCATACTGGTGAACCGCACCACGATGGAGGAAACGCTGGATGTGGAGGCAAAGAGCCATATCGAGATGTTCCACCATTACTTCTTTACGCTTGCTCCCGATGACAAGTACATCCGCTATTCGATGGAGAAGGCGATGTATTTGGTCGATGAAACTGGTTTGGCGCAGTACAATACGCTGAAGGAAAAGGGCTTTTACAACAATATCATGGGTACGAGTGCCGTGTTCAGCATCTTTTGCGACAGCATCAAGTTCAACAAGGAGAAGATGGAGTTCACCTACTACGGTAGGCAAAGGATAGAGCGAAGGAGCAATATTCTGATGCGTGAATTGGTGACGGCGGGACAGGTGAAGCGCGTGCCGAGGACGGAGAACAATCCTCATGGACTGCTCATCACGAACTGGAGAACCTTGCTCAACAAGGATATTGAGCAGAAGTCGAAGTCAAACTTCTAATATCCTAGCGGTATGAGTGTAAAAGGAATCAGACGGATGCTTGTGGGCGAGGATATGCCCGACAAGAACGACCCCAAGTACAAGAAGCGGTATGAGAAGGAGGTGGCGGCAGGGCGCAAGTTTGCCAAGACCGCGAGGATAGACCGTGCGGCGGCTAAGGTGCAAGGCTTTGCCAATGCCCACAAGACGCTGTTTCTCGTCATCGTCTTCGGCTTTGTCGCCACGTGCTTCGGCATCAACATCTACAGGATGGTGCGGTATTACGGTCATCGGACGGAGGCTGCAAGTGCCATCGAGCGGCAGGAAGGGCGCATGAAGCAGATGATGAATGCAGCCCATTGCATCACTCCTCCCGTGACGCATCGAACCAACGAGGAGAATCGAGACAAGTCAGTAACATCAAAATCAGACAGCGATGAGAATAACAGATAAGATAAACTTCCGTCAGCCGAAGTACATGCTGCCAGCCATCGTGTACATCCCGTTGATTGCCACAGGCTATTTTGTCTTTGACATGTTCAATACGGAGGTGGCGGAAACGCAGGACAAGAACCTGCAGACCACCGAGTTTCTGAACCCCAACCTGCCCGGAGCGCAGATTAAGAATGGTGACGGCATCGGTGGCAAGTATGAGAACATGGCGAAGTCGTATGGTCGCATAGCAGACTATTCGGCTGTTGATAACATTGAGCGTGACAACGAAGAAGAGAAAGAAGCGTATGAATCCAAGTACACAGAAGAAGACCTTGCGGAACTCGTCCGTCAGGCAGAAGAGAAGGACGATGCAGCCGAAGTGGCCGATGCCAAGGCGCGAGAAGCGGAAGCACTCGAAGCACTCAACAAGGCACTCGCCGAAGCGAGGCTGAGAGGACAGGCGGCAGTTGCCCCCGTGGCCCAGGATACCACACAGGCTGGGCCTCCCAAGGAGCAGATTGAGGTGAAAGGTCAGATTGCCGAGGACAGCAAGGCGGTGAAGGCACTGGACGAGGAGGACAAGGCACAGGAGGTGGTGAAGAAGGTGAAGGTGACTTCGGACTATTTCAACACCCTGACGCAGAACGAGCATGAGCCAAAGCTCATCAAGGCCATCATTGACGAGGACGTGAAGGCTACGGACGGGTCGAGGGTGCGGCTGAGACTGTTGGACGATATTGAGATTGGTGAGACCGTGGTGAAGAAAGGGTCGTACCTCTATGCCACCATGAGCGGTTTCGGTTCGCAGCGAGTGAAGGGTAGCATCAACTCCATCCTTGTGGATGACGAGCTGATAAAGGTTTCGCTTTCGCTTTATGACACGGACGGACTGGAGGGACTGTATGTCCCCGGCAGCCAGTTCCGTGAGACCACGAAAGATGTGGCGAGCGGTGCTATGCAGAGCAACATGAACATCGACCAGAGTGGAGCGAACAACAGTTTCTCGCAATGGGGAATGCAAGCCGTGACCAATGCCTACCAGAAGACAAGCAATGCCATCAGCAAGGCTATCAAGAAGAACAAAGTGAAGCTGAAGTATGGGACGTTTGTTTACCTTGTAAATGGGAAAGAGAAAAGGAAATAGACACTGCCCGACAACGGAATTGTCGGGAACGGTGGCTCATAGAGTATAAACATCAAAAAATCAACTAATATGAATTGTTTTCAGAAAATGAATGTCTGTGCATTGCTTTCGCTGAGCGTGCTTTCAGCCAAGGCGCAGACCACCTACATGGAGATGGAGCAGCTGACGGTCAACGACCAAGTGACCACCGTCATCACCGCCTCCGAACCCATCCGCTTTGTCGATATATCCACAGACAAGGTGGTGGGCGACCAACCCATCAACAACACCATCCGCCTGAAGCCGAAGGACAACGTGTATGCCGACGGTGAGGTGTTGGCGATAGTGACAATCGTGACGGAACGCTACCGCACGCAGTATGCACTGCTCTATACCACGAGGATGCAGGAGGCAGTAACCGATAAGGAAATAGAATGCTCGGAGCGCAATGCCTACAACAATCCCGCTGTAAGCCTGTCCACTGCCGACATGACCAAGTATGCACGTCAGATATGGTCATCGTCTGCCAAATACCGCAACGTGGCGACGAAGATGCACCGCATGGTAATGCGCCTGAACAACATCTACAGCGTGGGCGAATATTTCTTCATCGACTTCTCCGTGGAGAACAAGACCAACATCCGCTTCGACATCGACGAGATGCGCATCAAACTATCGGACAAGAAGCAGAGCAAGGCTACCAATGCGCAGATAGTGGAACTGACCCCATCTCTTGTGTTGGACGATGCGAAGACCTTCAAGTATGGCTATCGCAACGTGATTGTGGTGAAGAAGATGACCTTCCCCAACGACAAGGTGCTGACCATCGAGCTGTCGGAAAAACAGATAAGTGGACGCACCATCTCGCTCAGCATCGACTATGAGGATGTGCTGTCTGCCGATTCGTTTAACCATATACTGTTGGAGGAGGAATAATGAGAATTAGGAATGAGGAATTAGGAGTGAGGAATTGGCTTGTGCATACCTTACTCGTTGTCATCTGTTTTATGGCAAGCATGACTCCGGCAATGGCGCAGCAGAATAGCGACCGCATATCCTTGGGGTTCGGATGCCTGTATGAGCGAGGACTGGACGTGACGCTGTCCTACGAGTATGAGACGAAGTACCACAATGCGTGGGAGTATTTTGCAAACGGATATATCAAGTGGAACGAGTGCGCATCGTGCGGTCATGTCTGTCCTGAGAGTTTTTGGAACAACTACCGCAGTTATGGTTTCGGCTTTGCCTATAAGCCCTGTGTGGCAAGAGGACGCAACCACCATGGCAACATGCGCATAGGAGCATCGGCAGGTAGCGATACTGACAGGTTCTTGGGTGGCATCCACCTCGGCTATGAGCAAAACTATACACTCAGACACGGCTGGAAGCTCTTCTGGCAGGTGAAGACCGATGTGATGATCAAGGGTGAAGACCTGTTCAGAACGGGTATTGTCCTGGGTGTGAAACTTCCTGTAAAATGACTATGCGTATGAAGAAACTGTTTTCAATCTTGGCAGTTGCGGCAACGGTGTTGCTGACTGCCTGTGACGAGCATCAGGACTTTCCCGACACAGCCATGAAGGTCACCCATATCTTGACCACTGACGGCAAGGTGATGCCCTACGAAACCTACGAGCAATCGTGCAAGCAAGCCATTGCAGTGGTGTTCAACGTCAATCAGAGGGAAGAAATGGAGGGAAACGGATATGCCGTCTATCTGTGGGACATCGCTCCCGAAGCCTTTGCTGACAGTATCGGTGTGGAACAGGACACATCCTGTGACCTCACCGCCTACGACGGCAACAAGAACACTTTTGCCCTTTATGGCACGACCGATGTGAAGTCGCCTTTGGCTGAGCGTGTCTTCGACATGTGGCGTTACGGGCAAAGTGCCTATATCCCCAGTGTGGCACAGATGCGTCTGCTCTATCATGCCAAGGACATCATCAACCCATACATCCTGAAATGCGGCGGCACACCTATCCCCGATGAGGATGATGACTGTTGGTATTGGACTTCAACGGAGGTAGAAGGACAAGCGACCGCCAAGGCATGGCTTTACTCACTGGGAAGCGGTGCCATACAGGAGACTCCCAAGTGGCAGCCGCATAAGGCGAGACCCATCATCACGATTATGGATTAGCCCATATACAGACATCGAGTATCACCCGTATCATCATCAAAGTACAACAATTAAAAAAGAAAAAGCATGAAAAAGAATTTGTTTCTAATGTTGGGACTTGGAGCCATGCTCCTCACGTCCTGTGACCAAGACATCGTCAATGAGATTTACCTGCCCGGTGGCGGAGGTTCTGTGGTCGTGACCGACAGCACATCAACCAAGCAGCTTCAGGTATTCACCAATCTGGAGATGCTGCAACCTGCCGTTTCCACACGAGCCGTTGACAACCAGTGGGAACTCAATGATATGATTGGCATCTCTTCCACAGGGATGATCAACAATATGAAGTTCACCCGAAGCGGCGGCACGAATCAGTTTGTGTCAGCCAACAAGGTGTTTTTCACGGACACAGACACTCACACCTTCAATGCCTACTATCCCTATACGGCAAATCCTACCAACGACCTCATAGAGTTCCAAGTGCCGGAGGCAGCTGTACAGAGTGAGCAGAAGGTCAATGATTTTCTGTTTGCCAGTGGAGCGGCATCATACGCCAATCCGAGCCTTACATTGAACTTCACCCATCAGATGGTGCGTGTCATCATCAAGGTCTATACCTCACCAGAATACGGTTTCACCACCAATGATTTTGCAGGAAGCCTACTCACGTTCGTCGGTTATTTTGACAGCGGTACTTTCAACATCAAGACCGGAAAGGTAGAATGCAGTGACGAGTCGGTGACGACCTATTATTTCGGCGACCCACAAAGTGACCACATGGAATATACGCTTTATGTTCCTGCACAGGTTATGCCAGACATGACATTGCAACTCAGCAATGGGGAGAACTTCGTATTCCTCACAAACGACACGTGGAAAGCGGGTCATTCCTACAGCTATTCATTGAAGCCTGTACGCAACACCTTGGAGGTCATATCTGCAACTATTTCTCCGTGGACAGTAGAGTCTGAGAAGACCATCAACGGCTACGAATAAAACTCATAAGAGGATTGGAGGGTGTCCACCGTGGCATCCTTCATCTTTTCTCATTATCACCCAACATCATCGTAAAGTAAATGGAAGAAAGCAAAGAGTTACAGGGTTTTTACAAGATATTCAGGGCGGTGATTTATGTCTCCATCCTGATGGAGTTCTTCGCCTACGCACTGGAGCCGGAGCAGTTGGACTTCTTGGGCGGCGTAGTGACGGATATCCACACTCGCATCAAGCGGTGGATGATTTACCATGACGGCAACCTCGTGTATAGCAAGGTGGCTACGTTCCTGCTGATATGTATCACCTGTGTGGGAACGCGCAACAAGAAGCATCTGGAGTTTGACGCTCGCAGGCAGGTGCTCTATCCGCTGCTGTCGGGAGTGCTGCTGATTGTGCAGTCCGTATGGCTGTTCGGTCATTCGATAATGCCCTGTTTCTATACCCTCCGTTTGAACACTTGGCTCTATATGCTCACTTCCATCGTCGGTGTCGTATTGGTGCATATCGCCCTCGACAATATCTCTAAGTTCCTGAAGGAAGGGCTGCTGAAAGACCGCTTCAACTTCGAGAATGAGAGCTTTGAGCAATGCAGGGAGTTGCAGGAGAACAAGTACAGCGTGAACATCCCTATGCGCTATTATTACAAGGGCAAGTTCCGCAAGGGATGGGTGAACATCGTCAATCCGTTCCGTGGCACATGGGTTGTGGGTACTCCTGGTTCTGGTAAGACCTTCTCCATCATCGAGCCGTTTATCAGGCAGCACAGCGAGAAGGGCTTTGCCATGGTGGTGTACGACTATAAGTTTCCCACTCTCGCCACCAAACTCTACTATCATTACTTGAAGAACAAGAATGCCAAGGACAGCAAGATGCCCCATGGCATGAAGTTCAACATCATCAACTTTGTGGATGTGGAGTATTCGCGCCGTGTGAACCCCATCCAGTTGAAGTACATCAACAACCTTGCCGCAGCGAGCGAGACCGCCGAGACCCTGCTTGAATCCCTGCAAAAAGGCAAGAAGGAAGGCGGCGGTGGCAGCGACCAGTTCTTCCAGACCTCTGCCGTCAACTTCCTTGCCGCCTGCATCTATTTCTTCTGCAACTACGGCAAGGAGCCCTACGACAAGGACGGAAAGATGCTGATTGCCGAGCGGCGTGAAGACCCAAAGACGAAAAGGCTGATACCCACAGGACGGGTGTTCGACCATTCGGGCGCGGAGGTGCAGCCCGCTTATTGGTTGGGCAAGTACAGCGACATGCCACATATCCTATCGTTCCTCAATGAGAGTTATCAGACCATCTTCGAGGTACTTCAGACCGACAACGAGGTAGCCCCCTTGCTTGGCCCGTTCCAGACTGCCTTTGCCAACAAAGCCATGGAGCAGTTGGAAGGTATGATTGGCACGCTACGTGTCTATACCTCCCGTCTCGCCACCAAGGAATCTTACTGGATATTCCACAAGGACGGCGATGACTTCGACCTGAAGGTCAGTGACCCGAAGAATCCAAGTTATCTGCTCATTGCCAACGACCCCGAGATGGAGAGCATCATCGGTGCACTGAATGCCTTGATTCTCAACCGCCTTGTAACGAGGGTGAATACAGGACAGGGCAAGAACGTTCCTGTCAGCATCATCGTCGATGAGTTGCCGACCTTGTATTTCCACAAGATAGACCGACTGATAGGCACAGCCCGAAGCAACAAGGTGAGCGTGGCACTTGGCTTTCAGGAACTGCCGCAGTTGGAAGCCGATTATGGCAAGGTGGGTATGCAGAAAATCATCACCACCGTGGGCAATGTGGTGAGCGGTTCGGCAAGAGCCAAGGAAACCCTCGAATGGCTGTCGAGTGACATCTTCGGTAAAGTAGTGCAACTCAAAAAGGGCGTGACCATCGACCGTGACAAGACCTCCATCAACCTCAATGAGAATATGGACAGCCTGGTGCCTGCAAGCAAAATCTCCGATATGCCCACAGGTTGGATATGTGGACAGACCGCCCGTGACTTCGTAGTCACCAAGACCGGGATGAACGGAAGCATGAACATCCAGGAGAGCGAGGAGTTCAAGACATCCAAGTTCTACTGCAAGACCGACTTCGATATGACGGAAATAAAGAAGGAGGAATCGGAGTATGTCCCTCTCCCTAAGTTCTATAAGTTCAAGTCGAAAGAAGAGCGAGAGCGCATCCTCTACAAGAACTTCGTTCAGGTTGGGGAGGACGTGAAAGCCATGATTAAAGAGATTCAGCAGTTCCGCACTATGATGTAGTGATATTGATTAGAGTGCGGTGAGACATCGCACCTCCTATATAAAATAATGTAATGAGAAGATACATCATCGTACTATTGAGCATGTTGGCCATCTGTAGCGTGCCCTGTCAAAGCCAAACCATTGACAGGGCACTGTTTGAACGGATGGTAGCCATTACCAAACACTTCGAGGGTTGGCACGACCCAAAGACCACACCGGGCTATGTGGGCTATGGTCACCAGCTACAGAAGGGAGAGCGTTTCCCGAAAACACTGACACGTCAGCGTGCAGATTTGCTGTTACGGACAGACCTCCTCCGGCACCTGCGCCTATATGCCCGTTATGGCAGGGATGCTTATCTGCTTGCCACCCTCTCGTACCAGATTGGACCAGCCAAGTTGTTAGGCAATGGACGATACCCGAAAGCGTCCCTGCTCACCCGATTGGAACGTGGCGACAGGGACATCCTGCCACTCTATCTGAGCTATTGCAAATGGAGGGGAAAAGCAGTGGCATCCATTAGGAAACGGAGGTGGGTGGAATATCAGCTGTTGTATGCCGAGCGGTGAGGCACCATCCCTCCTATACCTGTTTGTCTGTCACTTATATTATATATAAAGGTAATAATTGCAATTTCAATGTTAAAGTCAGAGCATTATGGCATCCATCAAATTAAAGTTCAGAACATCATCTGTTCAAGAGAAAGAGGGTCGCCTGTATTATCAGGTGATACACAATCGTGTGGCACGTCAGATCCATACAGAGTACAGAATCTATTCCTCAGAGTGGGATGCGGACCATTCAAACATCATTTTGCCAACTTCCGTCACTCCACAACGTCAAGCCTATCTTCTTTCCTTGAAAGATACATTGGATGCTGACAGGAAGAAACTGCTGTTGGTCATTGCACGGTTGGACAAGGAAGGGCAGTCATATACAGCAGACACCGTCGTTGACAACTTCCATGAGGGAAAAGAATTACATGGCATTATCGGCTATACGCTGGAGTTGAACGAAAAACTGAGACGCATCGGCAAGAAGCGGATGGTAGCAAGGTACAAAACCACCCTCAACAGCCTCCAGCGTTACCTGAAAGGAGGCGATGTGCCATTGGAGGAAGTCGATGGGACAACGATACAAGGCTATGAACAGTGGCTGAAAGACAGCGGACTGTGCCGCAACACCACCTCTTTCTACATCCGCAACCTGCGCACCATCTACAATCATGCCGTAGATGACGGACTGGTCATCTCTTCCTCACCGTTCAAGCATGTATATACCGGCATCGACAAGACCGTCAAGCGGGCACTCCCCTTGGAAATCATCAAGCAACTGAAAGAGCTGGACTTGAGTCTGAACCCCCGTTTGGAGCTTGCAAGGGATATGTTCCTGTTCAGTTTCTATACCCGTGGGATGTCGTTCATCGATATGGCACAACTTACACCAAGCAATCTGCATGGCAGTACGCTCATTTACCGCCGTCAGAAGACCTCACAACAGTTGCACATCAAATGGGAACCTGCCATGCAGGAGATAGTGGCGAAGTACAAAACAGATGATTCTCCCTACCTGCTCCCTATAGCAAAAGGAGAGGGAGCCATATTCTGGAGACAGTACAAGAATGCCTATAGCCGTATCACCAAGCAGTTGAAGAAAATCGGAGAAATGATAGGCCTGTCCGTCCCCCTGACCACCTACGTAGCCCGCCACTCCTGGGCAAGCATAGCCAAGAGCAAGAACGTGCCCGTATCTACTATCAGCGAGGCATTGGGGCATGACTCCGAGAAAACCACACAGATATACCTCTCCTCATTGGACACCTCTGTCGTTGACAACGCCAACAATCTCATCATCAATTCTCTTTAGGAGGTGCAGCGTCTCACTGCACCTTTATTTCAATATTTATAACTATTGTATTGCGGTGTGATACCGCAACTATAATAAAAAAGTCGGGGATTGTTGAGCAAAAAGGTGTTTCTCTCTTTAAGAGAAATATCGTTTTGCTAAACAGTTGATATTGAGGTATCATTTTATCGTAAAAGACATATTTGCTCAACAATTGCTTGACGGAAATCAACAAATTTTAGCATTTTTGTAAAAAAGTCGCTATATAATTTGGTGAATTGGAGTTATTTTCATATTTTTGCATCCCGAAGAGTTTCTCTTAAAGAGAGAAACATCTTTTGCATACCTTTTCCGACCGAATTTTTATGTCGTAAAGAGGGGCTTTGCAGGGGGTGGACTCAGAAAGATGAGAATAGATGACTATTGTAGTTGAAACACATAGAAAGTTGCTGATATACAGACCGATACGCATATCGGGATGAACCATGAGTACGTTCTTTTCTCGAAAAACACATGTCAAAACAGTATGGTGAATGTATTGGACAAGGATAAGATACTGTGGTATGTCATGCGGGCCTACAAGAACGAGAATACTGCCGAAGATCGGCTCTCTAATGGGTTCTGCGGGATTTAGTGTGAATTAACATGCCGTATCCCGCATTAAACGGCAAGAAATTCGTAATTTTGTGGTCATTATGAAGAGAACAGAAGACATATTAGCCAAGCTGCTACTCCAAAATAATGATGACTGGGAGATAGGGGATGTGACATGTGATGATTCCATGGAGGAGATACACATCACTCTCAAATATCGCCACGGCACCATCAAAATTGAAGGGAAAGAATTCCCTATATTTGACTTCCGTCACGAACGGAGCTGGAGGCATCTAGATATGTGGCAGTACAAGACGATTCTTGATGCTCGAGTTCCTCGATACAGAGAAGGAAATGAGGTCAAAAGCGTGCCAGTACCATGGGCAATGCCGAACTCCCGACTGTCCTGGCTGATGGAAAAAAAACGATAGAAACGTTGCAATCCACCAAGAACCAGACAAAGACCGCACGTCTGCTCCGCCTGTCTTTTGAGCAGGTGCATGGAGTGATGCTACGAGCTGTGGAGCGAGGATTGAACCGGCGTGACAAGAAGCACATCTATGAGCATGTCTGTATGGATGAGAAATCAATCAGACGAGGCCATGAGTATGTGAGTATGCTCTATGACGGAGAGACTGGCCATGTACTTGAAGTCGAAGCAGAACGAACCAAGAAAAGCGTTGATAATCTGTGTACTAAGGCTCTCACAGAGGAGCAAAGAGCAGGCGTGAAGACCGTGTGCACGGATATGTGGGACGCATTCATCGATGGCGCGAAGAAGTACTTCCCCAACGCCAGTCATTGCCACGACATGTATCATTGTGTCACCTATCTGAACGATGCCGTCGACAAGGTCCGCAAGCGTGAGGTCAGGCAATTCCCCGAACTGAAACGGACCAAATATTTATGGCTAAAGGATCAGTCCAAATATACGTCCAACGACCAAACTCGTTTCGACAAGCTCGAAGATGCTGAATATGAGGTTTCGCAGGCTTGGAAAGTCAAAGAACTCTTTCGTGATCTCCTCCGTCTCAAGTACCATGGCGACATGGAAGCTTATGGGATGGTGTTGCGATGGATGGATGATGCATTGCAGTACAACATTGAGGAGATTAACGGTGTGGTCTTCATGTTCAAGAGACACCTTAAAGGCATCATAAGAGCCATGGTTACTGGCGCCAATAATGGCAAAGCCGAGAGAACCAACGGATCCATCCAAGAGATAAAGACCATCGGCAGAGGATATGGGACTGCCGAGCGATACAGGATCGCAATCCTATTTTTCTACGGTGGCCTAGACATATGTTAATTCACATTAATTACGGTAGAACCAAAGTTAAAAAATCCTCCCACTTTTGTTAGATATATTTTTTTGTGTAATTTTGTAATCGTTATGCGGCAGTAATAATATACATATTAATACGAGTTAGTAATCCTGTAGTTCTCATATGCTACGAGGAGGTATTAAAAGGTGCGTTTCGACAATGCATCTACTGTAGTATATTATTGCTTAATCCAAATGAATATTATAAATTTAGGAATTCTTGCTCACATTGATGCAGGAAAAACTTCCGTAACCGAGAATCTGCTGTTTGCCAGCGGAGCAACGGAAAAGTGCGGCCGCGTGGATAATGGTGACACCATAACGGACTCTATGGATATAGAGAAACGTAGAGGAATTACTGTCCGGGCTTCTACGACATCTATTATCTGGAATGGAGTGAAATGCAATATCATTGACACTCCGGGACACATGGATTTTATTGCGGAAGTGGAGCGGACATTCAAAATGCTTGATGGGGCAGTCCTCATCTTATCCGCAAAGGAAGGCATACAGGCGCAGACAAAGTTGCTGTTCAATACTTTACATAAGCTGCAAATCCCGACAATTATATTTATCAATAAGATTGACCGTGCCGGTGTGAATTTGGAGCGTTTGTATCTGGATATAAAAGCAAATCTGTCTCAAGATGTCCTGTTTATGCAAACTGTTACCGATGGATCGGTTTATCCGGTTTGCTCCCAAACATATATAAAGGAAGAATACAAAGAATTTGTATGCAACCATGACGACGATATATTAGAACGATATTTGTCGGATAGCGAAATTTCACCGGCTGATTATTGGAATACGATAATCGCTCTTGTGGCAAAAGCCAAAGTCTATCCGGTGCTACATGGATCAGCAATGTTCAATATCGGCATCAATGAGTTGATGGACGCCATCACTTCTTTTATACTTCCTCCGGCATCAGTTTCAGACAGACTTTCAGCTTATCTCTATAAGATAGAGCATGATCCCAAAGGACATAAAAGAAGTTTTCTAAAAATAATTGACGGAAGTCTGAGACTTCGAGACGTCGTAAGAATCAACGATTCGGAAAAATCCATCAAGATTAAAAATCTAAAGACTATTTATCAGGGCAGAGAGATAAATGTTGATGAAGTGGGTGCCAATGATATCGCGATTGTAGAGGATATGGAAGATTTTCGAATCGGAGATTATTTAGGTGTTAAGCCTTGTTTGATTCAAGGATTATCCCATCAGCATCCCGCCCTCAAATCCTCCGTCCGGCCAGACAAGCCCGAAGAGAGAAGCAAGGTTATATCCGCTCTGAATACATTGTGGATTGAAGACCCGTCTTTGTCCTTTTCCATAAACTCATATAGCGATGAATTGGAAATCTCGTTATATGGTTTGACCCAAAAGGAAATCATACAGACATTGCTGGAAGAACGGTTTTCCGTCAAGGTCCATTTTGATGAGATCAAGACTATCTACAAAGAACGACCTGTAAAAAAGGTCAATAAGATTATTCAGATCGAAGTGCCACCCAACCCTTACTGGGCCACAATAGGGCTGACGCTTGAACCCTTGCCGTTAGGGACAGGGTTGCAAATCGAAAGTGACATCTCCTATGGTTATCTGAACCATTCTTTTCAAAATGCCGTTTTTGAAGGGATTCGTATGTCTTGCCAATCTGGTTTACATGGATGGGAAGTGACTGATCTGAAAGTAACTTTTACTCAAGCCGAGTATTATAGCCCGGTAAGTACACCTGCTGATTTCAGACAGCTGACCCCTTATGTCTTCAGGCTGGCCTTGCAACAGTCAGGTGTGGACATTCTCGAACCGATGCTCTATTTTGAGTTGCAGATACCCCAAGCGGCAAGTTCCAAAGCTATTACAGATTTGCAAAAAATGATGTCTGAGATTGAAGACATCAGTTGCAATAATGAGTGGTGTCATATTAAAGGGAAAGTTCCATTAAATACAAGTAAAGACTACGCCTCAGAAGTAAGTTCATACACTAAGGGCTTAGGCGTTTTTATGGTCAAGCCATGCGGGTATCAAATAACAAAAGGCGATTATTCTGATAATATCCGCATGAACGAAAAAGATAAACTTTTATTCATGTTCCAAAAATCAATGTCATCAAAATAATGGAGCGGTCAGGAAATTTCTATAAGGCAATACAGTTGGGATATATACTTATCTCCATTCTTATCGGATGTATGGCATATAATAGCCTCTATGAATGGCAGGAGATAGAAGCATTAGAACTTGGCAATAAAAATGAAACGTATGGCTTAGAGTATTTCATACCCAAGCAGAAAGTCCTTCGCACTGTCAAGGGCAAGAAAGTCTTTTTCAAGGAAATATATATCGAAACCGAACGAATTATCATTCGAAATTTCAAACAGAAGGATGCCGAAGGGTTGTTGGAGTATCTTTCCCATCCGCGTGTGAATTGCTTTGCCGGAGACCGCCTTTGTTCCAGAGAGGCGGCATGGGCATATATGCAGTATTCCCCGAAAGACATGCTGCGCTATGCGGTGAGTCTGAAAAAAGATGACTTTATTATCGGTGACGTGTTCGCTTTGCGTGAGAATGAAGACACTTATAATGTGGGGTGGCATTTCAACAAACGTTTTGAAGGCAAAGGATTCGCTTGTGAAGCGGCAGCCGGATTGTTGGATTATCTTTTCCGAGAGGCGGGCGCACGGCGTATCTATGGATTTGTGGAAGATGACAATATCCGCTCCAAACGCTTATGCGAACGTCTTGGTATGCGCCGCGAAGGATGTTTCAAAGAGTTTGTGACATTCGTAAACAATCCTGACGGCTCCCCAAAATATGAAGATACCTGTGTTTATGCCATTCTCGAAAAAGAGTGGAATACCATCCGTCAGTGGTGACACACCAAACCTATTATGAATTAATACAAAACAAGAAGAAAATATGAACAAGCAATTCATTATCACGAATTTCGCCGCATTTGCTCTCATGCTGTTCCTGCCGACCGGATGCAGGCAGGCGGACGGCAAGCAGGATGCGGTGCAGAGTTATCGGGTCATAAAGGTCGCGGCAAGTCCGGTGGAAATCTCCGAGTCCTATTCCGCCGCCATACGCGGACGGCAGGATGTGGACATCCTGCCGCAAATATCCGGGCGCATTATCCGTCTGAAAGTGAAAGAGGGTGAACGGGTGAAGACCGGTCAAGTATTGGCTGTAATTGACCAAGTGCCCTATCGGGCGGCATTACGCACGGCGCAGGCCAATGTCAGCGCGGCACAGGCAAAAGTGGAAACGGCAAGAATCGAGCTGCGGGGCAAGCAGGCATTGTTTGACGAGAAGGTCATATCCGACTACGAGCTTTCTCTCGCCCGGAACCAACTGGCAGTGGCGTGTGCTGAACTCGAACAGGCAAAGGCACAAGAATCGGATGCACGCAACAATCTCTCCTATACGGAAATCAAAAGCCCGAGCAACGGAGTAGTAGGCACATTGCCCTATCGCATCGGTGCGCTTGTCGGTCCCAATATGGCACAGCCTTTCACGGTCGTGTCCGACAATGCGGAGATGTATGCCTATTTCTCCATTTCGGAGAATATGCTACGGCGATATTTGGCTCGCTATGGCTCGATTGACAGCATGATAGCCGGGATGCCGGAAGTGGGCCTGCAACTCAACGACGGCAGCCTGTACAAGGCGAAAGGACGTATTGAAACCGTAAGCGGCGTGGTGGATCCTGTTACCGGAACGGTACAAATCAAAGCCCTGTTCCCCAATCCCGACCGCGAACTGTTGAGTGGCAGCATCGGCAATGTCATCCTTCAAAACCCGAAAACGGAGGCCGTAACCATTCCCATGACCGCCACCGTGGAACTGCAGGACAAGATTATCGCTTACCGTCTGAAAAACGGACAGGCGGAAGCCGCCTATCTCACGGTGGACCGCCTGAACGACGGCAACCGGTTTATCGTAAAAGAAGGTCTTTCGGTCGGTGACACCATTGTCGCCGAAGGCGTGGGACTGGTGAGAGAAGGCATGAGCATAACCCCTAAAAACGAAACGAAATGAACCTGCGATTTTTTATAGACCGCCCGGTGTTTTCGGGCGTTATCTCGGTGGTGATTGTACTGTTGGGCATGATTTCCATGTTTTCCTTGCCGGTGGAACAATACCCCGACATCGCACCTCCGACCATCAACGTATCCGCAACTTATCCTGGAGCAAACGCTGAAACTGTGCAGAAGGCAGTGATAACCCCTCTGGAAGAAGCCATCAACGGCGTGGAAGACATGACCTATATGACTTCCACGGCATCGAATACGGGCGATGCTTCCATCGACATCTATTTCAAGCAGGGAACCAACGCGGACATGGCGGCGGTAAACGTGCAGAACCGCGTGAACGGCGCGCTGAGCCAGCTTCCGGCGGAAGCCACCAAGACCGGTGTCACCACTGAAAAGCAGCAGAATGCCGAACTGATGACTTTCGCGCTCTATTCGCCCGATGACCGCTTCGACCAGACCTTCCTGAACAATTACGTGAAAATCAATGTCGAGCCGAGGCTGAAACGTATCAGCGGCGTGGGAAAGGCACAGATGTTCGGTTCCAACTACAGCATGCGACTTTGGCTGCGTCCCGACAAGATGGCGCAATACGGGCTTATCCCCGATGACATATCCACCGTACTCGCACGACAGAACATCGAGGCCGCCACCGGCTCCTTCGGTGCCAATCATCCTACCGCCAATGAATACACGATGAAATACCGCGGACGCTTGTCCGGCGCGGAAGAGTTCGGTGAGTTGGTCATCAAGTCACTGCCGGGCGGCAATGTGCTTCGGCTGAAGGAGGTTGCCGATGTGGAACTGGGCGATGAATACTACAACTATTCCTCCGAAGTGAACGGGCATCCGGCAGCCATGATGCTCATCAACCAGAAAGCCGGGTCCAATGCTTCAAGCACCATCAAGGAGATTCACGAAGTGCTTGACGACCTCAGCCGGGACTTGCCCGAAGGGACGGAATTCGTGGTGCTTACCGATACCAACAAGTTCCTGTATGCTTCCATCAATTCTGTTATCCGGACACTTATTGAAGCGATACTTCTGGTTATCGTGGTGGTATATGTATTTTTGCAAGATATTAAGTCCACGCTTATTCCTACGATATCCATTTTCGTCTCCATTATCGGTACGTTCGCCGTGATGTCCATGATCGGCTTCTCCGTCAACCTGCTCACCCTGTTCGCGCTTGTGCTTGCCATCGGAACTGTGGTCGATGATGCCATTGTGGTGGTGGAAGCGGTGCAGGCGAAGTTCGACGAGGGCTATCAGTCTGCGGTTCTCGCGGCTGATGATGCCATGAAAGGCGTTTCGTCGGCTATCCTGACCTCTACCATCATCTTTATGGCAGTGTTTTTCCCCGTTGCCATGATGGGCGGGACTTCGGGAGCGTTCTACACGCAGTTCGGTATCACGATGGCTGTTGCCGTGGGAATCTCGGCAGTCAATGCCTTCACACTCTCACCGGCACTTTGCGCGCTGCTGCTGAAACCCTATATCGATGAGCAGGGCAACACCAAGAACAATTTTGCAGCCCGTTTCCGTAAAGCGTTCAATGCCGTCTTCGACCGTCTGAGCCGACGCTATGTACGTGGAGTGATGTTCATTATCCATCGCCGATGGCTGTTGTGGAGCATCATAGGCATTTCTTTCGGGTTGCTGGTGCTGCTGGTCAATGTCACAAAGACGGGACTTATTCCCGAAGAGGACACCGGGACGGTCATGGTGAGCATGAACACGAAGCCCGGCACATCCATGGCTCAGACAAGTAAGGTGATGGAGCGTATCAACAGCCGTCTCGACAGCATCGGCGAGATTGAATACAGCGGTGCGGTCGCCGGTTTCTCTTTCAGCGGTTCCGGTCCCTCGCAGGCGATGTATTTCGTGACACTCAAAGACTGGGAGCAGCGTAAGGGAGAGGGGCAGTCGGTCAATGATGTCATCGGAAAGATTTATGCCGCCACTTCGGATATTCCCGATGCCACGGTGTTCGCCATGTCGCCTCCGATGATTGCCGGGTACGGCATGGGAAACGGTTTCGAGCTTTATTTGCAGGACAAGGCGGGCGGAAACATCGCCGCCTTCAAGGAAGAGGCAGACAAGTTTGTCGAAGCCTTGTCGCAGCGACCCGAAATCGGCGAAGTCTATTCCTCCTTTGCCACGGATTATCCGCAATACTGGGTGGATATCGATGCCGCCAAATGCGAACAGTCGGGTGTGTCGCCCGCAGATGTGCTTTCCACATTGTCGGGCTATTATACCGGACAATATGTTTCCGACTTCAACCGGTTCTCCAAGCTCTACCATGTGACCATGCAGGCTCCGGCGGAATATCGTGTGAATGCGGAATCCCTGCACCACATGTATGTGCGTGCCACCGATGGCGGCATGTCGCCTTTGAGCCGGTTCGTGCGCCTGACCAAGACCAACGGCCCGTCAGACCTCACCCGTTTCAACCTGTTCAACGCCATCTCGATTAGCGGGTCTCCGGCTCAGGGCTACAGTTCGGGGCAGGTGCTCGAAGCCATCGGCGAGACGGCACGTGAAGTGCTTCCGTCAAATTACACATACGAGTTTGGCGGCATTTCGCGTGAGGAAAGCAAGACGACCAACAATGCCACGCTTATATTCCTGCTCTGCATGGTTCTGGTCTATCTGATTCTGTGCGCCTTGTATGAGAGCGTGTTCATACCCTTCGCGGTTCTGTTGTCGGTGCCTTGCGGACTGATGGGCAGTTTCCTGTTTGCGTGGCTCTTCGGTCTGGAGAACAACATCTACATGCAGACCGGACTTATCATGATTATAGGCCTGCTTGCCAAGACAGCGATCCTGCTTACCGAATACGCCGGTAAACGGCGGTCGGAAGGCATGACGCTGGCACAGGCGGCATACAGTGCGGCAAAAGTCCGCCTGCGCCCCATATTGATGACTGTGTTGTCCATGGTGTTCGGTCTTGTCCCGCTGATGATGGCGCACGGAGTGGGTGCCAACGGCAGCCGTTCGCTTGCCACAGGTGTAATCGGTGGAATGATTGTAGGTACTTTGGCTCTGTTGTTCCTTGTGCCGTCATTGTTTATTGTATTCCAATATATCCAAGAACGTGTTAAGCATAATTAAATGAAGAAGACAGTAATATATATCATATTGTCGGGATGGATGCTTGCCGGCTGTGGCACATACAGCCGGTATCATCGCCCTGACCTCTCAACGGAGAATCTGTATCGGGACATGCCGGCGGACATTGATACAATGACCATCGCGTCCCTGTCGTGGCGGGAAATGTTTACCGACCCGAAACTCCAGTCCTTGATTGAAACCGGACTTGAACGGAACGCAGACCTCAATGTGGCACGGTTACGCGTGGAAGCGGCAGAAGCCGTCCTGATGACTGCCAGACTATCATATCTTCCATCACTGGGACTGACTGCCGAAGGTAATGCCAATAAACATGACGGAGCAACGGCAAAGACATATAATGTGGGAGCGTCGGCAAGCTGGGAACTGGACATCTTCGGCAAACTTACGGCGGCAAAGCGTGGCGCAGCCGCCGCATTACAAGGAAGCCGTGCCTACCGGCAGGCCGTACAGACACAGCTTGTCGCCACTATTGCAGACAGTTACTACACCCTTGCCATGCTTGACGCACAAATGACAATAAGTAACCGGACTTTGGAGAACTGGCGGACTACCGTACGCACTCTTGAAGCGTTGAAAAAAGTGGGGAAATCAAACGAGGCTGGCGTATTGCAGGCAAAGGCGAACGTGATGCGACTCGAAGCATCCCTGTTATCCATACGCAAGAGTATTTCCGAAACAGAAAACGCCCTGTCTGCGATACTTGCCATGCCGTCACACTCGATTGGACGAAGTGATCTGGCCGAGGCTGCTTTCCCCGATACTGTCTCGATCGGAGTCCCTTTGCAACTGCTTTCCAACCGTCCCGACGTGCGTCAGGCTGAAATGGAACTGGCGCAAGCATTCTACTCCACCAATGCGGCCCGTGCCGCCTTCTATCCCAATATTACCCTCTCGGGAATTCTTGGATGGACTAATAACGGCGGTGGCGTAATCGTAAATCCCGGACAATGGTTACTTAATGCCATCGGTTCCCTGACACAGCCGTTATTCAACCGGGGCGTAAACATCGCCAACTTGAAGATAGCCAAAAGCCGTCAGGAAGAAGCCAAACTGTTGTTCCGGCAATCATTACTGAACGCAGGAAAGGAAGTGAACGATGCTCTGACCGCATGGCAGACGGCAAAATCGCAAATTGAAATCAATGCTCGGCAGGTTGAAACATTATGCGACGCTGTGCGAAAGACAGAATCGCTGATGCGTCATTCCAATACCACCTATCTGGAAGTGCTGACCGCCAAACAGTCTCTTCTCGAAGCGGAAGTGCAACAGTTACAAACTCGTTTTGAACGCATACAAAGTATAATTAAACTTTACCATGCGTTGGGAGGAGGAATGTAACTTTACAAGAATTATAACCTAATACTGAACCATGTTGTGTAATTTTTATATTTCAGTCGTCATAAACTTATAAATAAGTAATTTAGTATGCAAAAACAAATTAAAAAGTCTTCTCTTTTTTTGAAGAGAAGCAACACCTGACCCACTTCGCTACCGAACAGGATGTAGCAGAAGAATTGTTTGAGTTACTCTTAGAAGCGAGAGAACTCTATCTTCAGGATGTGATTTTGAATGGCAAGCGGTATGACCGCTATGTGGATGACTTCATCAACAGTCATCGGTATATCAACTGCAACAGTGCAATTTGCCGAAACTGCCACGAGATGAACATCCACATCGTCAAGGGACTGCTGAACGAATGCGCCCACCTTATCCAGCCTCTTTTTGAGGCATCCGACTTCTCCTTTGAGAAGTGTATGGAGTTACAAAGGAAGTATGACCGCTCGGAACCGTTGCCGCCATACAGTTGGCACGGAGCAAGGGGGCTTTTGTGTATGGCATCTGCAACGTCGTGGGTGCCTCTATCCCAAGAAATACGGATTCCGGGACATACATCCATGTAGGACCTGAGATAGGTGTGGCTTCTACCAAGGCTTTTACAGGACAGGTAACGGTGCTGATGCTGCTTGCCCTCTGCGTGGGACAGATGCGTGGTACTGTGGATGATGCAACCGTAGAGAGGATTGTCCGGGAGTTGAAGAACATGCCCCTATATATAAAAGATGTGTTGGGACTTGCTGACAAAATCAAGAACTTGTCGAAGATATACACCTATGCCCGCAACTTCCTTTATCTCGGTCGTGGGTACAACTACCCCACCGCCCTTGAAGGTGCGTTGAAGCTGAAAGAAATATCCTATATCCATGCGGAGGGTTATCCTGCTGCGGAAATGAAGCATGGACCGATTGCACTTGTAGATAGCGAGATGCCCACGGTGGTCATTGCTCCAACGGACTCGCTGTATGACAAGATAATCAGTAATGTAAGGCAGGTGAAGGCGCGTGGCGGTACGGTTGTCGCCATCATTACCAAGGGCAATGACGCAATGAAGGACATCGCCGACCATTGCCTTGAAGTGCCCGACGTACCCGAATGCCTTACACCTCTCGTTGTTTCCGTCCCATTGCAGTTGCTGGCCTATTACATCGCCATCAACAAGGATAGGAATGTTGACCAGCCAAGAAACCTTGCTAAATCAGTTACCGTAGAATGAATAGAATATTATCACTTATTGTTACCATCCTCTTTGCGTTGTGCATTGAGGCTGGCATCTTTATGCTTATTGCCCACTGGTGGGGCATGACTGCGGCCATTACCGTGATAGCCATTGAATGTGTGTTAGCCTTATGGACAGTTTACGAAATGAGACATGCGAGTGATGAACCAGTTGATGAATAACATTGCAGGCTGTGGTTAGAACGAAAAAGGCTAAAAACAAAAGGACGGGTCGATGATTCGTCCTATTTTTGTGTCTTTTTGGTGGCAAAATGTAGCGATTTAGCAAAATAAACATAAATTCCAGTGATATTCAGCATGAAAATTCGCCCATTTAAGTGAAAATGTGTAATTTTGCAACGCAAAATTGTGCCTAAGCATTTGCATCAAAACAACAATAGTTCAATCGAGGCTGATATGAAAGTAGAGATTAACAAGAAACGTTTAGAATACCTGCTGGCATTATACAAGATGTCGGTGGATGACTTGTTGTCTCTTCTGAACAAAGGCAGGAAACGGATAACAGGAGCCGCAGACATCAGTGGAGATTCTATTGATTTGGGGGTGTTGAAGCGTATAGGTGAGATATTCGACAAAGAAGTCAGTTTCTTTCAAGACTATTCTAAGTTGTCAACCAATGCAAGCAGCAGTATCTTCTTCCGCAAGACCTCATTCGGAACAGAGCTGAACTTGGAGTCGATCCGTACTGTAAACCGATTCGAGAGTCTGAAAAACGCTTTGGATGCATACAACAAACTGTCGCAACTGGATGTGAAGTTTGACATAGAACACTACACCCTACAAGATGACCCTAAGACAGTAGCCGTACGTGCAAGAGATTTTTTTTATCCCGGGGAAACTGTCAATCATAGGCAGTTTCTTGTGAAGATGATAGAAAAAATCGCCGATCATGGCATTTTTGTCTTTGAATACATAGAGACATGGAACAAGAAAGAGAAAACCAACATTGACGGTTTTTACCTTAAGCCCAATGTGATAGTGCTTAAGCATCATAAGCATTACAAGCGAGAAATATTCACTCTGGCGCATGAATTGGGGCATTGTCTATTGGGGATTGAAGAAGTGGAGTCGGTGGACATGATGGACATCTCGGCACAGACTTCATACAGTGATGTCGAAAGATGGTGCAATGATTTTGCATATCAGTTCATTATGGGACAAGAAGCAGAAACACTTGCTAACATAGCATGTGTAGATTCCCGTAACGACTACTGCATTGACCTCTTCAAGGCTATCAGTGCACGGACGCACATTAGCCGTCTTGCCTTATATACAAGGATGTATATCGACAGGAAAATCAGCTATTCGAGCTACAGCAATGTCAAGAGTGAATTGGCAGAGGAATACAGAAGAAGAGAGGAACAGGAAAAGTTGAAAAACTCTGAGAAGAGAGGCGGGCGAACACCAAAGCCCATCATTTCTCCGCTATTCTTGAAAACCATGCAATATGCCTATTTCAATGGAGTGGTCAACGAGACCACTTTCTGTTCGAGACTCAATGTCAAACCAGCAAATTTTGAGAGGGAGTTATGGCGATAGTTGTTGATACATGCTCATTGGTGATGATTGCCAAGAATTATCTTCCCTTGGATAAGGACGGACAGTTGTACTCATTCCTGGAAGAGGCGTTCTCCCGCAAGGATTTGATGCTACTTGATGTGATTCTGGATGAATCAAAACGCACCTCCAAAGGAATTGCAGTTGAAAAGATGCCTTTCCTCAAAGACAAGAAATTGGTCATTCCGACAAAGGATCTATTTCCATGTGCCCCAGAGAGATTCAGCAACATGATAGACAACAATTTCTGTGTAAGACTGAAGAAGCAGGAACTGACTGAAGAAGAATACATAGAGCAAAAGGAAGAATACCTTAAAACAGGTGATGCTAAGATTATCATTTATGCACTGAATGTACGACACTCGGACGCTATCCATCTGGAAGAGATGCAAGTAATGACGGAGGAAACAAGGCAGCAGAATGACGGTAAGTTGTTCAAGAAACTTCCTTTGTTGTGTGAGCAGATAGGGATTGGAACACTAACCGTTTCAGAATATCTGCATAGAAACGGGTTCTTTATTGACAAATAGCATAGATATTAGTATCATCTTATGACATCTTTCACGAAATCATATTATATTCGTGAATAAAACACTTGTTTTTCAAGAATAGAAATTGTTGAGGATTAGATATTTAAGACATTATTGCAATGCGGAAGGGGTGATGTGAACGACAAAAGACAAGGCGTTCTATTAGAGTGGATGCTTGATAAGATTGAGAAGAATGGACGGGTCGATGGCTCGTCCTTTTTTTGTGTCTTTGAGTGTGAGGTGCAGGTGGGGACCAGTACTGCGACCACTGTTGCCTGTCAGCGCGATGATGATGCCGGGACGGACGTGGGTGCCTTTGGTGACGAGAGTTTGGGAGAGGTGGCAATAGCTGACGGTGAAGTCGCCGTGACGGAGGGTGACATAGAGGCCTGAACGTTTGTCCTTGCCTACCTTGATGACCTCGCCGTGCATCATGGCGTATGTGGGTTCGTAATTTGCCTTCAAATCAAGCCCGTTGTGTAGGGCTTTTCTTTTTGTAAATGGGTCTCTGCGGTAGCCGAAAGGGCTGGTGACAGAGATATGACGGAGTGGACTGACAAGTGCCGTGTGGCGGTCGGTCTGCTCCGTTTGGGTTTGTAATGGGGCAAAGGCAAGAGAGTCTCGCCGCTGATGCGGCGAGCACGGAGGCAGTTGTTCGGATGTTGCGGACTGCGTCGTTTTTGGCACAGCCTTGCGGTGTACCTTAGTCTGTGTGACGGTATTGAACTGAGCGCATACTGTTGCTGATGAACAGAATATTGCTGCTATTGTGATGAGTAGAAATCGTTTCATGGTGCAAAAGTAACAAGCAATTCTTTGACTGGCATAAAGAACAAAGGGAAGACAAGAAGATTGTAACATAATATAGCAATCGAGTTTGATTTTTGAGCAGAAATCAAACTCAAATAATAATAATCGTCAAAAATAACACGCATTATCTTATGCAATTCTGCTTGTCTCTGAATAGGTATATAACTTTGCATGAGTTTAATTTCAAATTCAAAGTTAAAGTATGAAGCAAGTACGATTTGAAGAGAGCGAGGTGCCTTATCAGACACTGGCTCGTTTTGGTCTCACACAAGAGAAGATTGAAGACCTGCCCATGTGGGCGTTGGAAGATATTGGTCAGGGACGACGTTCACCGTTGCTGCCCATTCAGGTGAATAATGATGAGGGCGAGACATTGAAGAGCCGCACCCGATTTGCGTTGGTCCGTATGGAGGACGGCAAGGTGGATGTGGTCTTCTATCCGCAGTTGGAGAAATCACCATTGGAGGCTTTTACTCAGGAACAGCAGGAGGACTTGCTGGCTGGAAAGGCTATCCTTGCCGATGTTAAGGATGCTGATGGCAGGAGCAGCAAGGCTTTCGTGCAGATTGACACGGAGACCAATCAGGTGATGTCGGTACCTACGCCTGTCATCGGGCGCAACTTGGAGGTGCTGAAGGATGAACTGAAACTGAGTTCGGCAGAACTGACCGTGATGCAGAAGGGTGAGCCGCTCACGCTCATCATGGAGGACGAACAGGTGACGGTGGGTATTGACCTGAACGATAAGACCGGCATAAGGATTAATCAAGGCGACAGTCAGAAGTGGAAGGAGAACACCAAGCGAGAGTGGGACAAATACACCTTCGGGTGCTATGGCTGTTGGGTAATGGGCGATGACGGTAATCTTGACTATGTGCCTGAAGAGGAATACACGGAAGAACTTTGGAATGAGCAGAAGAAGAATGGAGAGCGCAACCGCGCCTCTTTTTCCATGCACAAATAATCTACACATAATATAAATAAGTATATGGCATCAAATAAATATTATCCAGAGGATGTGCTCGTCGAGAAGATACAGAGCGGCGAGTACGGTTGGTTGGAGTATGTCAACCATCATTCTGCTGAATGGCAGGAAGAATATGAGAGCTATTGTCTGAACAACGGACTCTGCATTTGTGAAGAGAGTGCGGAGCAGTTTGTCCATCACAAAGATGAGGAACTGGAGAAGGCAATAGAGAACGGTGAAGCATGATAAATGAAGAGTGAAGAATGAAGAGTGAAGAATAAGTATGGCGATAAGAAAGAATACGAATCCCCAACAGATGGACCTGCAACCAGAGATGCGTGACTTGCTCATGCGCAATGGTATGCAGGCTCATGTGGTGAGTAATGGCAGCGGCTATCAGCTTGTGGTGCAAGGGCATGACAGTCCGCTGCTTACCTATAACATCACCGAGAAGCAGATGTTGGCTCTGACCGACTGGGGTACGAATCATGCCAACAAGTTAGCCTACAATACCTTTACGGGCATTGTGGGCAACGACTTCTATATGCCCAAGAACTTCGTTCATGCACGCAATGCCAACGGTCGTGTAGCTATGGGGCTGCACGGCTATCGTGTTGGTATCGGCGAGTATGGACGGATGGGGCGCATCGATATGCCACCACCCTTTTTAGGTTGGACACCACGCAGTCAGGAGGGATTCCATCTTCGCAGAGTTGGAGGACGATTGTTCTTCCCCGAAGCCCCGATTGTGCCTGAACGTTGGGACGGCAGAATGAAGCCTGGCGAATTGCAGAGCGGCGGTTATGGGTTCTATTATAAGGGACAGCAACAGAGTTATAGCCCTCAGCAACAGGATGTGCTGAAAGATTTGGAGGGAATCATAATGCCTTCCATCAGCCGCACGAGAAGCACGGAGCCAGCCAAGCCTTATAAGGAACTGATTACCTCGCCTGTCTATTTCACCAATGAGAAGTGGCAGGAGTGTCTGGCATCGCATGGCATCATCATTGATGAGAATGCGAAGACGCTGACCATTCAGTCGAACAGCGTCAATGCCGACATGGTGTATGACCTGACAGATGAGGAACTGAAGAAACTCACCTCCAACTCCATCAAGGAAGTGCCCGTCGTTCAACGCTTGGAACTGCTGAATGGCATCATCAAGGACGACTTTGCTGACAAAATCCTGATGGACACACTGAATAGCAAGGAGCGCATCGACCTGCATCTGCATCCCGAACTTGAACAGGAGTTGCAGCAGCGTCAGCAACAAGACGAGGAACGGTTGCTTCCGTTGGAAGAGGACGAGACTGTCAGACGTGACGTGTTGCAAGGCGATGCCATGGTGAGAGGTGAAGACCTTGCCTTGATTAATGAGAACAAGGGTTGGTATCGTGAGGGAGCGCATGGGCGTGAAGTGAAAGTCGGTGACATCATGGTGGAGAAAGTGCCTCCGATGGAGGGAGATAAGAAAGGCGAAGATAAGTATCGCATGACCGCCATTATCAATGGAGAAGCCATCACGCACGAAATCAAGCAGAAGGACTACGACAAGTTCTTGGCGGTGGATGACTACCATCGCATGAAACTCTTCTCCAAGGTTTTCAGTGAAGTGGATATGAAGACACGCCCCGAAACCAACGCCGGACTGGGCACGAAGATATTGGCGGCTCTGACGGCAGGAGCAGTCGTTACAGCAGAGGTGGCGCATGACATAAGCCACCATCATCACCATCCAGCCCCGGAGTTCTATGCAGAGCATCATGGCGGTCCACGTCCTTACTTCAAACCGGGAGTGGATTCGCCACAGGAGATTGCGGCAAGGTACTTTGAGGCAGAAGCAAATCATGTTGCCACGGAGATAAGGAGAGGATATTAACAATGTATAATTTACAATTTATAATTTATAATGAGTAGTGAACTGACATACGATGACTTTCTGGACAGGTTGAGCATACAGGAAGTACTGGTGGACGCAGGGTATCATCTGAACAAGAGAGATGGCTTGCGTTATCCGTCGTATGTGCGTACTGACAGTGAGGGCAGACGGGTGCGTGGTGATAAGTTCATTGTCACGCAGAATGGGAAATGTTGCTTCCAACCACCGCAGCAGAAGGTGTATAATGTCATTTCGTTCATCAAGGAGCATCCAGAAATGTTTTCAGAGAACAAGGTGGGAATGTCTCCTGACCGACTCGTCAACCTCGTCTGCAACCGACTGCTCAACCAACCCATAGAGGACAGACCATCGAAGATTACAGAACCAAGAAAGGACGGAAAGCCATTCAACCTGAATGACTACGACATCCACAAGTTCAATCCGCAGGACAGGGAAACGCAGAAAAGGTTTTATCCCTATTTTAAGTTCCGAGGCATCGACCTCTATACGCAGTATGCTTTTCATCGGCATTTCTGTCTGGCTACTAAGCATCGGACGGATGGACTTACCTTTGCCAACCTTGCCTTTCCGCTTGTACTGCCCAAGACACCCGACAAGACTGTGGGCTTTGAGGAACGAGGACGACCGAAGATGGACGGTAGCGGCGGTTACAAGGGCAAGGCAGAAGGAAGCAACAGCAGTGAAGGACTGTGGATTGCCAACCTCACGGGCGAGCCGTTGGATAAAGCAAGCGAAATTGTATGGTTTGAGAGTGCCTACGATGCCATGGCAGAGTATCAGATAAATCCTGTAAAGATGGTGTATGTATCTACGGGCGGCACACCCACCGAGGGACAGATGCGAGGACTTCTGTCCGTTACTCCCAACGCACGGCACTATTTGGGTTTTGACAAGGACGATGCAGGGCGGCAGTTTGTTGCAAACTTCAGGAAGGTGGCAGCAGAGATGGGCTTCCGTCACGAGCATGTGCAAGCCTATCATCCATTGGGTTGCTACAAGGACTGGAACGATGCGCTGCTCAACAAGAAATCAGCAGAACTGATTGCCAAGGGCGAACCAGATACCTTCGACTATGCCGAGTTTATCGCAGCCGGCAAGGCAGAGAAACAAAGGGAAAAAGAAGAAAAGAACACATATCATAGAAGCGTATGAGACAAGAAGATAATAGCATCATCACCTTGTGCCCCAGCATCGGACAGTTTTTCATCAACGAACTGCCTCTGTTGCTGTTGTGCGTGGCAATGCTCCTAATCGGAGGATTGCCCGGTTGTGCATATAGTACCCTGTTGCTTGTCTTCAGCCTCCTGTTCTCCCTCTGTTTACTCTACCGATTCATCTATCTGAGGAGTATCCGCTACCATATCGGGAGCGAGCAACTCATCTGTGAGCACGGAGTGTTTCAGCGGAGCGTGAACTACATGGAGTTGTACCGAGTGGTGGACTTTGCCGAGCATCAGACATTGATACAACAGTTATGCGGACTGAAAAGCGTGACCGTGTTGTCGATGGATAGAACGACACCGAAACTGGAAATGACCGGCATCAGCAACAGCTATGACGTGGTGAGTGTGATACGAACAAGAGTAGAAACGAACAAACGAAGAAAGGGCGTATATGAGATTACGAATAGATAAGATTTGGTTCATTGTCGTGGCATTGGTACTGAGCGTGCCGTCAGCCCATGCACAGATTGTGACTGCCAACCCTTTGGAATGGATGGCATTAGCAGAGGGCAACGAAGCCATCAACGGTGAGATAGAGAAGGAAATCAAAGGTCAGACCAAGACTGCCCTGTTGCAGAATACCATCGCCGCAGAGTTCACCAAGATACACGAATGGGAGAAGAAGTACAACAGTTATCTGAAAACCGCCAGTGGTTATGCCTCTTCCCTCAAAGCCTGTACCTATCTGTACGACGATGGAGTGAAGATATTCATCACCTTGTGTAAGATGCGCAAGGCCATCAACAATAATCCGCAAGGCATCGTTGCCACCCTCTCGATGAACAACCTGTATATGGAGACCGCCACGGAATTGGTGTCCGTCTTCACACTGCTGAAAGATGCAGTCGCCAAAGGAGGCAAAGAGAACATGCTGACTGGTGCGGAAAGGAGCAAGACGCTGTGGGCACTGAACGACAAGCTGAGTGCCTTCAGCAAGAAGCTGCATCGTCTTTATCTGTCTATACGATATTACACCATGACCGATGTGTGGAACGGCGTGACGGCAGGGATGATAGACCGAAGCAATGGAGAGATAGCCACCCAAGCCCTTAGCAGATGGCGCAGAGCAGGACGTATGACCATCAGTGATTAACGATAAAGGAATCAGTCATGAAGTATTTCATATCAATTGCCATTTTTATGTTTATATCATCTTTTGCAGGAGTGCGGGCGCAGAACGACCCGACTCTTGCGGGGATGATTCTGATGTACACCAACAAGGCGGAGAAAGAACTGAAGAATCAGGAGAAAGTGATGCTGCTACAATCCACCGGCCATATCTGGACCAAGGAGGAAGTGGAAGCCACTACCGACCTGCAGCGGGAGTTCAACAACTATCTGGACTCCTTCCGTTCCATCGTCAGCTATGCCGCACAGATATATGGTTTCTATCACGAGATAGGTCAGTTGGTGGACAATATGGGTGGATTGGTGGCGCAGTTGGATGCCCATCCTGCCAACGGACTTGCCGTAGCCCTGTCAGCCAAGCGCAACAAGATATACCGCGAGCTGATTATGAACAGCATCGAGATAGTTAATGACATACGCACGGTATGCCTGTCGGGCAACAAGATGACCGAGAAGGAGCGTGTGGAGATAGTCTTCGGCATCCGACCCAAACTGAAGAAGATGAACAAGCAGTTGAAGCGACTGACGAGGGCGGTGAAATACACCACCATGGGCGATGTTTGGATGGAGATAGACGAAGGGGCAAGACCCACCAAAGCGAACAAAGCCGAGATAGCAGCGGCTGCCAAGAGGCGGTGGAAGCAGGTGGGCAAGAACGTAAACTGATGGAGCAGCGAGAGCAGAGCCGAACTTGTTCGAGCTATGCCGAGTCGTGACAGAAGAAGACGAAGTCAAACCGTGATTAAAAAACGATAAGATATGGGATTTTGGAGTTCATTATTGAAATATGGTGGCAAGGCGGCACGAGGTACTGGCCATGTCATCGGAGTAACTGGAAAGACCTTAGGCAGTGCGGCACTCCACCCGCAACGCACCCTTATGGGAGCCGGCAAGGCTATGCAGACGGCCGCAGTGGGTAGTGCCGCAGGCTATGTGACATGGGAGAAGCTGACCACAGACAAGAGCGTGGCACGCATCGTAGGTGATGCTGTCATCGGCGAGAATGCCACGGAAGCGGTGGCACAAACCGCCAACGATGTGCAACGTCTGACGGGCAAGGCTGGTGAAGCCGTTGATGCGGTGAACACTGTAGCCGGAAAGATGGACACCCAGTTCAGCGGCATCAGTGATTTCTTTAGGAATATGTTCGGAGGCGTAGGATGCGACATGATAGGCAATCTCTTTGGCAATATCGGCAAGGGCAACGTGTCGGGTATGAGCATCGTCGGACTGGTGGCTGCCGCCTTCATGGTATTCGGACGCTTTGGTTGGATGAGCAAGATTGCGGGTGCCCTGCTTGGAGCGATGATCATCGGGAACAATTCTAAGGTGGCGCAAACTCTGCCTAACAGAGGCGGTACGTCTTCACATGGGCAGAACATGAAAGAAGCAGAGACCCAAAGCAGAGGGATGAAACGATAACCAATATACAGTGATATGAGATATACAGAAGAAATGATACTGCGCTCATCGAGCGGCTACTGTATGCCGTTTGAGGAGCCTATAAAGCAGGACGTGCAGATGTCCTTGGGTTACGGAGAGCAGAAAAATCCCGTGACGGGAGAAACATTCTTCCATCACGGCATAGACTTCTCAGTGAACCATTACCTGCTGTCGGCGGTGGCAACGGGAACCGTCTCTGCCATTGGGTCGGACGCGGAGCATGGCATCTACCAGACCATCCGCTACGGCAAATACGAAGTGACTTACAGGCATCTCTCCAATGTCTTCGCCAACTTCTCCCAAAGCGTCAAGGCCGGTCAGACCATCGCCATCAGTGGCGACCTGCTGCACATGGAGGTGAGGTTTGACGGAGAGGAAATCAATCCGTTGGAGTTCCTCACCATGCTCTACGGCAATATCAAGGCATTGGAGCACAATTCCCAAATGGGCATCAATGAACTGGACATGAACATCCCTTCACCCTACGACACCGACCGTCAGGAGATAGAGGCATTGATGCTCCGCTTCCTTCCCTCCTACTTCGAGGACCTTCAACAAGGAGCATACTCTCTGCCCGAACATACGGAGCAGTCGTTGAGAAACATCTTCTCGTTGGGAGCGAGCAAGCATTATTTCTACGAGACCATGCCGAGCATGGCTAATCCCTTGGGCATCGGCAACCGCTGTATGCCTTTGGCGACTAAGGTGCAGAACCTGCTCATTGCCGACTTTCTCAACTATCTTGCCATGCGACATCAGGTATATCTCTCCACGATGGACGAGGTGTTAAAAAAAAACTCCAAGAGCAAGCCCTGACGCATGACGGCATCATCGACCCTCTTGCCGACTTGGACGTGGATATCCAGAGCTTCGACATTCCGAGGATAGTGAGCGTCTATCCCGACCGGGCTGGCGTGAGATGGTGGACAAAGGCATGGTTCAATGGTAAGGAAGAGGGGGAACCCTCCGTGGAGATTGAGGAACGTATGGCCGTGCAGTTCATCCACTGCCAAGTGGACAAGGACGCATGGTTGGAGGAACACTATCCTAAGCAGATGGAGATATATCACAATGCCATCGAGCAGACAAAGGAACAGATATTACAGCAGTATAATATATAAACAAGGTATATGGCAGTTAAGAACAGTCAGCGATTCGCAGAGATAGAGCGTCTGATGGGCGACTACTTCGGGTGTCACCTTGCCCCCGTGATGGGCAGGGTGCAACGGGACTTGTCCAACAGACAGGCAGACGAGATGCGAGCCTACTCCAACAGTACGGCTGGCATCCTACGCTCATTGGCCACTGCCAATATGCCTGGTGATGACCCATACGCCACGCTGAAGATTACAGGCAAGTGGAACAGCAAGACCACCGAAGACTATCTGGCGATGTGCAAGGAGGCTATTGTCGGCAACAAGGATATGCAGCGTGACCTTGCCGTGATGGCTGAGGAATGGCGCAAGGCGGTGGTGACGGAGATAGGACGAGAGCGGTACGATGCACTCTCTAAACAACTCGGTTGTGATTTGGCATACGCCTATATCGATCACCGCATGGAGCAGCTGATGATAGAAAAAATGGTGAAAGACCGTATGCCAACATCTTCTGCCGACTATATCATCCGCAAGGCGGCACAAAGCAGTCTGTTCGGTCTGCCCTACGAACTGAACAAGTCACCCCTTGCCGCAGAGATAGAAGCCAAAGGAGAGGCAGCCTATAAGCCCTCTCGAACAGAGAAGGCAGCGGGATGGGCAGCCGGAGCGGGTGCCGATGTCGTGGCCATGGGAGGGATTGGCTCATGGGCAACCTTCGCCAAGTTTGTCGGTATCGATATGGTGATGAATGTCGGCATGGAGCACCTAAGCAAGAAAGGTAGCAGCCAAGAGGTCTGTGTCGAGGAGTGTATCAGCAAGGGAGTTTTCGGTACGGGCACCAACGTCTTCGCCTCATTCCGCAAACAGGCAAAAGTCATCAAGAACCACGAGAACAGCTATATCAAGGCTACCAACAGCCATTTCAAGAACAAGATTCCCACGAGCAATATCACTTTTATGGATTGGACGAAACAAACCGAGCAGACCTCTTTTCCTTGGAACAAAGGTACGTTCCTTGACCCTCAGAGAAACGAAGCAACCAAACGTACAGGCAAGTACAAGGATGTGCCCTTGATAGTTGCGCCTGGACAGGAAGACGAGTATCTGGAGGTTAAGGCGAGACTGGATGCAGAGGCTGAGAAGGAGAAGAAGGCAGAACCGAAAGAAACTCCTGATTCATCGACTGAAGAGGCAACACCATCTGTAGTCCAGCAGGAGGAAACAGCCTTACAAACAAACGAAAATGGATGGGACGGGCTGTTGCAGAGTTTTGGACTGAACGGCTTTTCAGACATCGGCAAGAACCTTGGTTATGTGTTGGCGATGCTGCCCGATGTACTGGTGGGACTGTTCACTGGCAAGACAAAATCGCTGAATATGGACAATAGCCTCCTTCCTTTGGCCTCTATCGTGGCTGGAATGTTCGTGAAGAATCCTATACTGAAGATGCTGTTGATGGGTATGGGAGGTGCCAATCTGCTCAACAAAGCGGGACATGAGGTGCTGGGCAGGAAACAGCAGGAAGGCATTGCACCTACAGTTAGTCCTGCTGCATCTCGCATTCAGTACCGCCAATATCCTGATGAACCACTCAATCCTCGTATCAGCAACCCGATGCTGCAAGGGCGGTGTCTCGTTGCCAACATTGACCATGTGCCTTGTACCATTCAACTGCCTGACAGTGTGATTGGGGCGCATCAGTCGGGGGCATTGCCGCTGAATACATTGGCTAACGCCATACTTGCCAAGAACGACCAGATGCGACAGATGGCAGCAATGCAGTACGAAGAGCAGGCACGGGAGAGCGTGGTGCGACCGAGGGGAATACAGTGAAGCCCGACAACAAAATTGTCGGGAACGGTGGCTTGGTAAGCCAATTATAGAATGTGATTGAGATAAACAAAAAGATAAAAGCATGAAAGAGAAATCAGAATTTGAGAAGCGGACGGCGGAGAAGCAGGTGTCGCTGCTCACTGAGGCACTGACGAGTGCGGTGGATGCCAAGGGACATTGGTTGAATGCAAGCGGCAAACTCTATCCGAAGCTCTATCCCAAGGGCTTTTCGGTCAGTCCGTTCAATGCCCTTGTCCTTGCCCTTGACTCCGATGCCAAGGGTTGCAAGAGCAATCTGTTTACGCAGTTCTCCGAAGCGAAGGCACGGGGTGAGAGCGTGAGGGAGCATGAGAAAGGTGTGCCGTTCCTGTATTACAATTGGAATAAGTACGTCAACCGCAACAATCCCGACGATGTCATCACCAAGGAGGCATACGCAGAACTGTCGGAACAGGACAAACAGCAGTACAAGGGAGTGAAAAACCGTGAGATCCGTGTGCTGTTCAATATCGACCAGACGCTACTGCCTATGGCTAACGAAACAGCCTACACTACGGCATTGAAGAAGGATGGCACGGTGGAGGATAGAGGTTATGGCGACAAGGAGGACAAGCAGCTGCATGGGTGCGTCAACGGATTCCTTCAGAAGATGAAGGACAACCTCGTGAATGTACGTCAGGACGGCACGGGTGTGGCGCACTACGACACCGAGAAGGATGTCATCTACCTGCCACGGCAGCGTGACTTCGAGCACTACAATGACTATGTACAGGAGATGATGCGTCAGTTGGTGTCTGCCACCGGTCATCAGCAGCGGTTGGCACGTGAGGGCATGGTCATGAAGAACGGCAAAGCCCCGTCGGAGGATGCCGTGAAGAAGGAACGACTCATCACTGAGATAGCTTCGGGCGTGAAGATGCTCGAACTGGGACTGCCTGCCCGTCTGTCAAAGGACAGCCTTAGCATGGTGGACTATTGGACGAGGGAACTGAAGGAAGACCCTTGTCTGATTGATGCCATCGAGAGTGAGGTGAACGGTGCGCTGAAGGTGTTGAAGAAAGCCGAACTGGGTGAAAAGGTGGAGTATGCCACCGACCAGCATCAGCGAGAGACGGCGCAGATACAGGTGCAGTTGCCCAACCACTACTTCGTAGCAGACGAAATCAAGCAGCATCCCAACGAGGAGCAGCGTACTGTGGTCATCGTGCGTGATGATGCCAGCAAGACCGCCGATGTGGTGCTGCCACAGGGTGCATCGTTGGAGGTGAACAACGAGATCAAGGGCATGAACAAGCAACGCTTCACCAATGCCTTGCAGAAAGAGGGTTATGACAACGTGCGTTTCTACAATCCCGACGGAGCCTTGGGCTTCCGTCCCGACGACAGTTATTTCGCCGACAAGAAAATCACGGTATCAAGACTGCGCAACTGGTCTATCGAAGACCTATCCTCGTTGGATGCTTCTGAGGCCGTAACCCACAGCCGTGACATCGGTTTCGACAATGTGCAGTTGGTAAAGGATGACAAGGAGCGGTGGGCATTGTACATCAAGCCCGAAGGTAAGGAGGGCTTTGCCGTCTATCCCGACAAAGGAGACCTCAATCATTTCTTCACCACCTTGAAGCAGTCGATGGACAACATCGAGCGTGTGCGTGAGGAACTGGCACAGAAGTATTATGCTATGGCAGAGGCGAAACCCGACCTGAAGGTGGACATCTTCGGAGGTAATGAGCAGGAGGTTGATTTGAACCGCATCCAGCGTGTGGCAGTATTCCGTGCCAAATCGGGCGAATGCCTGTGTGCAGCCACTATTGACGGCAAGAAGTTGCAGCCGAGAAGTGTCAGTCCGTCACAATGGCAACGATTGTGGGTGGCTCCTGACAGGGATTCCTACAAGCAGAACCTTGCCGCCTCGCTGTTTGCTGATGTATTGCAGAAAGACAACAATGTCGAGCAAAGTACACAAGAGAAGCAGGAAGAAGCGACGGAGGTGAAGCAAGCGGAGACGGCAATTGTCGATAAGCATGATGAACAGAAGGAAGTGGTACTTAAGGAAGATAAAAGCTCTGAACAAAGGGAAGAGAAGAAACAAGAGGAAAAGAAAGAAGAAAAGAAGGATGAAAAGGCTGTCAAGGCTGCTGTCTCTCCCCTTGTCCAACAATATCTTGACTTGAAGAAGAAGCATCCTGATGCCATTCTTTTGTTTCGCTGCGGTGACTTCTATGAGACCTACAAGGATGATGCGGTGAAGGCATCCAAAATATTGGGTATTACGCTGACAAAGAGCAATGGGCGCAAGGATGATGAAGGCAAGCCGTTGGCAATGGCAGGATTCCCATATCATGCCCTCGACACCTATCTGCCGAAGCTCATTCGTGCTGGTGAACGGGTGGCCATCTGTGACCAGTTGGAAATGCCGAAGCAGACAACATCATCGAAGCGTGGAATTACGGAGATGGTGTCACCTGGAAAAGAGACAGGAAAGCAGATGGCACAGGAAAGTCAAGAAACAGAACAACACACCAGTCTAAGGAGATAGGCTTATGGGAAAGAACGCAGCGTATGCCGCACAATATGCGGAGGAAGCCAAAGAACAGATGCGGATGTATGGGATTCCTGCCTCCGTCATCTTGGCGCAAGCCATACTGGAGAGCAGCAACGGACAGAGCCAACTGTCGCGCGAATGCAACAACCACTTTGGCATCAAGGCTACGGCATCGTGGTTGAAGAATGGCGGAGAGTATGGAGTCTATACGGATGATAGGCCCAACGAGAAATTCTGTAAGTACAAAAGCGTGGGTGACAGTTATGAGCATCACTCGCAGTTCCTGAAGCAGAACAAGCGTTATGCGCAGTGCTTCACGCTGTCGCCTGACGACTACAAGGGATGGACGAAGGGCATTGAGCGTGCCGGCTATGCCACGGGCGGCGGTTATGCTGCAAGTCTGCAGCGCATCATTGAAGCCAACGGACTGGACAAGTATGACAGTGAGGTGATGGCTGAGATGCGGGCAGAAGGTCGGTCGTTCGGGGTGGAGAATAATCCTCGTAGAGAAATGCCTGCTGCCCATGTACCGCAGTCTGCCGGGTATTCCTTTCCTGTGGAGCGAGAGGAGTTTCTCTTCATCACCTCGCCTTTCGGCAATCGCCAGGATCCGATGGATGCCACCAAGCAGCAGATGCACAAGGGCATTGACATCAAGACGAACCATGAGGCGGTGTTGGCCACGGAGAACGGCGGCAAGGTGGTGGCGGTGAACCATAATGCGAACACGGCAGGAGGGAAATCCGTCACCGTGGAATACAGCCGTGAGGATGGCAGCAAGGTGCAATGCTCCTACCTGCATCTGTCTGACATAGCAGTAAAGGTAGGTGACGTGGTTAATGCCAGTCAGAAGTTGGGGGTGTCGGGAAATACCGGCACCAGAACCACTGGCGAGCATCTGCATTTCGGAGTGAAGAGTGTATCGGCTGACGGCTCAAAAAGGGATATGGATCCAGCCGCTTATCTGGCAGAAATCGGACAGAAAGGCAACATCAAGCTACAGGCCCTGCATAACGGCAATGACCTGTTGGCAAAATACAAGAGCAATGCGCCACAGGAGCAGAAGGTTTCGTCGGAGGACTGGATGAAGAAAATCCTTTCCTCGGAGGACAGCGGCGTGGGCATTTCGGGAACGAATGACCCTATACTCGACATGGCGATGACCACCTTCATGTCGCTGATGATGTTGGCAGCGCAGATTGACAGCAATGATGAGGAACGACAAAAAGGACTTATCTCTGCCATGGCAGCCAACCGGCTCGTAGATTTGACCTCGCTTGTTCCAGGCATGAGGCAATGCACCATTACTGTGGGTGAGAACGGCAAGACTGTGCTTCATGCAGAGAGCGGTACGGTGAAGATTGACCGTGAACTGACCTCCTCGGAGATGAACCGCCTGTCGCTCATTTTGGGCAATGCCAATCTGTCGGAAGAAAGCAAACGGACGAAGATTGCGGGAATGGTGACAGGCATCGTGGCGACACAGCAGGCTTCGCAGAACTTCGAGCAAGGGATGGAGGCTGAGAGTCAACAACAAAATCTGCAAAGGAAATGAAAAGGATAGCAAGTCATCTGTGTACATTGCTGGTGGGTATGGTAGCTGTGGCAGGACACTTCATGCTTACCCAATGGCTTTTCGGTCAGACCGTGGCCATCATCTATCTCGGCTTCCAACTTATCATAGCAGCGTGGATAGTCTATGAACTGATACGTGCGCTAGTATATGATGATTGAAAAGAGATTATTGTCATTGCTAAGACATTTCACTTGGACGATGGATATGTATAATTCAAATAGTATCGAGCAATGATCAAATGTAATGTAACAGTGTGCGGAACGGTCAGCAAGGCTGCGACCTGCCGCACGAACAAGGAGGGCAAGGCATTCGTGAGCTTTGCCATGAACGTAGTCATTCCAGCGAAGAGCGGGATTAACAAGACCATCGAGGTGTCGGTCATCAAAGATGGGACACTGACGGAGGTGGGCAGCTGCAACATCGGCGAACGCATTGAGGTAGCCGGTGTATTGGTACCAAGAAAATGGGGCGATGTCCTTTATTTCAACCTGTCGGCAAGCAGCATCAGCCACCAGCCTGACGAGGCAGAGGACTGCATCAAGGGCGTGATGGAGTTCCGCGGCAAGGTGGGCAAGAGCATTGAGGACAAGACGGACAAGAATGGTGTGCCGTACTGCCAGTTCTCCGCTTTCAGCGCAGAGAAAGTACAGGACGGATTTGAATACATCTGGGTAAGTTTCTTCCTATTCGATGGCAAATGCGAGGCATGGCTGCAACCAGGCGTGAAAGCGAACATCAAAGGGGCATTGTCTGTCAGTGTCTTCAATGACAAACTGGACTTCTCCTGCCGAGTGTCTGAAATGAGCGAATATGTTCCGCAGCCCTATAATGGTTAATTGACTATGGGAAAGCCTTATGCTAAGGAAGGTCCGAGTGCCGAAGACAAGGCACTCGACCTGTTTGCCGATATGATGATTGAGCGTATTCAGTCGCTGTCGGGCAAAGACGGATGGAAAAAGCCCTGGTTTACTGAAGGTGCGTTGCAATGGCCGAAAAACCTGAACGGACGAGAATATAATGGCATGAACGCTATGATGTTGCTCCTGCATTGCGAGAAGGAGGGTTACAAGATTCCTCGCTTCTGTACCTTCGACCGCATACAGCAGTTTAACAAAACTGGCAAGAAAGACGAGGAACAGAAGCCCCGTGTGTCAGTACTGAAAGGTGAGCATTCTTTCCCCGTGATGCTCACCACGTTTACGGTGGTCAATAAGGAAACAAAGGAACACATCAAGTGGGAGGACTACAAACTGCTCTCTCAGGAAGAGCGCGAAAAGTACAATGTATATCCAAAGCTTCAGACTTACCATGTCTTCAATGTGGCGCAGACCAACCTGAAGGAGGTCAGACCAGAGTTTTGGGAGAAACTGGAACAGGAATACTCGATGCCCAAGGTAGAGAAGGACGAGCAGTTTGCCTTTGAACCCGTGGATAGGATGATAGCGGACAACCGTTGGATATGTCCCATCAAACCGATGTTCGGTGATTCCGCCTATTTCTCCATCAGCAAGAATGAGATTGTGATGCCTGAGAAAAGGCAGTTCAAGGATGGGGAGTCTTTCTACTCGAACCTTTTCCACGAGATGGGACACTCCACGGGTGCGGAGGGACAGTTAGACCGCATCAAGCCCGCTACCTTCGGCTCGGCAGAGTATGCACGCGAGGAACTGGTGGCAGAACTGACGGCTGCGCTGACCGCTCAGCGGTATGGCATGACAAAGCATCTGAAAGGAGATTCGGCTGCCTATTTGAAGTCTTGGCTGGATTCGCTGAAGGAGTCGCCGCAGTTCATCAAGACCACGCTACTCGATGTGAAAAAAGCTACCTCAATGCTCACGCAGCATATCGACAAGATTGCTATGGAGATAGACCAGGAGAAAAAGGCTGAGCAGGAAAACGGGCAAGGGAAAAGTTATCTATCCATAGATGACGGCGACCATGCAGTCTTGGCATATAATGGTTCTGCTGTATATATCCAGCATCATGAGAAGGAGGACTCTGTAAAGATTGCTGTGCCGACGAGTAACGGTCTGGAAGTGAAACTCTCTGTTCCTTACGACCACGGCAAAGACCTTGACACCAATTATCAGGAGGCTTTTGCCCAGTACAAAAGCCTGACAGAGCCTTCACAATCGAAAGAAAACGTCTATTATGCCTCCATCGCCTATCTCCAATCAACGGATGACACATCGGAACTGGATAAGCTAAAGGAGAAAGGTGACTATCAAGGACTGCTGACGCTTGCCAAGGAATACTATGACGGGAACGGCATGGACGAGGAGCAGACCTACAGGAAGCCGTGCCAGAACAGAGGCGATGACCTGCTAATAGAGGACAAGGACTTTGCAGTGGTCTATAACGGGAGTGTTGGCGGTACGTATGAGGTGTTCCTGAAGCATACGGAGCAAGAAGTGCGTGACCATATCACTCGCTATGGCATAGGACGTGCCAGTGAGGACGTGAAGGCTGTGGCGAGGGAGATGACCGCCGAAGAGTTTTCGGAATTGGCGCAGCGAAAAATGCCGATATTCCAAATGCCGAATGGTGGTTTGCTGAACCTGCAATATAACAAGGATAAGGATAGCCTGGATGTGGGGACTGTGACCAATGCAGGACTCTCTGTGAAGCATACCTTCCCTTTCAGCCACAACCATTCTATGGACGCAAACATCAGCTCTGCGTATGAGCAACTGCTTGACATGGAGGAGTACCAGAAGGAAGAGGTACAAGAGGAGCACGTTGCCAAGTCCGCTTTCCGAAGATGAGAGTAGTATCGTAGTATATACTAATCGTAGGCTTTACTACTCATAGTAGGTACTAACAATAGTCAGCCGCAAGGAGTAATGTCCCTGCGGCTGATTTAATTTGGGGTCATTCCATATTATGAAGGAATGCTTGTAAATCCTCGTCTGGAATGCTCTTCAGTTTCACCGGCTTGAAGCCGTCCAACTGCTCCACTTGAAATATCTCGTCCACTCCATATTTGGAGCCATCCACCTTTACGCTCTCCATTTCATTGACGGAGGTATAGCCATACTCCGTTTCATGCAGACCGCATACGATGGTGAACAACGTGGTGTCGTTACCTTCCGGCTGTCCTTCAAGTACGAACCAACGGACGTGTCCGATGAAGAATATTGCCACACAAACGGCATCCTTGCCTTTGCCGTCCTGTGAATACAGAGGATAGGATTTCAGTATCTCCTCCAATACGGGTGTAATCAATCTGCTTGCCATAGTCAATCGTTGTTAAGTGTTCTGTAATACATTCTGTTCTCTACAAGGTGTTCGATGGCCTCTGCTGCCAATCGGCACACCCACTCGTCACGCTGGTCATAACGACCTTTTTGATAGTCGTTGGCAAGGCGTTCCAAGAAGGCAAACACCACCTTGCCCTTTTCGTTGATAAGATAGCGATGGTCATCTGCAAGGGCATTGCCTACCTTGGCGGCTGACCCCATCTGACCGTTTACGAACCGTGAGAAGCACTCGACAAATGCCTGCTCGTTTTCTGATAATCTGTGTAATTCCATACGCAAAGAAATTATTTGTTCAACTTGTTTTTCTTCCCTCCTTTTGAAGCCTTTCGGCTCCTCTTGTCGGGAACTGATTTTTCGTGCATCAAAAGACTGCGGAATGAGGGCGATAAGGCAAGAAAACAGACGGAGGAGTTAATGAAATACCCAAATCTTTGATTTGCGGAAAGCTGTCGTTCAGTCCTCTGCCTGTTAGCATGGCGGTACTTGACCATTCGCCCGGGCAGTAACTTTGCAAAGAAAAATGGGCATCGGCAAGTGGAATAGACACTACAAAACAGGAAAATCATTGATTTTTAGTGCATTTTTCTTTATTTCTTTCTTTGATTTAGGATAAAATATATAACTTTGCCTCCGAAAAAGTGTCACAAGTGACAGTTTTTCGTAAAATATGATAGTAAACAGATATAGATACATAGAACAGTTGAGCCGTTCAAAGAACAACGGGCTCATAAAGATAATCACAGGATTGCGACGTTCAGGCAAGTCGTTCCTTCTGAAGAAACTCTTTCATCAGCATCTATTGGATGAGGGCGTGAGAGAAGACCATATTCTCGTCATCGACATGGAGAGTAGGAAGAACAGAGAGTTCAAGAACCCGGACTACCTGTTGGACTGGGTGGAAAAGATGATGATTGACTATGAGACTTATTATATCATCATCGACGAGGTGCAGGAGGTGGAAGACTTTGTAGAGGTGCTCTCTTCCTTGTCAGTTACCGAAGGGGCGGATGTGTATGTCACAGGCTCCAACTCGCGTTTCCTGTCCTCTGACCTGGTGACGGAATTCCGAGGCAGAGGTGACGAGATACATGTGTGGCCACTATCCTTCAAGGAGTTCATGACGGTGTATGATGGTTCGAAAGAAGACGGTTGGGCTGAATACAGACTGTACGGAGGTTTGCCGCAACTACTTACACAGGTTGGGGATGAGAAGAAGGCTGATTTCCTGCGTCGCCTTTATCGCACGGTATATCTACGTGACATCTACGAGCGGAACAACATAGAACTGAGACCTGAATTTGAAGAATTGTCGAAGACCGTAGCATCCAGTATAGGAGCACCTGTCAATGCACTGAATATAGCCAATACGTTCAAGTCCGTAAGCAATGTGCAGAGCATAACCGACAAGACAGTGTCGGCTTATCTGGAATATATGCAGGATGCTTTCCTTATCGAAAAATCCGAAAGGTTCGACATCAAAGGACGGAAATACATAGGTTCGTTGTCCAAGTATTATTATCAGGACGTAGGTCTGAGGAATGCTATTCTGTCGTTCCGTCAGAGCGAGCCGACACATATCATGGAGAACGTCATCTACAATGAGATGCGTATGCGAGGATGGCTCGTGGATGTGGGTAACGTCTATCATCGAGTGAGGAATACGGAAGGAAAGCAGCAGAGGGTGACATTGGAAGTGGATTTTGTCTGCAACAAAGGGAGCGAGCGGATCTACATCCAGTCGGCGTGGCGTATGCCCGATGCAGAAAAGATGGAACAGGAGAAACGGTCGTTGCGTCTTGTAGATGACTCTTTCCGCAAACTGCTGATCGTGGGAGAACATACCAAGCAGTGGAGCGACGAAAACGGCATACAGATAATGAGTATATATGACTTCCTGCTTGACTGGTCAAGTACTGAGAAACACGGATAAAAAAAAGATATGCGCATAGAATATGCGTTAATACATATATGATTAAGGGAGGGCCTATCCATCACGGACAAGCCCTCCCTTTCTAAAATTTATCAATGAAAAAAAAGTTTTAGTGCTCTTGTTCGGAGCTGTATGTCTGGCTATAGATACAGCAGGATTCTGGTATGGCGGTTCGCCTCATTGGGCGAGTAATCGTCAATGCCGCCATCGAAAATCTGAGAGATGGTGCCATTTTCCATACCACGTTTCATCAGTTCCTCTGCAATGAATCTGGCACGGGAACGGCTGAGGTTATCATTGATGGCTTCACTGCCTGTGGCACTGTCGGCAGCGCCGATGACCTTAACTTTCAAGCCATATTTCTTGGCGATGCGTGCTACTTCGTCGAGATTGACGAGCTGTGACCTGTTGAGCAACCTGTCAGTGCCAAGTTCAAAGAAGAAATAGATGGGCGCACCTATGCAAGCCTTTCCTGAGTGGATGAGCGATAGGTAATCGTCTTCCGGCTCACCTTCAGCATTGCCATATTCTTCTGTACAAGAGGCGGACTCCATGACCTTTGTCTTTTGACCATTACCATACTTGTCTCTCATTCTTGCACGCAGCGAGTTGAGACCGCTGTAGTCGTTTCGAGGATAGCCATTTGTGACGGAAGAAGCGGCATCGTCAGAAAAGAGGTGGCCGTACTTGTCCAGAAGTCCCTCGATGGCAAGAATCTTGCGCAGCTGCTCCAGAGTCTGACAATCTCGATCGTGCTGGGCGTGATAGCGGCTGTTGCTGTCAGAAAGGGATGAGGCGTATGCCGAAAGCCATTCGTTCTGTGCGATGTACGGGCGAGCGTCTATCACTCGCTTCCAGCCAGTCTTGCCGATGCGGACAGAGAGGCCGAGGGATGCGGACAGCAGATGGTCGCCAAGGCGGTGTGCCTTGCCATAGCCGTCAAAATCCTGCATGGTGGTCATGTTGCCTATCTCTGCCGTAACAGCAATGCGTGGGGAGAGATGATACTGCCCCTGTATGCCGTAGGAAATGGCAAAGGGCTTGTGGGCATTCACCTTGTTGTGCAGCATACCCACGCCCACGTATGGAATGACACTCCATCTGGCAAGAGTGTGTACATCGTCCTTGTAGAGGTTGCCGAGGACATTCCACATGAAATCAGCACGCAGGTACTGGTAGTCCTGCGAGGAGTTGTTGCAGTCGTTGAACTGCATACCGCCATAGTTCAGACGACCGCCGACGGAAGGTGTGAACCATTTGCCGATCGACACGGAGAATGCCGGTTTCATGCGACCGAATAGGTCGTTGCATCCGAGCGGTTTGCCGAGGAAGACCGTAGTTCCTCCTGCCGCTTGGACAAACCAGTTGTCCGTCCATGGCGAAGCTACCAATGCCCCTTTCATGTAGGAAGGTTTAAGCGGACGAAGCATACCGTCTGCCGAAAGTCTGCATACAACGGTGGTGGTGTCCGCCGTGCGGTGATAGTCTTTGGCTTGCGCACCCAATGAAAGGGCGAAGCCAAGGGATAGAATAAGTATTTTTCTCATGTTGTTCAATTTAATCTGGTGAATACTATAACAGGTGATACGTGACAGTGCCGCTTATCGTTTCTTCCTTTTGCCGGAAGAGGGGCGCATCATGCGTGCAGCTTTCATCATGCAACGGCGTGCCCAAGCGCGTTCATCCTCGTCATCGTCACGTCCCCATTTGAGGTCGGACGAACTGCCGCCACCGCCATGACCTTCGGCAAAGGTGGTGGCATCATCGACGTAGCCGAGGAATAGAAGCGTGGCACAGTACATCACCTCCGTTCCATTCTCCGCAAAGGCCTGAAGCAGGGAACCGTCAAACACGTCCTTGCCCTCATTGGAAAGCCGTGCCACACGTTCGGAGAACTCGCTGACCATGTTTTCGAGAAGGGCATTTCTGAGAACGGTGTCCGCACCTTGTCGGATAGTATCGGAATATCTGTGTGCCTCCTGCCGCAACTCCTCCGTGCGCTCCTTCATGGCGGTCATCTCCTCACGCAGGGCATCGAGCTTGCGGTCAGCCTCTGAGAGCTTCTCCTGCTTGTCGTCCAGTTTCGACTGGATAGCGGACAGTTCCTGCTCCAGCTCTTGGACTTGCTGACGGAGAGCATCAGGATTGTCGTGACCTGCAAGAATCTGCCGATGCAATTCAGCAAGTGCCGCCTCCTTCTCAGCCTTCTCCTGCAAGAGGTTGTTGACCATTGAGGTGAGTCCTTTTACTCTCCGCTCTGCCAGACGGATGTCCGATTGGAGCGAGGCGAGTGTCCGCTGATGGGTGGCGACGGACTGCTCAATGGTGGTGCACTGTTCTGACAGCTGGCGGCGGTATTCTTCGGTGGTGCGGTGGCGTGCTCCCGTCTCTGAGACGGAAGTTCCGCGCTCCATGCCCCAACGCTTGTTGACATCGGCAAATTCGCTGTGCAGGGCTTTCATCCTGGCAGAAAACTCGTACTTGTCCTTTCCGGCGAATATCTGTTTGTATGCAAACTTGCCGTCCTTGATTGGCAAGAGGGTGCAGTGAACGTGCGGATTGGTTTCGTCCAAGTGTAAGATGAAAGCGACGATGTTCTCCTCACCGTATTTGTCCGCAACAAAGCGGTAAACATCCTTTGCCCATTCCTCAATGTCCTTGCATCGGGTTAGATGCGAATTGTCCGCTCCGTGAGTGAGATTCACCTTCTGGTCACCGAATGCCAATTCTGTCATACGTTCTCGTGAGCCTCCGAAGATGAAATTGACCACTGTGCGGAAGCGTGGCTCTGCCAGTCCCTCGTTGGGGTCTTTGATTCCACGGCTCCGCAGGATGTCTGCCATGCGCTCCGGGATGCTTCGGCTCTTGTCTATAGGACAAACCTTGCCGCCCCGAACCTCGAAGTTGAGCCGCTCACGGCTGCGGTCGTAGTTGCCTGTTGATTCAGCGGATCCCCAACCCTTTTCCGTCCAACGGCGTTGGTGCTCGTTGCTCTGTGCTGTGGTGATTCCCTTAGATGGTCGGAAATCCATAACCTGTTTTGGTGTTGCCATAACCTATTTCCTTTTATGTGTGTACAACTCTCCTGTCTCCAGCTTGCTGCTTGTAAGGACAGCCTCCCGATGGTCGGAGACCAAGAGGGGTATTAGGCTACCCAAATTCCCTCATTTCCGACCAACGGGCAAGCCCGATTATTTTACAGCAATGGCAGACGTGTAAACACTGTGCCAGTAGAAAAGAAGAAGCGTTGTACGGTGATTATTAGAGGTTAATACAGCCTTTTGATGGACAGGAGCCCTCTTGGTTGGCTACAATGGCAAGGAACGGTCGGCAGAGTGACTGAAACTGTGACTTGATGGCTGCGCTTTCCTGATGCAAGGCTGGTGAGCTGCCATCCAATGCCAATTCTGATATTGCCTTTGCCGCCTCGATGAATGAGAGCCAGTCTCCTCCCAGGTCTTTGTAAAAGAAGGGAAGAAGGGAGGTAACGAGGGCGTTATCTGTTTCCTGCGAAAGCACCTGATGGAAGGTGGCTTCGCAGACAGCTGTGAGTGCAGTCATACAAAAGGCGTGTCCTACAGATTCGGGAATGTTTCTTCCGCATGGCACCTTGCCAATTGAATTGCCATTGTCGGCTTTCTGCAAGATAATGGCTACTTCCTCTGTTGCATCTTCGTAGAGTTGTTCACATTCCGAGGCGCAAGCCGATGCGGACATCTTGCCGCTTCGCCATTCGTCCAATGCGGTACACATCTTCTGGCGGAACACATCCAAGGCTGCGTCAATCGGAGAAACGGCAGGTGTCTCAGCCAACATCGGGATGGTGATGATTTGGCTCTTCGTGAGACGGGTGACGGAAATCTGGTTCATCTTCTCCAACTGCTCGATGAAGGTGCGGACAGTGGCGCGGTGCCAATGCCAGCATCCTGCCAGTTCGGTAATGGTGATTACAAACTGCCCGTTGGACAGGCTGAACTCCTGCTTGCACAGATCCTTGGGGATGTACTGTACAGAAGCCTTGTCTACAAGGTCAAGGTAGGCTTCGAGCTTCGACAGCCTTATCCCGGACCTCTCTTTCAAGAACTCCAACAGGGACATCCGTTCAGACATCTTGCCGGAACTCGTTCTATGTTTCTGTTTCTTCATTTCAATAATCTGTTTGGTGAATACTGTTGTTTGTCGCCAGCTCCATTATACAAAAGGAACGGCATGATACAGGTGATACTTAATAGTAGTATATGATGAGCATTTCTGTGTCTTCGAGGAGCATCTTGCGGTCAGCCTTGTTCTTCCACAGCGATATGACTATGCGCGAGGGATAGAACAGTGATGCCAGAAGGACAAAGGAGATGGTGACAGCAAGCGTGAACAGATGAGGAGTGAAGACAAACACCACTGCCGCCAACGCGGCGATGCAGAAGGGTGTCCGCTCCTCGTGCAGACGCTGTAGCCACCTCTCCACATCCATAAAGACAAAGAATATGGCAAACGCTATGGTGGAAGCCACTACGCCTATGTCGTTATAGTGTACACAGAGGTAGAGGAAGTGGAACACGTACAGCAGGATGAGCAGCATCAACCGGTAGAGCTTCCTTGCTGTCACAAGCGCGGTCATGCGCAGATAGAACCGTGTCATAAACTGTCTGCGGCTTCTGTGCAGAATCATCGTCACAAAGAAGAACGCTGACATCAGGATGAGAAACAGTATCTTACTTGTCATAATATGTATAGCATGTGAATAATGGAAGTGGACTCAGGTCGGGCTGGACGACACCGTGTGTGGCAGTGGATATGATACGCTCCACATCCTCCAGTGTCAGTTCTCCCTTGATTATTCTCTGACGGAAAGCTCCGTCGGTTGTCCGAAGGCTCTTGATAGCCTGTTCCAAGTCGTACTCGGCTATCTGCCACACTTGCCCTCTCGTGTAGGGGAAATGATGGTGGATGGCCTTGACCACAAGCACACGGCTGAGGATGTCGGTCATTCTGCCGTTCCTGACTATCGTGTGGTTGCGGACAGTGGCGATGCTCTCAATCTCCAGCCATGTGCGGTGACGGTCGAGAAGATGGATAATCTTCATGTAAAGCGTTTCCTTCATCAGATGGTCGGGAGCTTGTGGCATGACTTTGGCCTTTGTTGTGGACAACAGAATGGAGCGTTGTTGCGGTAGAACAGGACTGTCATCTGGCAAATGTAACTTTCAAATGAAGTCGAGCAGGACTTCCTCCTTGGGCTTCATGTATTTGAAGAACCCGTTCTTGCAATGCAGACTGAGGTCGAGGCATACATCTGCCGACATGTGCTCCAGCGAGTCATAGATGGTCACTTTTATCTGGCTGACCATGCCACGCTCATCTGTGGAGCCGTTGACCTTGAACATCCGTCCGAAAGAAGGGTTGGAATAGGCACAGCAGCTGTGTCCGAACTCCGTATGACGGCTTGGAATGTGGTGATAGAGGATTATCATTTCCATCTCGTCTTCGAGCATATCCATCACCTCCTCTATCGTGAAAGGGGTGTTCAACTGGAAAGTAAGAAGCACGTAATCGTCATACTTGACAGGCTTCTCCATCTTGCGCTTGTCCAGCAGTTCTGGCAACTGCAAAGGCACGACGGCAAGGAAATCATCGCAAAACTGTTCTAACATAATCGTATTCTCTGTTTGGGGTGTTTATAATCTTGTGACATAAATCTTCATCATGAGCATGGGCATATCCGACAGGCGTTGCTTGTCGAGGTGCAGTTTCTTGGCCAGACCGTCCATCTCCTTGGGGAGCGCATCGGCTATTTTGTAGAGGTCTGCCTTGTCCTTGTCGGAGAGCACGCTCACGGAAAGGTCATCCATCGTCATGAACGGCTGCATCATCATCAGGAGGTAGGCGTGCATGGTGTGCTCGTCCTTTACCCTGCCACTATTCAGATCCTCGATAGCCGCTTGTGCGTTGCGCAGCAGACGGTGGTTGGTGCGCATGGAGAGGTATATCATTGCATCCTTGTGGGACAAATCCTTGCGGTCGGCGGCACGGAGTATCTCCCGACAGCAGTGTTCGGTGTTTCGTCTGATGTCACCGATGTCATCGTCAGCAAAATCCGGCAGGTATTGCAGGAAGGATTTGAAATACAAATGCTCTTCCTTGATGAAAGCGAGCAGGTCTTCCTTGCCGTGAATGCCTTGCTTGGCGGATTTTTGCAGGAACAGCAGGTAACGCTTCAGTACCGCCTGTTTACCACCTTTATTATATATAGGCAGGCTATCCAAGGAAGCGAAGAATGGCTGTGCTTCCTTCACGGCTTGCTGTAGTTCCTCATCACCAACATGGGAAGAGGTCTGTTCTCTGAGATAGAGCAGGTCGTGAAAGGTGCGTTGCTTAGACATCGCCATACGGCACAGCTCGATGTGGATGGAGTCGTTCAACTCATGATATACCGTGAACGGGTATGAGTGGGCTTTCCTGACAGTGTCACGTGAGATGCACGATGTCACGGAATCGTCCAACACGCGCCATTCGTTGACAATCTTAACTAATGTCTGAATTGAGACCTTGCCGTTCTGTCGAAGAGTGGTCAGAAAGCCATGATACTCTCTGATGGCTTCATCGCTCGAATGGAACGACTTCGTGCCGTTTCCGTCTGAACATGCTGTCAGCATGACTACGGCAAACGCAGTGGCAATACAAATGGCAAGTCTGATACAGCCATGCGAGTTTGATTTTGCATTATGCAATATTTGCTTCATGCAATGGAGGTTGGTTTGTCCTCCGAAAAGTTGGGTTTCATATTTCATTGTTGTCATTATTTTGAGTCTGATTTTGAAATTGACGGTGCAAAGTTAATGCGTTTCAGCGATATATTTGCAAGAATGACAGTAAGTTTAATCTTATTTGTGTATCATACTTGCGAGTATGATTTTCAATGAAATCAAGTGAAAAGAAAATGGCAAATTATCGTGTTTAAGTATGATTTTTCGTTCAAGTATGATTGTTTCTCGGAAAAATAGTGTACCTTTGCACTTGATTTCATTTAATAGCGTACAACAGTATGGCAAAAGTAGGTTACATCTTTATCGCCACCAATGGCGAAGAGTATGCAGAAGACAAGGCTTGGATGCAGCAATACGGCTGTGTTCAGGTGATAGAGGAACTGTCCGAACACGAGAGGCTGCGCCCGATGTGGAAGCAGCTCATATCGAGTCTGGAGCGCGGCGACGAGCTGGTGGTGTCGAGGTTCAGTAACGCACTGCGTGGCACCCGTGAACTGGCTACATTCATAGAATACTGCCGTGTGAAGGTGGTTCGCATCATCTCCATCCAAGACCGCATCGATACGTTTGACGAACTTTTCCCCGACACCAAGCCCTCACAGGTCATCCGTATGTTCGGGTCACTCTCTGAGGAGTGTGCCGTGCTGCGCAAGGCATCGGCACACATCATCCATCTGCAACAGAATATCCGGCCGCCCAAGAAGTCGGAAAGGGCACTGTCGAAACTGGAGCGTGAGAAGAATATCGTGAACATGTACAACGAGGGGCACAGCATAGATGACATCTTTGCCATCAGCGGCTTCACAAGCCGAAGTTCCGTGTTCCGCATACTCAACAAGCATGGTGTGACGCTGAACCGTGGACCTCATAGTGGACCGCTGAAGAAAAGGAATAAAGAATAAACAAAAAACAGATACAATGAATAAGACATTCAACATCTACTGTGATGAAAGCACCCACATGGTGCATGACGGTCATCCCTACATGCTTTTGGGATGTACAAGTATAGCATACACACAAATCCGCATGGCAAAAGATGCCATAAAAGATATTAAGAAGAAGCACGGCTATAGTGATGAGCTGAAATGGACAAATGTCCACGAGGCCACGTATAAAGTCTATGCAGAGCTTATAGACTGGTTCTTTATGAATGACATGGAATTTAGGGCTGTGGTTGTTGACAAGAGTCAGATTGACGAGAAACGAGAAGACTATACGTTTAATGATTTCTACTTTCGCATGTACTACCAATTGCTGCATCACAAGATGGACATGGATTATACATATAACATATATATGGATATCAAGGACACATGCAGTAGCGATAAGCTGGAGAGGCTCAGAAAAATAATGGAATACAACTCTTCCATTGGCAGGTTTCAGTTTATACGTTCACACGAAAGTGTCTTCATCCAATTGGCAGATGTTCTAATGGGAGCCATCAACTACAACCTTAGATATGAAAAGGGAGAAGTTGAAGGAAGGGTGAGAGCCAAAATGAAGCTGATTGAAAAGATAAAAAAACACAGTAATATCAGTCTCAACACCACAACTCCCAAATTTAGAAAGAAGTTTAATTTGTTTTTTATCGCACTGAAATAGCCAATGAGCAGTTTGAATATTATCAAGAAATACCCTGAGCTGCTGGAACTGGCATATCTCAGTGAACGAGAAAGAGAGCATGATCTTCATGCAATATTCAAGCGTGATATAGAAGATAACTGTCAATTCTCATTCAGAGGGTGGCGCATCTATCCTATAAAGACAGATGGCGAGATTGACATGGCAAGATTGTTCAAGCATCTTACCTGTGAAGAAATCATGGTTGAGAACGAAGACGGTACGACTTATCCAAAGCGAGTATTCGAGATGGCTCGTTCACAAAGGCTTCATTGGATAAATCACCATGTGAGAGAATTGACACCAGACAATCTGGATGTATTTACCATAGAAGAGAGGGACGGCAAAAAGCGTAAGGTCAAGAAAACATACATCTATGATAAAGTGGAAAAGTATGTTATTGTCTTGGAACAACAACGTAGCAACGGATTCTATCTGTTGACAGCATACCATCTTAACAAAGAGTATGGACTAAAGGCTTTGGAAAAGAAGATGAAAAAGAGATTGCAGACACCACTATAAAACGCAAGACCCGAATTGCATCAAAGGCAACCGGGTCTCGAAACTCCTTCTATCTATAGATGAGCGCTGCAAAGGTACGAATATTCTTTGAAATAACGAAGGTTTTTCATTGAATTCTTCTCGATTTTAACATTTGCAGGGCAGTATTGTAAGATAACAGGAAAGAAAATAGCATAATTTTACAGAAAATCGTAATGGAAACATTCAAAGACGTTATATCAAGTGACCAACTTGTCTTGGTCGATTTCTTCGCCACCTGGTGCCAGCCATGCAAGATGATGCACCCCATCCTTGAGCAGGTGAAGGAAGTGTTGGGTGACAGAATCCGCATCATCAAGGTAGATGTGGACAAGTATGGGGTGACTGCAAGTCAGTATGGCATACAGTCTGTGCCCACATTGATGCTGTTCAGACGCGGCGAAGTGTTGTGGAGGACGAGCGGTGTGATGCAGAAATCAGAGTTGCTGGCAACGATTGACCCGTTTTTAAGATAAAAGAGCAGAAATGTCAAAATCTAAATTAAAGTCTGTCCTCATGTCCATGGACAAGAGTGAAATAATAAAAATGGTATTGGAACTTTATTCTGCACGGAAAGAGGCAAAGGAATATCTTGACTTCTATGCAGAGCCGAATGAGGGCCAGAAGCTGGAAGAGTATAAGCACATCATACGGGAAGAGTTCTATCCGAGCAGAAACAGAGAGCCAAAGACACGCTTCTCAGTGTGCCGCAAGGCATTGTCCGACTTCAAGAAACTGAAGCCTTCGGAAGATTCAGTCGCAGAATTGATGGTGTTCTATATGGAGAATGCCTGTCAGTTCACTTATGACTATGGAGACATGTGGGAGCAATTCTATGATTCTGTTGAGAGTAATTTCGACAAGACATTGCGCCACATCGTGCTTTATGACCTTTGGGACAAGTATGATTCCCGAATCAAGCAATGCCTTCGTTGGGCAAGCCCTTGTGGATGGGGATTTCCTGACGCACTGAATGATATGTATGAGGAAATGAAGGCGCAAAATGAGGAACTCCGAAAGAAATACAGGAATTTCAAGATGCCCATCAACGCTGATTATTAAACGAATATACTCAAATGGGGAAACCAAAGAAAAAACATAAGAAAGCGAAACAACTGCCCTTAAGCAAAGAAGAGCAGATTTTTCAAGCGGCAAGAGACCTTGCAGCTGAAATTGGCATATCCTATTCTGAGGCATTAGGGTTTACTTTGGGCATAAAGGACGTAACGTATGGTTGGGAAGAAGACTATACGGAAGAAGAGTTTCAGGCACTGATTGACCACGCTGTGGGAGACACTGATTATGAGCACACCCTCTATTGAATCATCTACACGAGAGGAACGTTTGGATTACGTTCTGAATGAATGGAGATGTCTGCACAACTGTGAGCTGTGCGGTAAGTGCCATATTCTGAAAGGCAGAAGCGAAGAAATACTCTATGCAGACTATATAGACGGCAAGCGGTCATATATGGATATAACATTAGAAATCAGAAGCAACAGATAATGATGTCACAGAAATACATATATCCATCGTTGTTCCAAGAGGAAGAGCCGCAAGAAAGCGTTCCTGGTGATAAGAAAGAGTATGACCTGACGAATCTCTTTGAGAGATTGGCAAAGTCTGATTTTCGCAGCCGGTTCCATCTGTCCAAGCAAGACAGGGAGTATGTAATGGAAAAGGGATTGCCGACGATACGAAAACACGCAGAGGACTTTGTGGCAAAAAGACTTGCTCCGGCTGTCATACCGAACGACGGCAAGCAGACTCCCATGCGTGGGCATCCTGTTTTCCTGGCTCAACATGCCACTGGCTGTTGTTGCCGGGGATGCTTCTTCAAGTGGCATCACATCTCAGCAGGCAGGGCACTGACCAAGGAAGAACAGGAATATGCTGTTGCCGTATTGATGGCATGGATTGAAAAACAGATGAATAAAGGATGAAGATAGAAGAAGCCATAGTATATGTGATGGTAAAGCGAAATGGCGGCATGACAACCGACCAGATTGCCGATGCCATCAATCGTCATAGGCTGCACCTGAGAAAGGACGGTCAGCCTGTGACAAGCAAGCAGGTGTATGCAACAATCTGCCGTTTCCCTGAAATGTTCACAAAAGAAGCTGGCAGAATCATGTTAATGATATGACGTAACGATATGACAATAGATACAACCAACATGTGCTCACACCTTCAGAAGAAGTTGTTTGAACCAGAAGGTGTGTATTATCCTATATGGCAAGCCATGCAGGATGATGAGACCTTGACAGCAGTGGTACGAAGCAGACAGCTGCACATCTACAGAAACGGGAAGAAAATTCTCGTTCTGGCAGGTAAGGCACAACCGAAGATTATAAGGGAAGACAAAATACAAGAGTTAATAACAAGATTATAAACAAAACATCAAATCATCAAAACAATGGACGCAAAAGAAAAAGTATTGGCAACAATGAAAGAGGCTGGTCAGCCTCTCAACGCAGGTAAAATCGCAGAACTCAGCGGTCTCGACCGCAAAGAGGTAGATGCAGCCATGAAGCAGCTGAAAGCAGAGGGTGCAATCGTCTCTCCTGTGCGTTGCAAATGGGCACCTGCAGAGTAAGGTTTATACTGCTGTCTTGAAATATAGGCAGCAGTATCTTTATTTTTATCAAAATGTTAAGGTGAGGAATCTGAATATCCTTGCCTACGGACACAATTATCCGCTGCATCTTTTTGGGGTAAGGTGCAGACGTATGGCTGTCAGCGTATCTTGGTTTAAAGACGCTTAGCGGTCACGGCGGAAGTCGTTTCGTCTCTCTCCGCCGAACAAAGCTCTGAGCACATTGCCCAAAGCTCCGAACACGAAGTAGCAAACGATGATTGCAACAATATCGTCCATAAGCATTTTCTGTTTTATGGGTTATACACTATTATGAAGATTCACTATGTCCAATCCCTGCCTCTTGGCTTCTCTGACGGTGTAGAACGTGCCGCCCTTGGGATTGCCATCGAAGTAGGCTATGAGACGTGAACTGCGGTTGACCATATAGTCGTTGCGCCTCAGAAGGCAGCCATTGTAGTATTGCTCGCTCAATACGACCACGTCATCCACGATGCGCAGGATGGCATCATACTTGGCTTGCTCTTCCTTGCTCCACCGGTCAGACTGACCACGGAACGGCACAACGGCTATCACCTGCAAGTCCTTCAACTCGCATTGCAACGAAAGGGCGGCTTCTGCCGCCAGCAGGTCAAATCCCATTGCCATGCCACAATAGAAATACCGGTAGCCGTCGGCATACGCCTTGGCTATCTCCGATTTGAGACATTGCTTCAACTCCCTCCGCTTGGCGAAAGGTACGCTGCGGTGTCCGCTGAAGCATACGGACACTGCCTTGTCGTACTTTGTCATACTTTACCTTACTTTATAATGTGTGCGTGCGAGGAACATACCGCCAATAACACATGCCCCGAGCCTTTCGAGTTGGTTGGCATACTTGGCATAGCTGAGACCCTTGGTTATCACATCGTCAAAGACCAACACCATTTTGTTGTCGAAGAACGGCTCATCAAACTCAACGACATTCGCCTTGCGGACTTCATCCTCGTTCTTGCGGTTATCGTGGATGGTCTTACGCTCTCCGCATACCCTCACGTGCTCGTAGCCGTTTTCCGCTCCTGTCAATTCACACACCCTGTGGCAGAAAGCCTTGTAGCGGAGTTCGTTGCTCTCGCTTGTGGATGCTGGAACGGGGGCGAAGACGATGTTCACGCAACCCTTGCCGTAGAGTGTCAGCATATTCTCTGCGGTGCGCTGCGCCACTTCCTCGTAGGCTCTTCCGTCCTTGAAGTCAAACACTAATTGTCTGTCGGCAATCTCCTTCTCACCCACATTGCGGATGCGTGCGGGATAGTATTTGCAGAACCAAGTCTGAGGCTTGTCTAACTGCTTTTGGATTTGATAGTCATTCTTGTGTGCCATTGCTCTTATGTTTTTTCTTCCCTTATTTCGGAGGCTTTTCCTGCCTGCCCAAGGGATATTTTTTGCTTTCCAAGAGTGATGGCGATCAAAAAGCCAAATCGGGAGCGAAAAATACGCTCTGCACGCAGAGGAAGATTTTTCGGTCAAATGCAATGGACGATTTGGTGTTTGAACAATCGCCAGCATTACCTTTGCAAAACAATATCCGCAGCGGCAAGGCAGGCGAAAAGAAATCTGTTATGTAAAAGAGGAAACGGGCGGGATGGCGTGGGGCGAAGCTGTATATGGGGAAGGACGATAGTTGATATGAGGGAAAAAGAGAAAATCTTGTAATAGGGAACGACATTGCCTTTTATCAGCATGGAGACAGTCCTACAAGCAGAGAAAACTATTGCCCTAAAAATGAGTTGGATAGTATTTTCTAAAAGTAGTATCGACTACGAATAGTATAATAGTCGAATAGTTTTTACTACCATACTACGGATAGTAAAGTCTGTTTATAGAAGAGATAGCGGTATCATCGTCTGTTCGGCGATGATACCGCGCGGCACTCATGTGTCATGCCGCTTTAGGTATTCTGTCATTGCCTCATTGACAATATCACGCAAGGACATCCCTTTCTTGATGGCGAGGTACTTCATCCTCGTGTGGATGCTCTTGTTGATAAGGAAATTGCAATGCACCGGCACTTCGGTAGTCTCAGAAACAGACACAGGTGGTGCTGGTGTAGTTTCTGTGACTATCTGCTCCTTACTCGGCTTCTTTGTGGAAGAAAGGAGTCCGTTGAGACCGCCTTTCATTCCCTCTTTCAACATACTGCTCTTGCTCATGGCTATGCTATTTTAAGTTTAACACTTCTTTTGCCAAAGACATATAATCACTGGCACCATTGGATTTGGGATTATACTCAAAGATAGTCTTGCCGTTGATGGGTGCTTCTGCCAAAGCCACATTATCACGGATGACGGTCTTGAAAACCTTCTCGTGAAAACTGTCATTGACGATTTCCCTCACGCTTCGGTTCAACGTCTTGCGGCGATCGAACTGGGTGATGACGATGCCGCCCACTTTAAGGTTGGAGTTGAGCCGCTCCTGAACGATGCGGATGATGTCCATCAACTTTGCCATACCTCTCATGGCAAGGTATTGCGCTTGAACAGGGATGATGATGTAGTCGGCTGCGGTGAGGGCATTCAAGGTCAGCAAGCCCAATGACGGTGGACAGTCGATGATGATGTAGTCGAAATGCTCTTTGGCGATGGCTTTGGTGATAAGTCCCTTCAAGATAAGCTCCCGTCCCGGCTCGCTGATAAGCTCTAACTCAGCCGCAGACAGGTCAAGGCATGAGGGTGAGACGGTGATGCCGTTGTGCAACTTGACCAACGGCAAGGTGTACTGTCCACACATTGCGCCATAGACTGTCTGTTCTTCCTCGATGGACAATCCCAAGGCTTCCGTGAGGTTGGCTTGTCCATCCATGTCAATAGCCAAGACGTTCTTCTTACTCAGTTGCAGAGCTGCCGCAAGGCTTACTGCGGTCGTACTTTTCCCTACACCACCCTTGTGATTTAATACTGCAATTATCTGTGTCATAACATGATACTACTATTAGTGAATACTACTTTACTATTCTACTACTGATAGTACATACTAACCATAGTAAAAGCGGATTTACTACGATTAGTACGTACTACTCTCAGTTGATACTACCCTCAGAAGGGAAGGTCTTCGCTCTTGTCCTGCGGTGCATCGGCTGGCGGTACGGGAGCCTCGCCCTCTGCCTTGGCTGCCTTGCGTGCCTTTGTTGCAGGTGTGTCGGTTGCATCCTTCTTCCCTGCATTGACAAAGGCGATGGAGTCAGCTATGATGCTATGCTGTATGTGGTTCTCTCCGTTGCGGTCTGTCCAAATGGAAGAAGTCAGTGTGCCTTCCACAAGCACCATACGACCCTTGGTGAGGTATTCAGCCAAACGGATATGGTTCTCCTTGCTGCTCTTCACCCTTACCCAAGTGGTGATTTGCTTGCCCTTACTGTAGTCGTCCACTGCGATGTCAACAGCCATGAATGTTCCGTGTGTACCTGTGATGACGCGGCAATCCTTTGCTCCGATGCGTCCGATAGTGTGAGTGTAAATCATAATGTGAAAATGTTATAGTGGCAAGTTGGTTAGACTTGCCGTTACCTTGTTATTTAAATGACTTTTCTTGTTGATTGAACATAAGCTATTGCTTCATTCATAATTTCTGCTCGTGACCTACTCTTGTTATCTTGCATCCACTCATCAATTTCAGATTTGAGGAACATGATACGTTTCCCCTTCTTATGGAATGGTATTTGTTTATTGCTTGTCCAACAATAGATTGTGTGTTCAACTGGATGGGTAGGGAGATACTCACTCAATTCGGAAACACTAAGCCATTCCAATCCCTTATCGGGCTGAATTTGAGTCATTAGTGTGGAAAACTTTTCTTCTAAAATCTCCAGCTTGTTTATTACTAATGACAATGCTGATGGCAAGTCATTAAAACTCAATATTTGCTTTTCCATATCAATATATGTGTGGCAAGTTGGTTAGGCTTGCCGTTACCTTGTTATTAATATCCTTTCTTCGTCTGCCTTGTATTGGCGACAAAAGACTTGTTGCTGCCTGTGAGACTGATAGAGCCGCAATTAACAAACTCTCCGTCGGAATAGACTCTGTACTTCTGTCCGCTTACCTCATGCTTCTGTTTGATGCGCTCTCGCATCCACTTCTTGGCTGCGGTCAATGAGCAAAAGGTCTCGCTCTCCTTGGTCGTCTCGTCATATACGATGCACTGGGTCATACATGCTCCTACTTCATCCATGCACCTATACTCGACGTGACATAGTCCAACTGACCGCCAAATATGTCGCTTGGCTCTATGTCGTATTGTCCATCCCTCACTTCCTTGTCCTCTCCAAGAAGCGACAAGTTTCCGTCGGCATCCAAACGTGCTGCGTCTATGACGATGTCACGAGGCTCGTCAAAGAGATAACCTGCCACGATGGGCTGCTCTCCCTCGAAATGCACCTCAAAGCCTCCGTCCACCTCCGTGCCGTACTTGCGAAGAGCCGCTTTCAGCTCGTCCTGCTCCCGGTGCTGCAATGCCTGGAGTTGTCCGTGGATAGTGAGGTCTTGCAGTTCTGCCTCTCGTTTGGTGTGGGTTGCCTCGCCGGTCTTGCAGTCGATGTCATACTTGTGGTAAACCACTGGGATATGGTCTGCCGATGTGACAAGCCATGTGATGTTGTTCACTGAGAAGCCCTGTCTGGTGAGGAACTCCTCGATGTCTGAGCCGAGAAGGTGGTCGGCTACGTCAAGATACTCGATGCGTGCGTCAGCATCATGCAGGATGATAATCTTCATTGCCTTTCTATTTTTAGTGATACAAATAAGTTTGTCGCCCATGTCGCTGGACTTGTTTAACTACGTTGAAGAAACTTACGCTCAGCATAGTGAATAAATTCCCTCTGCGTTCGCTTAACCGTTTCTTTCTCTTCCCTCCTTTCGAGACCTTTCAGCCTGTGGAGGGATATTTTCTGCTCCCACAAGCCGCAAGAAAAGACATAAAGACAAATTATGTGTGAAGAATACTCTTTTCCGAGGAAAAGGAAGATTGTTCACAGTCACAAGACCTCAAGCAGAATTTGACGATTGTCTCAGACGCGGCTAACTTTGCAGGAAATATGCCTACCACTGCGCTGATTGGAAGAAGATTATTGATATTGGCTGCAAGAGGAATGATGTGTTATATATAAAGAGGTAAGAAGAAAGATTGAAACAGTAAGGGTGGGCAGTGAAGTGTTTGCAGGTCTGCTGTACCGACATAAAGCGAGTGTGTTGGCTGACCGGGATGCAAGTCATCAAAGCTTCAGCCTTGATAGCTTGTAGCACGGACAGACAATTCTCTCGCGTCGGTACTTCGGCATACTGTCAGCTTTGGCTAATAGCAACGTGTTGCCATCAGCCAAGGATGTCTGTATGACGACAGACCATGTAACGCTTCGCAAAGGCGTGGGGCAAAGCAGTATAATTTAGAAGTAGATAGTAACGTATATCAGGCAAGAAGAGACAGTTGCGCAACGGACAAATCGGGCACTCCTGTCAGCATGACAAATGTGCCTTGTCCTTGCCGCAGGACACTGAGGCAGATTGGACGTAGCAGACATGTCTGCCACATTCAATATGCCTGAGTGGACAAGAACTGCCTCTTGTATAGCAGAAGAGAAATTGTAAAACAGTTGATTAGTGGTAAAGGTGGTATGGGTGGGCAGAATGGCATTACACGGACATTGCCGAAGCCCGATAATGGGACAGCCAGACAGCAATAAAGGCAGTTATCAGAAGTGTCAGTTTCTGATAGTGACATTGTTGGCTGCCTGTCACATGGGATTCGTGCGGTGTCCGTACAGTAATGCCGTTCTGAAGGTGTGGGGCGAAGCGATACAACGCACTTGGACGAAACCACCGCTTATAACAGAAAATATTTTGCAGTCAAAGAGAAGAAGAATAGTAAAGCAGGTGTGGGTGGGTAGTGAAGCTGTCGCAAGATTGACGGTCTGAATATCAAGGCGAGTGGATAGCCAGTAAAGGACACAATTATCAGAAGCCTCGGCTTCGGCATCTTGTGGCATAGATGGCAGTCCTCTCGCGTTCAGACCTTGGCATACTGTCTTTCTTGGCTAATAGCGACTTTGTCGCCATCAGCCGGGAATATCTGTATGCCAACCATCTTGGTGACGTTTCGCAAATGGTGAGGGACGAAGTGGTTAGAATAAAGGAAGACGGCGTTGCCGTTATGGTTAATAAATGCACATGGTTGTTATTAGAGAAGATTATCACACGCTATAACAGCAGATTGATGTCCCTGAGCAAAACAAAAGCGACCCGAAGGTCGCCTTGTTATGGAGAGGAAAGGCTATTTCTTGCCTTTCTTGGTTGCTGGCTTGGCCGGCTCTTCCGCAGGAGTCTCCTCCTTGTCGGGACACTCGTAGAACTTGGTTGCAACCATGATGATTCTGGAGTGCTTCACGCCATCCTTGTCTGTCCACTCCTCTGGCTTGAAGAAACCCTCGACGGTGAGCAACGTGCCCTTGGTGAGCTTGTCGAATGATTCGGTGTGCTCGTTCTTGCGCCATGCCTCCATATTCATGAAAGCCGATACGCGGTTGGTTTCCTCGCCGTTCTTCTCCTGACGGCCTACTGCCAATGAGAAGCGTGCTACGCTGGCGTTTGCGAACTGACGGATTTCTGCATCCTTACCTACGAAACCTGAAACTGTGAAGTTGTTCTCGATCTTTTTCATTTTGAATTGAATTTAAAAGTGAAACTTAATTTTTACATGCATTCAAAAGCAGGGATGTGGCACCATGTGGGAAGCACCATGAAAATCGTTCGCAATACTCTTTTTGTCGTTGGCGGTAAGGGAGAAAAAGGAAGATTACGCACTATTTTATTGGTCACAGCGATAGCGGCCACACAAGAAGGAGGAAGTCCTTCGCAGCATCACGCTACCTTTGCATGGTAAAAATAAGTGGCTTTCAAATAGCTCAATTCAGAAAAAGACGGGGCCAAACAATGGAACAAAGGTTGTAAGCAAGGAGGCAATCCGTATGCAACAGACAGGGGCACTGCTATGGCTGTATGCCTGGAGAAACGAAGCGGGAAATCCGACCTTACAGCTGTATCATCAGAAGAGTGAGGAGCATGAACACTGATGCACGATGAACGACAAGCCTAAGGGTCAGCTTAGCAATAGAGGCATCAAGCCAAAAGAGGACAGACATCAGAGGATTGGCGATAGCACTGTCATCATGCTAAGACCAAGTTCTGTGTCCGACAAGGAAGAGTCGCAAAAGACAGACGAGTAAAACCAAAAGGCGAAATGACCATTCCTATAACAAGGTACAGAGACGCTTAAAACGGCGAAGGGACTTTGGCGACGTATCGCTATACAGGTGTCGAAGCATCGCTTCTATAACAGGACTGGAGCAAGTGAGCAAACCGCACAACTTGCTCCCAAGGTATTTCAGTTACAACAGCCATAACCTCATTGGAGGATTGTCCTAAAAGAGTTTTTGCAGTCAAAGGAAGAAAGAGTCTGCAAGCCACATAGCCAACAGACTCTCTCCTGATTATTCACAGATGACAACATCATCCTTGTACTCCGTCACTTCCTTGCCGTTGATGAGCTGGACAATGACCTCACAACCCAAGTCCTCGACAATCGTTCCCTCTGTCTGACCTCTTCGGGGATAAAGCAAGGTGCAGAAACACCCTACAACGCCGTCCAACTGCTCCATGTCTATCGTTGCCATATCCGTTCCTCCTTGTTAGCCGAATGTGATTGGATTGATGCAGAAATTCGTGTCCTCTGCCTCATACTCGTATTCATTGATGAAGTCAATCATCTTCTGTTCGCTTCTTCCGTCCTGTGAGACACCAGTCTTCTCACACCACAACTTGATAGCATCACCAAAGGTGGAGTAAGCACCCTCACAATCCTCAAAGAGTTCTCCGTATGCAGTGACGTAGCACTCTTCGGGGAAGAAGTCGTTCTCATCGTGCGTATAGAAGATGTCGCAACCTGGCTCAACCTCTCGCCAACTGATTGAAAGTTCATCGCCAAGTGCCTTGTTCACCTCCTCAAAGAACAAGTCGCATGAAGACCAAGCACTTTCGGTGTCAAAGGACAAGAGGGCATAATCGTCTTCCACGTTCTCCTCATACTCTGCCCAATAGATGTGTCCTCTCACCGAGATGCCTTTCTTCTCGTAGTCAATGCCATAGTGTTCTGCCAAGAGATACAGATACACATTATTACTGTTCACCTCCAACTCTTGGAGTGTGTTCCAAAGGTCTGCCACGGCTTTGCGTGAGCCTGTCACCTTGTACTGAGTGTCGCAAATGTTAGCCATAAGATAAAATTTTTATTTTCTTCCCTTATGTAGAACCAACTACCATCGGGATTGATTAAAGAATTATGTTGCCCCAAAAGGTGTTATGGCTCATCAATGCAAGGTTTTGCCGTCAAATACTACCTCTGCCACAATCAGAGCGTGGAGATTTCACGGACAAACCACAGGCACCGACCTTGCAGGATGAACGCCATGACAGGTACCTTTGCAACACAATTCTTATCAAAGCCCGATGGGGTGGTACATGGCAGACTGCATGGTACAGCAGTGTGAAGTGACGTTATAGGTGGAGATAAGGCTATAAGAGGTTTTTGCAGTCAAAGGAGAAAAGAGTCCACAAAGTGCAGTATCTACAGGACAAAAACACTTTAGTTTACCTTGGTTAGCTCTTATATATATGCTAACCTAAAGTAAACTGTATATATGTCCGTCTAAAACCCGAAAACCGTACGGGTCAGCTTACGTCAGAAACAGAAGTATAGAACCATAGAAGTGGTTCAAGAAGTCTTTCTTCCTTTGACTGCAAAATATTATCTTTGCACGAATCATAATTGCCCTGTAGGATTTAATATAATTTAACACTCTTTGTTGAATGCAAGGAAGAACAGCTTCAATATGCTGAATATCAGTAGTATAACATTGTGTTAACCCTTAATCTGTAGAAAAGGATGTTATCATACAAAGTAATGTCCATTTGTACTTTTTCTATATGGTTTTATACTTACATTTGCATATCATTTGTATCTTGATAACAGTAACTAACTGATTATCAATATACTTTATATTTGAGGAAGTGAAGTAATGCCGAAAGGTAGACACATAATACACTATAAGCAAAAGCGTGCAGCTCATTGGGCTGCACGCTTTTTTGCGTTTATGGGATTTTGTTACAACCATATCCACAGCAAGAAGAAACTTCTCTTTCCTTTGGTTAGACTGGATTGAACTATTAGACTCTATGGGGGACGCATGGAGAGGCACGTAGCGGGGGGCTTTTGTTGTATCTGGTATGGGCCACGCTTTACGCTCCTAACAACCCGATCCACAGCAGAGAGAGTCTACTATCCCTTTGGGATGGCTGGGATGGGGCTTCTGGATAAGGCTTCTCTTGTGGGCTTGGTGAGCGACTTATGCGCCTTTTCTGCACTGATTACTGCGATTATTGTGCGTATTGTCGCGTCTTAACATGATTTAACCTACTTGACCTTGCTTTTTAACACCTTTGTTGACCTTTTGTCATAAATATGCCGTATTTTTGCAGAAAATTAACGCTGTAATGGTTACTTTGCGCTCCATCCACGACCCATCCATTGCCCCGCTTGCTGCTGCGAGTGGTGCGTTGCGTGTCGCTTGGCGGTGCTGAGTGCCATTTCTGCTTACACCTATTTATATATATAACCCATTCAACTACTGATATTCATTAACAATTAAAAACTATAAACATTATGACAAAACATTTACGATTAATCATGCTATCCCTGCTCGCAATGATTTGCCTGGGGGGGTATTCGCAGCCAAAAAGTGTTGTATACACTTTTGCCAAAGAACCAACGTTAGTAAGTGGCAAAAACATTGTTTCTAAGTGGAATATTCCTACAAAGGGTAATACTGACAATAATGGACGCGGCTATGGATGGTCTAAGCCAAGTGAAGCAGTTACAGCCACCTTGAGTGCAGATTCGAAAGTTCGTGTCACATCTATTGTTATCAATGCCAATACAAATGGTACTACTACTACTGTTGCAATTGCCGTTGGCAACAATGCTATCGCTGCCCAAACAATTCAACAGAGTGTTAAAAAAGGCGATACAAATAAAAACTATACATATACTTATACCTCCAAGGAAGAATCAACTGATATTAAGTTCACACTTAAATCCAATAAATCTGTTTGGATTAAAACTATTACGATTTATTATGAAGAATCTGATGGTAGAGCTCCCACAACGGTTAAGTTCACAGGATTGACAGGTGAAGGTGTTAACTTGATTGATGGTAAATTAGACGGCAATGATTTTACTGGCTACACCGCTAAAGTAGTAGGCGATGTTGCTGGAGAAATCAAATATACAAGCGACAATGAAGCAGTAGCAACAGTTGACGCAAACGGCCAACTGACTATCAAAGATTATGGTAAAGCTACCATTACCGCTACATTCACCCCTGTCAAAATAGAAAAATACGCTGAGTCCACCGCTTCTTATACTGTAACCAATACTAGTCTACAATACACATCAATAGCAGACCTCAAGAAAGTTGTTACAGCTGACGAACAGTCTTTTGAGCTTAAACTGACCAATGCCATAGTTACTTATGTCTACATAAACAATGCTTTTATTCAGGATGAATCTGCTGGCATTCAGATTTATATGAAAGGCCACGGTCTAAAAGCAAAAAATACTTTTACAGGTATAGTCAATGTCAAGGCAAAGCTTTACAACGGCCTCGCCGAGATTACGAGTTGGACATCTACTGTAACACCTACTCAATCTGAGGTACCAGAACCTGTAGTAGTAACTCTTGCAGAACTCAAAGGTGACAACTATAGTAAATATGAAAGTGTACGTTGTAAGGTAGTGGGAGTTACCGTTACCAAAGGCATGAATGTCCAAGATGGAGAAATATCCCAAAATGGTACTGTTATGGCAGTTCGTGGCGGAGTAAAAAGCTTAACAATGAATGAAGGTGCAATCCTCGACATGATTGGTTACCCCTCAATCTTTAATGGCACTAAGCAATTCCAGGTATGGAAGAATAGCGATATGACAGAGCATCAGACTGTCAAAGAAATCACCCTCTATGAGGATCGCGACAATACTGTAGAGGCGGCTGAGAATGTCAATGTTACCTTGAAGCGTACGCTGGTTGGTGATGGTGACTGGAACACATTGTGTGTGCCTTTCTCTCTTACCGCAGCACAGGTCAAGGCTGCTTTCGGTAACGATGTAGAACTGCGCAAACTCTCCTCTATTGAGGGTACAACTCTTAAGTTTGTAAGCACCGACATAATTACAGCTGGTGAACCCTGTCTAATTAAGGTGGCTAAGGATGGTAGTACCTATAATTTTGAAGGCGTAGCTACGATAGCCGTTGCAAACAACAAGGTTTACACCTTTTCAAAGGTTAGTGGAGACATACAATTCCTCGGCATTTATTCTCCTATGGATGTTGTGACGGTAAATCCAGCAGGTCCCTCAACTGGTTATTACGCATTCCTTGGTGAAGGCAATAAGTTCTTCAAGGCTCAAGCGGAAACTAAGATGAAGGGATTCCGGGCTTTCTTCCTGGTTCCCAACAATGTTCCTTCTAACGCTCTCAAGGCTGTTATCGACGGCACTGCCACAGGTATCGAAGACCTGGTAATCGACGGCGTCAAGGCCAACGGTCGTGTATACAACCTCAACGGCCAGTATGTTGGCAACAGCCTCAACGGTCTGCAGCCCGGTCTCTATATCCAGAACGGCAAGAAGATAGTAGTAAAGTAATATAACCCATAATATACATAGATATGAACAAAATGAAATATGTGGCTCCTGCAGCCGAAAAGATAATCATCAACAACGATGCCATCTTGGCAGGTTCAATAAACAGCACCGGTGAAATAGGTGGCTTTACCGGTGACGAGGAGGTTAAAGACCAGGGATTTGCCCGCAGCCCATTGGCCACAGACGTTTGGGAAGACATCGACGAGACCAACGGATATAAATAACCGACCGTGAAGGGCAGGTGATGAATAAGCCCCAGCCCATAGACAATAACCAAACCAGCCCCCATGCGACGAAAGAGTTGCGTGGGGGCTAATTGTTGGTACGCTCGGCATGAACATTGTCTAACGGGTGAAAGTCCTGAGGTGCAACCATCCGAAACCAGCCGCCTTCTCCATTTCGTCGAGACTGTTTTCCTTTGTCCCTCAAAAAAGTTATGCTCAATTTGAATAAGGACAACCATATAGTTATGGCGTAGCATCCTACTGATATGCGCATGGGCGTGAATGGTATGTGTGGGCAGGTCCGGCAAGTGGATCTGTAACCGGCTAATGGTGACGTGTATATATTTGTGGGCAAGTCTCGCACGACAATGAAGTTGCTCCATTGGGAACGTGGAGGAGATGTGATGTACTACAAATGTTTGGAGCAAGGCAGTTTCCATCCTCGCATATTTCTTCGTCAGGGCATAGGCTTCAGGTCTATGCGCTGGGATGAGCATGTACTTCTGATGGAAGAAATGTTAGAATCGTACTTTTTGCCGTTCAAAAGAAATAAATTCCACCTTTTGCACTACCCTTTCGTCATTATATTCATAAAAATCATCAAATTATTGTTGATTGTGACGGTTATTTGAAATAAAAGCAGTACCTTTACAACTGATAACATTTTATCTATAAATAACTAATACAGAATACAATGAATAATATATTATCACTTTTAGATAATTTCACGCTTGATAATGCTGATGACATCGCCAAGTCATTGGCTAATGATTTCCGTAAACGTCGCATAGAGAAGAATCTTACTCGTGAGCAGGTTGCTGAGAAGTCGGGCGTTGCTGTAGCAAACATCGTGAGATTCGAGCAGAAAGGACTCATTTCGCTGAAGAACATCATTGGCATTGCTATGGCTATGGAATACACGTCTGAGGTAAAGAATATATTTTCTGAGCCAAAGTACTCAACAATGGAGGAACTGACTCAGATACGCAAGAACACTGGTAAAACGAGAGCACATAAGCAATGAACAATATAGATAGACTAACTGTAAAATACCACGGTGAGATTGTAGGAGTAATCTCGCTGACCCCAGACGACAAGCGTCTGGCTTTTGAGTATGATCCTCGCTGGCTTGCTGAGGGATTCAGCATTTCGCCATTGGAACTTCCGCTGAAGACTGGATTGTTTCTTGCAAAGCCAACAACTCTGTATGGTGACTTCGGCATCTTTGAGGACAGTCTTCCCGATGGCTACGGTCGCTATCTCCTTCACAAGGCTTTGATGCGTGAAGGCATTGATGACAGGAAACTGACTGCCATTGAGCGACTGAGCATCGTAGGCAATAGCGGCATGGGAGCTTTGACATACGAGCCTGAGGCCATCATATCAACAGGAGAAGATATTACCGACTTCGACTTACTCCAAGAGAAGGCTCTGGAAGTTCTCAAAGAACAGCAGGACACAGACGCTGGACTTCTGCTCTACAACAGCGGTAACAGTGGTGGTTGCCGTCCAAAGGCAGTGTTCTCAGACGCAGAAGGACATTGGCTTGTAAAATTCCGTCACACATACGATCCTAAAGACATGGGACTGCAGGAATACCATTACAATGAGATAGCACGCAAGTGTGGCATCGATGTACCAGACTTCAAACTTACCAATGGCAAGTACTTTACAACTAAGCGATTTGACCTTACCGACGATGGCGAGCGCATCCATACAGCTACTGCAGGTGGTTTGCTATGCCTTTCACTGTCTGAGCCTGTGCTTGACTACAGCAACTTGCTTGCTTTGACTGGCTACATCACACAGAATCCAAAGTATGTGGAGGAAATATACCGTCGCATGGTATTCAACTACCTTACCGACAACAAGGATGACCACTGCAAGAACTTCAGTTACCAGGTTCGTAAGGATTCAAATGGCAAGTTCATCTGGCATCTTGCTCCTGCATACGACCTTACCCTATGCACAGAAGGCTACAATGGTCAGCACGCTACATCTGTCAACTCTACCGGCTACCCTACTCTTCAGGACTTCATAGCCGTTGGCACAAAGATTAAAATGAGCGAGAAGCGTTGCAGGGAAATCTTTGATGAGGTTTATCAGAAATGCGGTGACCTTCTGCTCAATGACATTACAAAGAAATAACAGGAATGGTATAAACAATTTTGGCCTTCCAAAAGAAAGAGAGAACTATCACAATGATGGTTCTCTTTTTTTGCATAGCATTGAAGCAATGGCAAAGCACCTATAGGAGCTGTCGTCACTATGCAACTTCAGTAAATCGCAACCATCCGAAACAAGCCGCCTTTTCCATTTCATTGCTGTCCGCTAAAACTCTAAAGAGCACAAATTCCCCGCCCGAAGTCCTGAAATGGGACTCTGGGCTTGTTTTATAAAAAGTAAGCCCCTCTCTAATCACCTGAACCATTTTTGCCCAGTCTTTTTCTGGTTCCTCAAGGAAAGTATAGCAGTTCACATAATACATGAGCATGATTCTTACCATTGATGCCAATCCAGAAAAGCTCCAAGAGCGTTTGATGCGTTTTTTTATGACCATCAGAAGGAGATTGGCTATTAGGGTGCCCCAAATCTGTATCTTGATGGCGTTGGCGCTCTCCCCATAGAAGTATTTCAGCGGGAAATTTTGTTTCAACTGCTTGAACAGCAACTCTATTTCCCATCTTTGGCGGTATATGTCGATGATGTCTTCCACCTCCATGGTCATGTCGTTGGTGAGCAACGATATGACTTTCGCCTTTTTCTTCGCAGGATCGACATAGGTGACAATACGGGCCTTGTGTTTGATATTCTCTCCGCCCTTTATATGTTTCCTGAACTCCACGACCTGAACTCTACACTCCATGAGGCCACACGGCAACATGTACATTGTGTCAGAAAGAGTGTCATATACAAGATTCTTCTTCATCTTTGTCACGTATGTGACGCCACGATTGGTAAGTTCCTCAAACCTGGCATAGTCTATGTAGGCCCTGTCCATGGCAATGATATCTCCATCGTTATAATTCGCGGGCTTCAGCATAAAGCTGTCATTGGTTGCGGCTGACGTGAACTTGATGTCAGACGGCACGAACTCGTTAGCGTGGATATTGGTGTGCACTTTTATACCACCCTTCTTTTTCCCGGTCTTGGGATGCCTGCCCACGCCTTTGAAAATGAGGTTGGAAAAAAGGCTTATTGTCGTGGAGTCGATAATCTGCAGGCGGTTGAACCATGCGGGCATCCGAAGTTTTTGACACAAAGATAATATAACGCATCTGCCTGCGGGCGCGCCAGCCCAGAGGTTGTATGAAATGGCAGGGGAAATGTATGAAGTGTGATATCCGTTGTGATTGGAGCCAGGGTGGGCCCCATCCCAACCTTCCCCAACGAAGAATGCGACAAAACCACCCCATCTTCAGTTCCATGGATTTGGTTTTGTCGCATCATCTGTCTTCCCGGACGGTTGTCAGGCCGCGCGATGCTTCCTTTTCCACCACAGGTAATAGCCGCTGATGACGCCGGCTGGTGCTGCGCCTTGCCCCTTACTTTTCATAGAGCTCTATGGGCAGACCGTCGGGGTCGCTGAAGAAGAGGAAGGGCTTGTGGGTGTACTCGTCGGTACGGACGGGCTCGTGGACGATGTGGCGGGCGTCCAGCTCTGCTGCCGCCGCGGCTATGTCGTCGACCTCGAAGGCGAGGTGGCGCAGCCCCGCAGCTTCGGGATAGGAGAGGCGCGCGGGTGGAGAGGGGAAGGAGAAGAGCTCTACGACATAGGTGTCGCCGAGGTAGCAGTCGGCCTTCCACGAGTCGCGCTCGCTGCGATAGTGTTCGCTACGGATTTTGAGCCCGAGCACTTCGGTGTAGAAGCGCTTGGACCGACAGTAGTCGCTACAGATTACGGCTACGTGGTGTATGTGGTTGAGTTTCATCTCTTATGAGTTTGTATGTTTGCTGACCATGTTGCCCTCGGCCTGTTGTTCCTCTGGGCTGTATCGGTACACCCTGACCATCTGGCTGTCGCCGCCCAGCAGTTGGCTGCATCGGTTGAGGCGGCCCGTGTCTACAAATCCGCACTTCTCCATGACCCTGCCCGACGCCGGATTGCCCGTGAAGTGGTCGGCGTAGATGTTGTCGAAGTGCATCACGTTGACGCAGTAGTCGACCATGAGCCGCAGCGCCTCGGTGCAGATGCCCCTGTTCCAGTAGGGGCGCCCCAGCCAGTAGCCCACTTCGCAGTCGTGGGTGCCGATGTCGATGTTGCTCATCGCGTGGGTGTAGTAGCCTATGCAGCCGATGGCTTCGCCCGTCTCGCGGAGCACTATCGCCCAGGTCGAGTCGTTGGTGAAGACAGAGCGGATAATCTCCAGGCTCTCTTCGACCGACCGGTGGGCGGGCCAACCGGCTCGCGGCCCCACTTCGGGGTCTGAGGCGTACTTATAGAGCGCCTCGGCGTCGGTCTCCCGCCATCGGCGGAGTAGTATTGTCGCTGTTTCCATATTGTCGTTGATGTGTGGTGTGGGTGAGGGGGCTCTGGCGCCGCCCTCGGTCATTGCGGCTGTAAAGTTACATAGGAAGATTAACACCGCCAAACTATTTGCCTATTTTCTCATCATCCCCAGCCCAGGCCTCACTGTCTTGGCGACCGTGGGAGGCGTGGATAGCGGCTCGTAACGTATGACGCGGGTGCTCGTAACGTAAGGCGCGGATGCACGTGTCGAACGATACGGATGCTCGTTTCGGACGATACGCGTCAGCCAAGTGGCCCTCGGCGTCGGTGGAGGTCATGAGAAAAGTTGACGGGGTCATGAGAAAAGTTGCGGAGGTCATGATAAAAAACATCGAGGTCATGAAATCAGTATTTTAGGTCATGAAAGGAGTGGGCGGGGGCACGAAATATGTGTATGGTGGCATGAAATAAGATATAAAGCCATCAAAAAAGGGCAAAAGCAATCTTGCGGTGGTTGCTTTTGCCCTTTCGGGTTGTTTGCCGATGGCAGGCCTGGTGGGCGCGGTCGCCTTACAGACGGTAGCCCACGCTGAAGGTGAACGAGCGGTTCTTGGAACCGAGGTCTTTGTGCACCTTGGAGAGTCCCAGGTTGTAGCGCGCGTCAATCACCACGTTCATATACTCGTAGGAGATGCCCACGGGTATGCTGAAGTCGGTCTTGCTGTAGCCGTCCTTGGACTTGTCTTCATTTTTGGTGACCACCTGGCTGTAGGTGCGCACTCCCGTGGTGCGGTTCTGCGTGAAGTCGCAAGTGGTGTAGCCGCTCTTGGCCGAGGTGAGCATGCCCACCTGTACGCCAGCCTTGAGTGCCAGTCCCTGAGCCACATATACATGCGCCATGACGGGCACGGCGATGTAGGTAGTCGTGGTAGAGTAGTCGGTGTAGGCAGTGTACTTGATTTCCTCATCGGTCTCTGCCGGCTCTGCGCGCAGCTCGTCGAAGTCGTGATACTTGCTGCCCAGCGAGGTGTAGACTACGCCCGCCGAGAGCGCCACCTGGTCGGTGAGCTGGTAGAAGGCGTCGGCGCCCACGGCAAATCCGGGCTTGAACTTAGACTTGATGGTACCACCGCGCTCGAGCGTCAGGTCGTTGTCGGTGAGGTTGGCGATGGTCACTCCCACGCGTGGCACGAAGGAGAACGAGCCCTGCTTCTGCTGAGCCAGAGCTGCTGTGGCAATGAGTGCGAGCACGAGGCTCGTCATGATTTTTTTCATTTCTTATTGCTTGTTAATGGGTTGTGTAATGTCTTGTCAGTTGGCTACCTCTGAGATGAACTTGATGCGCACCAGGCGTATGTTTTCGTCGGTGTAGTCGCCTCCCAGTTCCTCGACGGCTGTGTCGAGGTCGTCGGTGTCGGCCTCCATGAAGTAGTCGAAGATGTCGTCGATGGCGTCGTCGTCCATCACATCGCGCAGGAAGTAGTCGATGTTGAGTTTGGTGCCGCTGTAGACGATGCTCTCTATCTCGTCGAGCAGCTCGTCGAAGTCGAGTCCCATGGCCGACGCCAAGTCGTCGAGTGCTATCTGGCGGTCTATGCTCTGGATAATCTTGACCTTGACCATGCTGTTCTTGGCTACCGTCTTTACGCGTATGTCCTCGGGTCTCTCGATGCCGTATTCTTCGCAGTGTCGTCGTATGAGGTCACAGAATTCGGCGCCATACTTCTTGGCTTTTCCCGCACCCACGCCCTGTATGTTCTGCAGTTCCTGCAGGGTGACGGGATACATGGTCGCCATCTGCTCGAGCGACTGGTCGAAGAAGATGACGTAGGGTGCGAGCCCCAGGCGCTTGGCCACCTTCTTGCGCAGGCTGACGAGCATCTCGTAGAGCTCGGGGTCGAGCGCTGCCATGGCTCCCTGGGCGTCGTCGTCTTCGTATTCGTCCTTGAACTCGGTGTCCATGACCACCATGAAGGAGTGGGGCGACTTGATGAAGCGCCGTCCTGACGGTGTGACCTTGAGCAGTCCGTAGTTTTCCACATCCTTCTTCATGTAGCCGGCTATCATGGCCTGTCGGATGACGGGATTCCAGAGCTTCTCGTTGAAGTCCTCGCCCGAGCCGAACTCTTCGAGCTCGTTGTGGTGATGGGATACGATGTCGTCGGTGCCGCGACCCTTGATGAAGTCGATGACATACTCCTGGCGGAAATTCTCCTTGAGCGCCAGCACCGCCTCGAGGGCTATCACCAACTGCTGCTGTGCCTCTATCCGCTCCTTGGGGTGCAGACAGTTGTCGCAGTTGCCGCAGTTGTCCTTGTCATATTCCTCGCCGAAGTAGTGGAGCAGTATGCGTCGGCGGCATACTGAAGACTCGGCATAGGCTGCCGTCTCCTGGAGCAGCTGCCGGCCTATGTCCTGCTCGTTGAGAGGTTTGCCCTCCATGAATTTTTCGAGCTTGTGCAGGTCTTTGTAGGAGTAGAAGGCTATGCAGATGCCCTCGCCTCCATCCCGGCCTGCGCGTCCGGTCTCCTGGTAGTATCCCTCCAGGCTCTTGGGTATGTCGTAGTGGAAGACGAATCTCACGTCGGGCTTGTCGATGCCCATGCCGAAGGCTATGGTGGCCACGATGACATCGATGCGCTCCATGAGGAAGTCGTCCTGGGTCTGCGAGCGCGTGGCGCTGTCGAGGCCGGCATGATAGGGCGCCGCCTTGATGTCATTGGCCTTGAGCTCGGCAGCCAGTTCTTCTACCGTCTTGCGCGAGAGACAGTAGATGATACCGCTCTTGCCCGGGTGCTTCTTGATAAAGAGCACAATCTGCTTGTTGATCTCCTTGGTCTTGGGCCGCACCTCGTAGTAGAGGTTGGGCCTGTTGAAGGAGCTCTTGTACTCGATGGCGTCCTGTATCTCCAGATTTTTCTTGATATCGCTTCTCACCTTGTCGGTGGCAGTAGCCGTGAGGGCTATCACCGGCGCGTTGCCAATCTTGTTGATGGTGGGTCTGAGGTTGCGGTACTCGGGTCGGAAGTCGTGTCCCCACTCCGAGATGCAGTGGGCTTCATCGATGGCATAGAACGAAATCTTGAACGACTTGAAAAACTCCAGGTTCTCGGGCTTGTTGAGCGACTCGGGAGCCACATAGAGCAGCTTGGTCTGGCCGTTGCGCACGTCATTCATCACCTGTGTGGTCTGCGCCTTGGTGAGCGACGAGTTGAGGTAATGGGCCAGTCCGTTGTGCTCGCTGATGCCATTGACGGCGTCTACCTGGTTTTTCATCAGGGCGATGAGTGGCGACACGACGATGGCAGTACCCTCCATGAGGAGCGACGGCAGCTGGTAACACAGGCTCTTGCCTCCGCCGGTGGGCATGAGCACAAAGACGTTGTGCCCCGCCATGAGCGAGCGGATAATGGCTTCCTGGTCGCCTTTGAACGAGTCAAAGCCGAAATAGTGCTTTAGTTTTTCCGAAAGATTTATGTTGTCTGTCATATTGATATAAAGCAGTTTTCTTTCTCCAAGGAACTGGGGTGGGGGAGATAGAATTACTGATAATTATATATCTGATGACGGTGGGGCTGCCCGGGGCGGTCCCACCGGGCAGATTACTGGGCTTCCTGCTTCTGGAAATTGGATTTCTCCATCTGTTCCTTGGCGTAGGCGAGGGTGACCTCGAATGTCTTGGTACGCTTGGAGGGCAGCTCGAACATGGCGTCCATCATGATGGCTTCGACGATGGAGCGCAGTCCGCGTGCGCCCAGCTTGTACTCTACCGCCTTGTCGACGATGTAGTTGAGCGCCGCCTGGTCGAAGGTGAGCTCAATGCCGTCGATGGCCATCAGCTTGATGTACTGCTTGACTATCGAGTTCTTGGGCTCTACGAGGATGCGCTCCAGGGCGGGCTTGTCGAGGGGGTTGAGGTGGGTGAGCACGGGCAGGCGTCCGATAATCTCGGGGATGAGTCCGAACGACTTGAGGTCCTGCGGCGTGACGTACTGTATGAGGTTGTTCTTGTCAATGCGTGCCACGTTCTGCACCGAGTTGTATCCCACCACGTGGGTGTTCATGCGCTGGGCTATCTTGGTCTCGATGCCGTCGAAGGCTCCACCGCAGATGAACAGGATGTTGCGCGTATCGACATGGATGTAGTCCTGGTCGGGATGCTTGCGGCCTCCCTTGGGCGGCACGTTGACCATAGTGCCTTCGAGGAGCTTGAGCAGACCCTGCTGCACGCCCTCGCCGCTCACGTCGCGGGTGATGCTGGGGTTGTCGCTCTTGCGGGCTATCTTGTCTATCTCGTCGATGAAGACGATGCCGCACTCGGCCTTGGCCACATCGTAGTCGGCCACCTGGAGGAGTCGGGAGAGTATGCTCTCGACATCTTCGCCCACGTATCCGGCTTCGGTAAATACGGTGGCGTCGACGATGGTGAAGGGCACGTTGAGCAGATGGGCTATGGTGCGCGCCAGCAGCGTCTTGCCGGTACCTGTGCTGCCCACCATCATGATGTTGCTCTTCTCGATTTCCACTCCGTCGTCGTCGATGTGCTGCTGCAGTCGCTTATAGTGATTGTAGACAGCCACGGAGAGGAATCGCTTGGCGTCGTCCTGGCCTATGACATACTGGTCGAGGTACTCCTTGATTTTGCGGGGCTTGGGTATCTCCTTGAGGGTGAAGGCGTCGGTGGGTTTCTTGTTGGCAGCTGCGCTGCCATAGGCTCCGGTCGACTCGGCTATCTCGTAGGCTTGCTTGGCGCAGTCGTCGCAGATGAAGCCGTGAAGCCCCGAGATGATGAGGTTGACCTGGCTCTCGTCGCGGCCGCAGAAACTACATACTTTCTTCTTAGCCATTCTTCTTGCGTGTTAATATAGTGTCTATCATGCCATAGTCCTTGGCCTCCTGAGCAGTCATCCAGTAGTTGCGGTCACTGTCCTGCCATACCTTGTCGTAGGGCGTGTGTGAGTGCTCACTGATAATGGTGTAGAGTTCCTTCTTGAACTTCTGAATCTCCTTGGCCTCAATCTCGATGTCGGACGCCTGTCCCTGTACTCCGCCGAGGGGCTGGTGAATCATCACTCGGCTGTGGGTGAGTGCCTGTCGCTTGCCCTCGGTTCCGGCTGTGAGCAGCACGGCAGCCATCGAGGCAGCCATGCCGGTGCAGATGGTGGCTACGTCGCTCGAGATAAACTGCATGGTATCATAGATGCCCAGTCCGGCTGTGACGCTGCCGCCGGGGCTGTTGATGTAGATGGAGATATCCTTCTCTGGGTCGGTAGAGTCGAGGTAGAGCAGCTGGGCCTGTAGGGTATTGGCGGTGTAGTCGTCAATCTCGGTACCGAGGAAGATGATGCGTTCCATCATGAGTCGTGAGAATACGTCCATCTGGGTGACATTGAGCTGGCGCTCTTCCAGAATATAGGGATTGATGTACTGTGCCTGCGACTTGATGACATCATCGAGTGCCATGCCGTTAATGCCTAAATGCTGGGTGGCATACTTGCGAAAATCTCTATTCATGATAATAATAATATATGTAATGAATGAAAACAAAGAGAGGTTGCCTACTCTTTTATGCATTGTTCTAAGAACAAAGATACATAAAAAAGTTGACAACCTCCTTATCTTTAAGAAGTTTTTTTTGAATTTCTTTTTATGCGTCGAGTTTGTTGAATTCGTCGAGGGTCACTTCCTTGACGTTGAGCTTGACAACGCCCTTGAGTTTCTCGGTGAGCTTGCGGTCGATGGCGCGCTCCACAAACGACTGGATGTGCTCCTGCTTCTTGAGCATCTCGGTGGCGTAGTTGTCCAGGTACTCGTCGGGCACATTGTTCATGCCGTACTGTGCAAACTGGGCGCGGGCAGCCTCCTTGGCAGTCTCCTTGACGTCGTTGTCGTCAATCTTGATTTCCTGGGCGGCAACCAGCTTCTCTCTGATGAGGTGCCATGTCAGCTCGTTGATGCTGGCTTCGTAGTTCTTCTCTACAAACTCCTCACCCTTGTCCTTGTTGTTGGCGAGCATGATGCGCTTGAGCAGGGCATCGGGGAACTCGAGCTTGCCGACCTTCTTCTCGCAGTGCTTGCGCACGTCCATGAGGAAGCGGAAGTCGGTGTTGACCTCAAACTGAGCCTTGAGGTTCTCGGCAATCTTGGCGCGGAAAGCAGCCTCGTCGGCCACGTTGCCCTCGCCGTATACGCGGTCGAAGAGCTCCTGATTAACCTCGTGCTTGGTAAAGTGGTTGATTTCCTTGACCTGATAGCTGAAGTCGCCGGTGTGCTCGGCTACCTCCTTGCGGTCTATCTTGAGGAGTGAGGAAACCTCGGCGTCGTTCTCGGGATAAGCCTTGCGGGGAGAGAAGGTCACTACATCGCCGGGCTTAACGCCGTCGAAGAGGTTCTTCTGGTCCTCGACCTTGATGTAAGAAGGCATAATTATGGCGTCCTCGACTACGATGCCGCCTTCCTTGGTGTTGCCAGCCTCGTCGAGCTCGCGCAGCTCGCCCTTGAGGGTGTCGTTCTCCTCGTAGTGGTCGCCGGGAGCGTAGCTGCCAGCCTGTGAAGCGAACATATCTACCTGACGGTCGATGAGCTCGTCGTCAACCTTGAGCTGGTAGTAGTCTACCTTGTCGCGGCCTGTGAGCTCGCACTTGAACTCGGGGGCGATGGCGATGTCGAACTTGAAGGTGTAGGGACCGTCCTTCTCGAGGTCCTGGGGCTCCTGTGACTCTGATGCCATGGGCTCGCCCAACATCTGGATGTTATTGTCCTTGATGTACTTCTGCAGCTGCTCGCCTACCAACTTGTTGATGGCGTCCATCTTGACGCTCATACCAAACTGGCGCTTGATGAGGCTTAATGGGGCCTTACCTGGGCGGAAGCCGGGGATATTGGCCTTCTTGCGATAGTCTTCGATTGTCTTGTTGACATCCTTCTTGATGTCTGCCTCTTCAACCACGAGGGTGAGCAGACCGCTTACTTTGTCAGGGTTTTCAAATGAAATATTCATCTCTGATACTATTTATAATTTTTTGATTTTCCGAATGAGTCGCAAAATTACTCATTTTTAGCGACATTACCTAATAATCTTGTGGAAAAGTGCATCCGCGGGCGGCTGGCGGCCGTCTGCAGATGGGTTTAGTCGCGGTGCATGGCTGCCGCGGCCGCTGCTGCCTGCTCGTCTTCCTCGGTGGGGGTGAAGCGGGTCAGCTGGAAGTTGTCGGTGAGGTAGTTTTTGCGCACCACGGGGTTTGACGCCAGCTCTTCGGGCTTTCCGCTGAAGAGAATCTTACCCTCGAAGAGCAGATAGCCACGGTCGATGATGGCCAGGGTATCGCGCACGTTGTGGTCGGTGATGAGTATGCCGATGTTGCGGTACTTCAGTCGCCACACGATGTGCTGGATGTCGGCCACAGCCACGGGGTCTACGCCGGCAAAAGGCTCGTCGAGCATCACAAACTTGGGGTTGATTGCGAGGCAACGGGCAATCTCGGTGCGGCGGCGCTCGCCACCCGAGAGCTGGGTTCCCATGTTCTTGCGCACCTTGGTGAGGCGGAACTCCTTGATGAGGCTTTCGAGCTCTCTAAGCTGCTCTTCATGGCTGAGCTGCGTCATCTCGAGCACGGCCATGATATTGTCTTCCACGCTCATCTGGCGGAACACGCTGGCCTCCTGGGGCAGATAGCCTATGCCTGCCCGGGCGTGCTTGTAGACGGGGTAGTTGGTGATGTCGATGTCGTTGAGGCTTACGCGGCCCTCGTTGGGCACTACCAGACCGGTGGTCATATAGAACGAGGTGGTCTTGCCTGCACCGTTGGGTCCGAGCAATCCCACGATTTCTCCTTGCTTCACATGGAAGTCGACCTTGTTGACCACCGTGCGCTTGCCATATCTTTTTACAAGACCCTCTGTGCGGAGGGTCATCACCATGTTGTCTGTATCGGCCATAAATAGCTATTGTTTATCGTGCAAAATTACAAAAAAATAAGACAATTACACTGAGAATACTAAAAAACTATTATATACATGGTAGTTTTTTGACCTTTTTTGGTTACTTTTGCAACGTAAAACGGACATTAAGCCTATGTTGATAATCAAATTGTTAAAGAAATATCTCACCACTTTCGGCAAATACCTCATCCTGATGGGGCGCTCGTTCAGCGTGCCCGAGCGGATGCGCATGTTTGCCAAGCGGTATATCAAGGAGATGTCGCAGTTGGGCGTAGACTCGATACCCATTGTGCTGCTTATCTCCTTCTTCATCGGCGCCGTAATCTGCATACAGATGAAGGTGAATATCCAGAGCCCCTGGATGCCGCGCTGGGTGTCGGGGTATACCACCCGCGAGATTATGCTGCTCGAGTTTTCGAGCTCCATCATGTGTCTCATCCTCTCGGGCAAGGTGGGCTCCAACATCGCCTCTGAGTTGGGCACCATGCGCGTGACCCAGCAGATAGACGCCCTGGAGATTATGGGCGTCAACTCGGCCTCGTTTCTCATCCTGCCCAAGATAGCGGGCCTGATGACGATGATGCCCACCCTGGTGGTCTGCTCCTCGGCGATGGGCATCGTGGGTGCTTATGGCACAGCCTATATCGGGCACCTCTTGCCGCCAGATGACCTGACCTTAGGACTGCAACACGCCTTCAATCCATGGTTTGTATGGATGAGTATCATCAAGAGTACCTTCTTTGCCTATATCATTGCCAGCGTGTCGTCGTTCTTCGGCTACACCGTCGAGGGCGGCTCGGTCGAGGTGGGCAAGGCCAGCACCGACGCCGTGGTGTGCAGTTCGGTGCTCATCCTCTTTTCCGACGTTTTCCTTACCCAAATCCTGAGTTGATATGATAGAAGTCAAGAATCTTACCAAGTCCTTTGGCGACAAGACCGTACTGCGTGGCATCAATGCCCGCTTTGAGACCGGCAAGACCAACCTCATCATCGGCCAGAGCGGTTCGGGCAAGACGGTGCTGATGAAGAACCTCGTGGGACTGCTGCACCCAACCTCGGGAGAGGTGCTCTACGACGGGCGTGACTTCGTGGGCATGACCAAGCACGAGCAGGTGATGATGCGCCGCGAGATGGGCATGATTTTCCAGGGCGCCGCACTCTTTGACTCGATGTCTGTGAGAGACAATGTGCAGTTCCCACTCGATATGTTTTCCTCGCTCAACTATGCCGACCGCGTGCGCCGTGCCGAGGAATGCCTTGACCGTGTCAACCTGGTGGAGGCAGCCAACAAGTATCCCGACGAAATCTCGGGAGGTATGCAGAAGCGTGTGGCGATTGCCCGAGCCATCGTGCTCAATCCCAAATACCTCTTCTGCGACGAGCCCAACTCCGGCCTGGACCCCCAGACGTCGCTCGTGATAGACCATCTGCTCTCCGACATCACCCACGAGTATGGCATCACCACCATCATCAACACCCACGATATGAACTCAGTGATGGGTATCGGCGAGAACATCATCTTTATATATAAAGGTACGAAGGAGTGGCAGGGAGTGAGCGCCGACATCATGGGCTCGACCAATGAGCGGCTTACCGACTTCATCTTTGCCAGTGACCTGCTCAAGAAGATGAAGCGCACCGAGATGCAAGGCTGAACCAGCTGACTCGGACTCGATAGAAAACGAAAAGGGCAAATCTGCGGATTTGCCCTTTTCGCGTATATGCAGTGCAGTGACCAGCGTGTCAGCGCCCGGCCATCACTCGGAGCTCCTTGACGAAGCGGCGGTAGAAGAGTATGCCGGCAATGGTAAGACCTATGGGGAAGGCGGTCCAGATGCCGTATATGCCCCAGCCTGCGATGAAGCCCAAGACATAGCCCACAGGCAGATTGATGCAGAAGTAGGCGATGAAGGCGTAGTACATCATCGGCTTCACGCAGGCTATGCCGCGCAAGGCGTTGGCGTAGATATACTGCATGCCGTCGCCAAACTGGTAGATGACGAGTATCCATATCAGATGCGCCACCGTGAGGCACGCCTCGTCGTTGTCGGTGAAGATGAAGCCGATGTCGTGGCGGAAGAGGATGATGGGCAGACTCACCACGGCAGAGAAGACCAGCAGCATGCGGAAGCCGTCGGCCGCGCAGCATCGCATGGCGTCATACTCCTTCTGCCCCATGAAGTAGCTGATGCGGATGGATATGGCTGAGGCCATGCCCGATAGCACCAGGTAGAACAACTGGGAGATGGTAATCATAATCTGGTGAGACGCCAGTGGAATGGTGCCCAGCCAGCCCACCATCACACAGCTCAGCGTGAAGGCAGCCGACTCGGTGCCCAACTGCAGTGCCACGGGCCAGCCCAGACGGTTCATCTCTACAAAGTCGGCACGCGTCACGGTGCTCTGCTTCAGGCTCTGGCGGTAGCGGACATAGCCTCTGCCGGTGAAGAATATCACCACGAGGGCTATCGACATCACCACGCGCGACCCCATGGTGGAGATACCGGCTCCGAGCAAGCCCAGCTCGGGGAAGGGACCTACGCCGTAGATGAGCAGCCAGTTGAAGAGGATGTTGACCACATTGCCGCCAATCATTACCCACATCGGCACCTGTGTGCGGGTGATGCCGTCGAAGAACTGCTTCAGGGTGTTGAACATGCCCACGAAGGGGATGCTCACCAGATTGACCAGGAAGTAGGGGCGGATGATGGGCAGCAGCTCCTCGGGCTGACCGATGTTGTGCAGGTTCAGGTAGAGCAGCGTCATCATTGCCATGAGCAGCAGTCCCACCACCATGTTGGCCACTATCGAGTTCTTCACCTTCTGCCCGATTTCGTCGGTGCGGCCCATGCCGAAGAGGCGGCCCACGATGGGGGTAAGTCCGTAAGAGAAACCGAGATAGAAGAGCAGTCCCAGGGTGAAGATGTTGTTGACCAGTCCGGCTGCACCCAGCTCGATGGTGCTGTGATGGCCTATCATCAGCGTGTCGGCAAAGCCGAGGATGATGGTGCCCAACTGTCCGATGACGATGGGTACTCCTATTTCCAAGAGGGGTTTATAATGGTGTCGTTGTGTCTGTTGCATTCTTGATTTTCGTTTTACTTGTTTTCGTTTACGGTCTTGTCACGTTGAGGGTGCCGGTCAGCCTGATGTCCTTTGACGAGGCGCCCACCATCAGGGTGAAGTCGCCCGGCTCGACCACGAAGCGCATGTCCTTGTCCCAGAGCGCCAGGTCGGCAGGCCCGAGCCTGAATGTCACCATCTGGCTTTCGCCCGGCTTGAGGCTGATGCGCTCGAAGCCACGCAACACCTGGGTATAGGTAGTCACCGTGCTGACCTCATCGCGCACATAGAGCTGCACCACCTCGTCGCCTTCGCGCGAGCCCACATTCTTGACCTTCGCCGTCACGGTCACGCTGTCGGTGGGCAGCATCGTGGAGCGCGAGATGACAAGGTCTGAATATTCAAAGCGCGTGTAGCTCAGTCCGTGGCCAAAGGGGAAGAGGCTGCCCCAAAGCGAAGACTTGTTCTCGACGTCTGAGCCGGGCTTGAAGGGGAAGGCGTAGGGTATCTGGCCCACGGTGCGGGGCGTGGTACAGGTGAGGCGGCCTCCAGGATTGTAGGCACCGAAGATGACCTCAGCCACAGCCTGTCCGCCATACTCTCCGGGGAAGCAGGCATTGATGATGGCTGGCACGTGACGGGCGGCATAGTTGACGGTGGTAGCCCGGCCCGCCATCAGCACCAGCACCACAGGGCGGCCCGTAGCCACAATCTCTCTGAGCAGCTGTTCCTGACGGCCGGGCAGATTGAGCGTAGTGCGCGAGTTGCCTTCGCCCACGGTCTTGTCGTCGTCGCCCAGCACCACGATTACCGCCTCGGCGTCGCGTGCCACGTTGACGGCAGAGTCCATCATGAGCCTCTCGTCGCGGGTCATCTCAAAGTCACACACCTCGCTCTCGGGATAGTGGGGGTCGCGTATCTCGCAGCCCTTGGCATAGACCACCTCGGCCTGGGGCAGCAGCTGTCTTACGCCGTCGACCACCGACACCACGTCGGCACCCGCAGGACCGTAGCGGCTTATGGGGCGGGCGTCGGCATTGGGACCTATCACCGCCACACGCTTCATCTGTGCGCTGAGGGGCAGGGTGGCGTTGTCGTTCTTGAGCAGCACCATCGACTGGCGGGCTGCGTCGAGCGCCAGCTGGCGGTGGGGCTCGCTGTGCACGATGCGGTCTACGCGGGCGGCGTCGCCACGGTAGGGCTGGTCGAAGAGCCCCAACCAGAACTTCACCCTCAGCACCTCGCCCACGCGCTCGTCGAGCGTCTCGCGGCTTATCTTGCCGCTCGTCACAGCCTGGCGCAGAGGCGTGATAAACTCCGAGGGCTGGGTAAACTGTGTGCGCACGTTGAGACCGGCGTTGACAGCCAGTGCGCAGGCGTCTTCATAGGAAGCAGCCACATGGTGCTTGGTGTAGAGAAACTCGAGGGCTTCGCTGTCAGACACCACGTAGCCCTTGAAACCCCATTCGTGGCGCAGTATGTCGGTGAGAAACCGGCGGCTGCCAGTGATGGGCTCGCCGTTGTAGTCGTTGTACGAACTCATCACGCCCAGCGCGCCGGCCTCAGCTATGGCCTTGCGGAAGGGTTCGAGGTAGAGGGTGCGCATCTCGCGCTCGCCCACATGGGGGTCGGTGCGGGTGTTGCCGTCGCGGCCTCCCACCGGGATGGAGTACACGGCAAAGTGCTTGGGGGTAGCCACCAGCCCGTGGGCTTGCAGTCCGATGACCATCTGCTTGCCCAGCTCGCCCACGAGATAAGGGTCTTCGCCATACGACTCCACGCAGCGGCCCCAGCGGGGGTCTTGGGCTATGTCGAGTATAGGCGAGTAGATGTTGGTGTAGCCCAGCGCCACGGCTTCCTTGGCTTCTGCGTCGGCTATCTGCCTTATCAGCTGTCGGTTCCATGTGCTTCCCTGACCTGTCTGGTTGGGGAAGTAGGTGGCGCGATAGTGGCAGAGACCGCGTATGCCCTCGTTGGTGAAGTCGACGGGGATGCCCAGTCGGGTCTGTTCGACAAACCAGCGCTGCACGGCGTGGAGGGCGTCGATATGTCGCTTGAAGGGGAAGGCGTATTGGGCTCCGAAGCGGCCCACGCCGTTGTGCTGCTCGTCGATGTTGCCGATGCCGTCTTTCCACACCTCGTTCTTCCATCCCTCGGTGGGCAGGGCGTCGGCGAGCACGCGGCCCGAGCCATAGAGCGTAGCCAGCTGGCAGGTCTTTTCCTCTATGGTCATCTGCTGCAGCAGGTCGGCCACGCGGGCATCAATCGGTGCGCGGCTGTCTTCATAGACATCCATGCGCCCGTTCTTGTTGAAGTCTATCCAACCTTTGTGGTAGATGCGCTGGGCTTCTGCGTGCTGTCCAGACAGAAGCGCCAGCATCAGCGCCAGCGCCACAAGGACAGTGCGCCGGCTCTTGTACATAGTTTGTTTGGTCATATATAGTCAGTCCATTGTCGGGCTGATGTGCAGCAACCCTCCCGGGCGCGTTCAGCCGCTATATATATAAAAGGTATCGCGCGCGAGGCGATGCCGTCAGCCCCGATGGCGCTTGCGGGCACAGTCGGGACAGATGCCTTTGACCATGTAGTCGATGGTAGAGACCCAGAAGCCGTCGGGCACATCTATCTTGGGTATGGCCACATGGTCCAGACAGAATGTCTTGCGACACTCCTCGCAGTAGAAATGGGCGTGGCGGTCGTCGTCGACGTCATGATGGTGGCTGCGGCAGAGTTCGTATTTCACCTCGCCGTTGCCACCCTCGATGGCGTGTACCAGCTGGCGCTTGTAGAATTCGGCCAGGGCGCGGTAGATGCCCGACTTGTCGATGGTGACGATGCTGGCTTCGAGTTCGCTCATTGACATGGGTCTGCCAGCCCGGTCCAGCGCCTCGGCTATCACGATGCGGTTGGCTGTGGCTCTGATACCGTGCTTGGCGAGCATCTGTGCATAGTCGTCCGGTTTCATCTGCGAGGTAGGGTGGTTAGCGTTCAAACTCCAGAGTGCCGAAGAAGTCGGGACGGTGGAAGTTGGGCGAAGGCAGGTCTATGCGGTTCCACGACAGGAAGTGGGGAGTCTGCAGCTTGTCGCCACACTTGTAGAAGTTGGCTTTCATGCGGGCTCCGTCGAGAGTGGCTATCTGTGAGTGGAAGGCTGTGCCTGTTGGTATGATGAGCGCCATGTGCCATGTGGTGGGCTCGATGCGCTCGGCAAATGGTGCGCGTCCCAGCGACGACCAGCGGCTTATGGCGTTGAGCACCTCGGCGGGAGCGGCCTCGCGGGCCTCGCGGGTCTCGCCGCAACCCACCAGCACCGTGCCGGCACAGTTGGTCTCTACATTATAATACACGTTGCCGCCCTCGGGCTGGAAGAAGAATTCGCAGCAGCTGTCTTCCCACACGCGGCCGTTGTCGTGGGGAGCCACGGCGGCCACCGACTGCTCGCTTACGCGGTATTCTATCAGCACGGCATCGCCCTTGTGGGCTATACGAAACTCTACCTTGGGGGCATAGGGATAATCGGCAGCCCAGTCTACGCAGTCGATGGGCTGGAACTCCACTCCCTGGGCGTCGAGCAGTGCCGGAACATCCTCGGCACGAGCCACGCTGGTGGCTATCTTCTTTACACTGAGATGTTTCATATCTTTCTTCGGGTTATTTACACTGGTTGATGAAGTCGCGCATGTATTGCTGCTGAGCATATACTTCGCGGAAGAGCTGCAACTGGTTGCGAGTGCGCACCAGATTATGCTCAGGATACTTAATTTTGTAATATGTGTCGCCATTGATGTAGTCGGTGAGGAATCTTACGCATTGCATGTAGGGGAAGAGGGCAACGGCGTAGGGCAGATTGTCGCGCTCTGCCGGGGTGAGGAATGTGGCCGACTCGAGATAGCCTCGGGTGAAGGCTTCGAAGATGTCGCGGCGGAAGGCTACGCGCTCGATGGCAGGGTCGTCCTCGGCCACGGCGTTGGCACCGGTGCGCAGGAAGTCGCCATAGTCAGAGAAGACAAAGCTGGGCATCACCGTGTCGAGGTCGATGACGCAGAGCACGCGGCCATCTTCGTCGAACATCATGTTGTTGACCTTGGTGTCGCAGTGGCAGATGCGCTTGGGCAGCACACCGTCTCTCCCCATCTGCTCGGCCTTGCACATCTCCTCGGCATGGGTCTCCAGCTCGTCCACCATGTCCTTGACCTCTGCCAGACGGCCTACGGGGTCTTGGGCCACGGCGTCGCGCAGCTGGCGCATACGCAGTTCCATATTGTGGAAGTCGGGGATGGTCTCGCCTAAGGGCTCGTCGAGGTCCACCAACATGGCTTCAAAGTGGCCGAAAGCCTTGCCGGCATAGTAAGAGTATTCGGGGTTGACGGCCTCGAAGGTCTTGGCACGGGGGATGAACACCATCACGCGCCAGTAGCGGTCGGCATCGTCGTGCCAGTAGGTCTTGCCCTCGGCGGTGGGCACAAAGCGCAGCACGCGGCGGTCTATGTCGTCGGCACCTTCGGCCTCGAGCTTGCGGCGTATGTGGGCGGTCACTGCCTCGATGTTGTGCTGCAGCAACTCTACATCCTGGAAGATGGCGTTGTTGATGCGCTGCAGCACGTAGTCGGGCGCATCGCCTTCGGTCGTCACCTTGTAGGTGTCGTTTATCAGTCCGTTACCCAGGGGAGCCACCGCGATGACGGGCGCCTCGACCTCAAATTGAGCTACAATAGCTTTCAGTTCTTTTTCGTCCATGTCTTCATGATTTGTAATTGCTACAAAATTACGACATTATTTCTCCAATGCCAAATATTTCAACCACTATCTCTTCTGCCGTCCTCGTAAAAACCGCCGCAGCCCGCTCTCCGGCCCTGTCGGCGGCGACGATGGGCATGGCCGTGGCAATGACGGGTAGGGCTGTGCGGCGAGGAATGGCCGTAGCGAGGCGGGATGGCGCCGCCACCGTCTTCAAGCCGGTTGCAAGTCGCGAAACGGTGAAATCAGGGCTTGCCGTCATCATTGCAGGCCGCGCATCGGCTAATTCGCAGTCCGCAATGCAGATAAATGTCGTCTCGGGCGTGTTTGCAACCCGGTTGCATGCGAAACCTTGTACCTTTGTCGCCGTAAACATTAAAAGCAATACTGTATGTCAGATCATCATCACCATCATCATAGTGGTTCTTGTCGCAAGGTGGCTCTTATCCTTGCGGCATCGTTGCTGCTTGCCGTTGCAGCATGGATAGAGCATGCGCTGGCGCTGCCCACCTGGCAGCTGCTGCTGGTCTATCTGGTTCCCTATCTGCTCGTGGGCGCGTCGACGCTGCGCGAGGCAGCCGAGGGCATAGTGCATGGACGCGTGTTCAATGAAGACTTTCTGATGGCAGTCGCCACCATCGGTGCCCTCGCCATCGGGTTCATGCCCGGCGCCGACACCGAGTTTGCCGAGGCGGTCTTTGTGATGCTTTTCTTCCAGGTGGGCGAGCTCTTTGAGGGCTACGCCGAGGGCCGCAGCCGCGACAGCATTGCCCATCTCGTAGAGGTGCGCCCCGATACCGCCCATGTGGAGCGCAGATGGGCGGTGGAGACCGTTGCGCCCGATGAGGTGGCTGTGGGCGAGACCATCGTGGTAAGCCCCGGCGAGCGCGTGCCTCTCGACGGCGTCATCCTCTCTGGCCAGGCTTCGCTCAACACGGTGGCTCTCACCGGCGAGAGCATGCCGCGCGATGTCGGCGAGGGCGACGAGATAGTCTCTGGCTGCATCAATCTCTCGGGTGTGCTCCGGGTTCGTACCACCCGCTCGTTTGGCGAAAGCACCGTGTCGCGTATCATCCATCTTGTCGAGAGCGCCAATGAACAGAAGTCGCGCAGCGAGTCGTTTATCTCCCGCTTTGCCCGTGTCTATACCCCCATCGTGGTCATCTCTGCCGTCATGCTGGCTGTGGTTCCGCCCCTCTTCCTTGGCGGCATGGCAGTCTTCGCCCAGTGGCTCCACCGAGCCCTCATCTTCCTCGTCGTGTCGTGTCCCTGTGCGCTGGTCATCAGCGTGCCTCTCACCTTCTTCGGCGGACTTGGCGGGGCGTCGCGTCGCGGCATACTCATCAAGGGCAGCAACTACATGGACACCCTGGCGCGGCTCCACACCGTAGTCTTCGACAAGACGGGCACCCTCACCCACGGCGAGTTCGAGGTGGTGGCTGTCCATCCCGAGAAATGCGACGAGCGCGAACTGCTGCATCTCGCCGCCCATGTCGAACACTATTCCACCCACCCCATAGCGGCGGCGCTACGCGAGGCTTTCCCCAGTGAGGCCACCGACGGATGCCGCGTCGAGGCGGTCGAGGAACTGAGCGGTCGGGGCATCCGTGCACGGGTAGACGGTCGCATCGTGTGCGTGGGCAATGCCAAGATGATGGGCGACCTGGGCGTGGAGTGGCACGATTGCCATCTCGTGGGTACCATCATCCATGTGGCTATCGACGGGCGCTATGCCGGACACATAGTCATCAACGACCGCGTCAAGGCCGACAGCCCTCAGGCTGTGGCAGACCTCAAGGCTCTGGGAGTGGGTCATACCGTGATGCTCACGGGCGACCGCGAGGCTGTGGCTGCCGATGTGGCGCGCCAGACGGGTATCGACGAGTATCATGCCCAACTGCTGCCTATCGACAAGGTGTCTCACGTGGAGCGTCTGCTGGCTGCGGCTCCCCGGGGTGCCACTCTGGCGTTTGTGGGCGACGGCATCAACGACGCCCCCGTGCTCAAGCGTGCCGACGTGGGCATCGCCATGGGAGCCTTGGGCAGCGATGCCGCGATAGAGGCAGCCGACGTGGTGCTCATGGACGACTCGCCCGCCAAGATAGCCACTGCCGTGCGCATCTCGCGGCGCACCATCGCCATAGCCCATCAGAATGTGTGGTTTGCCATAGGCGTCAAGGTGGCAATCCTTGCTCTCGCCACCGTAGGGTTGGGCACCATGTGGATGGCGGTCTTCGCCGATGTGGGCGTCACCGTCCTGGCTGTGCTCAACGCCATGCGCGCGCTCGTGGCTGGCCGCGCCCGGTAGCTGCAGGGCTCTCTGGCTGTGCGCAATGTATTATAGGGAACAGCGCAGGAAACCTGCCTGAACATAATGGGCCCAAGTCAATGCCCGGCATCGGTCTGCGGCGTCGCGCGGGTCATGGCGGTTGGACGGTGAGTCTCTTCGCCTGACACGAGAAATCCCCATAGCCGCCCCAGGTGGGTGGCTATGGGGATTGATGTTATTGCTGTCAGCCTGGACGGCAGTGATTACTTGCTGAACTTCTCTACCTGCTGACGTATCAGCTCCTGGTCGTCGAAGTAGTTGATCTGCATGGCTGCGCGCACTTCGTCCATGGTCTTCGCGGCGGTTTCGCGTGCTGCCTCCGAGCCTTTCTTGAGGATGTTGAATATCTCGGGGATATCCTGCTCCCACTCGTGACGACGGGTGCGGATGGGGTCGAGCATCTTGTTGATTACGCTGTTGAGGAACTTCTTGCAGGTGCCGTCGCCGATACCTCCCTGCACATACTGCTGCTTCAGGGCTTCGAGGTTCTCAAACTCGGGCCAGAACTCGGCAAAGTCTTCGTCGGTGCTGAAGGCTTCGAGGTATGTGAATACGGCGTTGCCCTCGAGGTGGCCGGGCTCTTCCATGCTCATACGTGGCTCGCCGTTAGACATCTTCTTGACCTTTTTCCATACAGTTGCCGCATCATCGCTCAGATAGATACAGTTGCCGAGGCTCTTGCTCATCTTTTCCTTGCCGTCGGTACCGGGCAGGCGTCTGCACACGGCCTGCTCGGGCAGCAGGATATTGGGCTCGACGAGCACCTCGCCGTAGGTCTGGTTGAAGCGGCGCACCAGCTCGCGTGTCACCTCGAGCATGGGCTCCTGGTCTTCGCCTGCGGGCACGGTGGTAGCCTTGAAGGCGGTGATGTCGGCGGCCTGAGAGACAGGGTAGCAGAAGAAGCCGAGGGGGAGATTGGCCTCAAAGTTGCGCATCTTGATTTCGGTCTTAACCGTAGGGTTGCGCTGCACGCGCGACACGCTGATGAGGTTGGAGAGATAGGTGGTGAGCTCGGCGAGCTCGGGTATCTGGCTCTGGATGAAGAGCGTGCACTTCTGTGGGTCGAGTCCACATGAGAGATAGTCGAGCGCCACCTCTATGATATTCTGTCTTATCTTCTCGGGGTTGTCGGCATTGTCGGTGAGCGCCTGCACGTCGGCCATGAACACGAACATGCGTTCATAGTCGCCTGCGTTTTGCAGCAACACCCTTCTGCGGAGTGAGCCGATGTAGTGTCCCAAGTGTAATTTGCCGGTGGGACGGTCGCCGGTAAGAATGATTTTTCCCATTGTCGTTATGTGATATTCTTAGAGTTACTAATCCATGATGCCTATAAATCGCAGCACGTCGTTGAGGTTGGCTACGACCATGAGGAGTACGAGTATGCCTATGCCGATGTATTCAGCCCATATCATGAAGTTCTCCGAGGGCTTGCGGCGGGTTATCATCTCGTAGAGCAGGAACAGCACGTGTCCTCCGTCGAGTGCGGGGATGGGCAGGAGGTTCATGAAGGCGAGGATGATACTCAGGAAGGCGGTCATCATCCAGAACATGTGCCAGTCCCAAGTCGGGGGGAAGAGGCTGCCGATGGCGCCAAATCCACCGAGGCTCTTGACGCCGTCGGTCGAGAATACGTACTTCATGTCGTTGACATATCCCTTGAGGATGTTGATGCCGTAGCGTGTGCCTGCGGGGAAACTCTCAAAGAAGCCGTACTCTACCTTGACGGGCTCGTAGTAGGAGAGGAGCGAGGTGAGGCCTACGCCCATCTTCATCTCGGGGGTGAGCACCAGACGGGTCTCCACGGTGTCCTTGGCGTTGGCGTAGGTGATGTTTACGGTGCGCAGAGCGAGGCTGTCGCTGCCGGTCTTGGCGTCTTCGAGCTTCTTGTTCAGCCCGGCCATGATGTCCTGAAACTCGTTCCATGTCTCAATCCTGGTGCCGTTGAGGGCGATGATGCGGTCGCCTTTGGCTATTCCTGCCTTCTGCGCGGGAGAGCCTTTCTCGGTGAGTGCCACCTCTGAAGGGATGTATGGGGCGACAAACCGTGGCGACTGCTTGATCATATCGAGCAGATTGAGATTGCCGGGGAGGTGAAGGCTGATGTGCTTGCCGTCGCGGATGATGTCTACGCGGGTGGCTTCAGAGAGTTCGCGCACCAGGTCGATGTTGAAGTCCTTGAACGTGCCGAGGTCGGTGCCCAGCAGGATGTCGTGGTCGGCAAATCCCAGAGCCTTGGCCTCCTTGTTGAACTTCATACCCATGGTCATGTCCTTGGTCGGGACAAACTGTTCGCCCCAGGCGAAGAGCACCATGGAGTAGATGAAGAGCGCGAGGAGGAAGTTGACCAGCACGCCGCCAATCATGACCAGCAGTCGCTGCCAAGCGGGCTTGGAGCGGAACTCCCAGGGCTGGGCAGGCTTTGCCATCTGCTCTTTGTCGAAGCTCTCGTCTATCATACCGGCTATCTTGCAGTAGCCGCCCAGTGGCAGCCAGCCTACGCCATACTCGGTGTCGCTGGTCTTGGGCTTGAAGCTGAAGAGCTTGCCCGACCACTTGCCGATACTCATATCGAAGAAGATGAAGAATTTCTCTACTCTTATGCCGAAGAGCTTGGAAAAGAACATGTGTCCTCCTTCATGCAGGAAGACAAGCAGCGAGATTGCCAGAACGAACTGGAGCAGTCTGATTAAAAATATTTCCATTATGATGATTATAACAATTTGTTTAACTGAGTAACTGGGCAGCCACACGGCGGGCCTCGGCGTCGGTCTGGATGTAGACGTCGTAGTCGGGCGAGGCGTCGAAGGAAACCAGGTTCATGGTGCGCTCGATGACGTCGGCCATCTGGAGGAAGCTGCAACGGCCGTGGCGGAACGCCTCGTTTACCACCTCGTTGGCGGCATTGACGATACAGGGCATGTTGCCACCCTTGCGGATTGAGTCAAACGCCAGGGCAAGACACTTGAACTTGCGCATATCGGGTTCGTAGAACTCGAGGCTCTTGCCATAGAGGTTGAGCCTGTCGCCACGCAGGGGGAGACGGTCGGGGTAGGAGAAGGCATACTGGATGGGCATGCGCATATCGGGCACGCCCAGCTGGGCCTTGACCGAGCCGTCGACAAACTCGACGGCGCTATGCACGATGCTCTGCGGATGCACAAGCACCTGGATGCGGTCGGCTTCGACGCCGAAGAGCCACTTGGCTTCGATGACCTCGAAGCCCTTGTTCATCAGCGAAGCCGAGTCGATGGTAATCTTGGCGCCCATGGTCCAAGTGGGGTGCTTGAGGGCGTCGGCGGCAGTGACCGAGCAGAGCAGCTGGTCGGTGAAGGTGCGGAAGGGACCGCCCGAGCAGGTGAGCAGTATGCGCTCTACCTCGTTGTTGCCCTCGCCGACGATAGACTGGAAGATGGCACTATGCTCCGAGTCGACAGGGAGAATGGGGGTGTGGTACTGTTGGGCCAGATTGCATATCAGCTCGCCCGCCACGACCAGAGTCTCCTTGTTGGCGAGGCATATCTTCTTGCCGCTCTTGATGGCGTGGATGGTGGGGGTGAGCCCGGCAAATCCTACCATCGCGGTGAGCACCATGTCTATGGGCTCGGCTTCTACTATCTGGTTGAGGGCGTCGCGGCCGGCATAGACCTTGATGTCGGGCTGGTCGTCGAGCAGCGCGCAGAGTTCACCGTATTTGTCCTCGTTGGCTATGACCACGGCAGCCGGGTGGAACTTCCGGGCCTGCTGAGCCAACTCCATCACGCGGTTGTTGGCCGTGAGGCAGTAGACTTCGTAGAGGTCGGGATGCTGTTCGATGACATCCAGCGCCTGGGTACCTATCGAGCCCGTACTGCCAAGTATGCAGATTTGTTTCTTCATTATTATATTATATATCCATGATGCCTTCGGGCAGCCGGGTCCAGATGGCCCGAGCCTCGGCATCTACCTTTTCTATCAGTTCTTCGTGGGCGGGAACGAGCAGAGAGTCGCCCGCCGGGGTGGTGATGTCAAACAGGGTGTTGATGGTGCTGTCGTCTACGTGGTCGATGGTGCCCACCTCTCTGCCGGTGGTGCTGTCGATGAGCTTGAAGCCCACTATCTCGCTCCAGCCGAAGCCGGCCTCGTCGCTGTCCGAGAGCTCACGGGGGAAGTAGACCTTGGCGCCGGTCAGGCTGCGGGCCTGCTCCTGGGTGTCGATGTCGCAAAACTTCATCAGCACGGTCTCGTCGCTCTTGAAGCGGTATTCCTCCATGAAGAAGGGGACGAGGATACCGTCGAGTTCGAGCAGCAGATATTCGGCGTCGACGCGGTCAAACACGTCGTCGCTTATCTGGAAGGTTATCTCGCCCTTCACGCCGTGGGGTCTGCCCAGGCGTCCTATCTGGAATACGTCGTCGGGGGTTATCATCAGCTTTCGATGCGTTGGATGTGGGCGCCCAGACGGTTCAGACGGTTTTCGATGTCCTCGTATCCACGGTCTATCTGGGCGATGTTGTCTATGCGGCTGGTGCCGTTGGCACTCATGGCGGCTATGAGCAGTGCTATTCCGGCACGGATGTCGGGACTGGTCATGCGGCCGGCTCTGAGCCTGCGGGCGTGGTCGTTGCCGTTGACCACGGCGCGGTGGGGGTCACAGAGGATAATCTGCGCGCCCATATCGATGAGCTTGTCTACGAAGAAGAGGCGGCTCTCAAACATCTTCTGGTGTATCAGCACATTGCCTTTGGCCATCGTAGCCACCACGATGAGCACCGACAGGAGGTCGGGGGTGAGCCCGGGCCAAGGGGCATCGGCGAGGGTCATGATAGAGCCGTCGATAAACGAGTCTATCTCGTAGTGGGGCTGCTCGGGGATGAACAGGTCATCACCGTCTTCCTCTATCTTGATGCCCAACCGTCTGAAGGCGTCGGGTATCATGCCCAGGTTGGGCAGCGACACGTTCTTGATGCGTACACCCTTGCCCACCATGGCTGCCATGCCGATAAACGAGCCTACCTCTATCATGTCGGGCAGTATGGTGTGGCTTGTGCCGTGCAGCGAGGCCACTCCCTCGATGGTGAGCAGGTTCGACGCCACGCCGCTGATGCGGGCGCCCATGCTGTTGAGCATCCGGCAGAGTTGCTGGATGTAGGGCTCGCATGCCGCGTTATATATAGTGGTGGTGCCCTCGGCCAGCACTGCCGCCATGATGATGTTGGCAGTACCCGTTACCGATGCCTCGTCGAGCAGCATATATCTGCCGTGCAGCCTGTCGGCCTTGATGGTGAACACGTTGCGATGGCTGTCATGGGCAAAGTCGGCCCCCAGTTGCTTGAAGCCGATGAAGTGGGTGTCCAGACGCCTGCGGCCTATCTTGTCGCCGCCAGGCTGAGCCACCGTGGCTTGACCGTATTTGCCCAAGAGCGGGCCGATGGTCATCACCGAACCTCGCAGCGACGCACTCTTGCGCACGAACTCGTCGCTGGCCAGATAGTTCAGGTCTATGTGGGCTGCCGTGAAGGTATAGTCGTTCTTGGCGTTGCGCACCACATCGACACCCATGTCCTGCAGCAGCTTGATGAGATTGCATACATCCAGTATCTCGGGGATATTGGTTATCCTTACCGGCTCGGTGGTGAGCAGACAGGCGCAGATTACCTCCAGAGCCTCGTTCTTGGCGCCCTGCGGGGTTATCTCTCCGTGCAATCCATGTCCGCCCTCGATGATAAATGACTCCATAGACGTTGGGGGTTGGGGTTATTTCTTCTTGTTATTGCGTTTCTTCTCGGTAAACTCTCTGACGTCAATCTTCTCAAACTTGAAGGTGCTCAGGTCGAGTTGTATCTTGCCGTCGGTAAACTTGGCGAGGTCCGACGCCACCTTCTCGTCGTCCGACGAACCATGGCTCCACTGATAGAGGCAACGCTTCATCTGGTTGGCGGTGAGCTTGACGAGATTGTCGCGTTCCTTGCCGGGCTCCATAGTCTTGAGTTTGGCGAAGAGCTCGAATATCATGTTGCCGTAGTGTCTTACCGGGATGCGCTGCATGGGATAGTCCATGGGCTGCGGCTTGGCGTCCACGGCGTGGGCCTGCTTGATGTCGTAGGGCCAGTCTATGTCGAGCTCGAAATGGCTCATGATGGCCAGATGGTCCCACAGCTTCTGCTTGTAGTCGGCGCTCTCGCGGTTGGCGGGATACATGCGGTCCATGATGGCGATGATGGTTTGGGCACACTGCTGGCGCTCTGCCTTGCTGGGCAGTGTAATGGCGTGCTCCACCATCTTCTGCACCTCGCGGCCATATTCGGGCAGTATCAGCTTCTCCCGCTGGGTGTTGTAGTCAAGTCCTTCTATTTGCATAGTCCTTACTGTAATGTCTTGGGTTGGGTATATGTCGTGTCTCAGAGCAGCTTCTTGGGCATCTTGGCCACAAAGTCCTTGAGATAGAATGGCACGAAGTAGGCCACGTCTTCGGTCTTGCCCTGGGTGATGCGGCGCTCAGCCAGAGGGAACATGTTCTTGGCCAGGGGCTCGATGCCGTCGATGTAGCGGGCATTGGGGTGGGCGATGACGTCCATACACTTGGCGGCGCCGTTGCCGAAGAAGTAGACGGGGCGCTCGTCGAGATACTTCCTGTAGGTGTCGGCGTCTACCACGTCGGCCTGGATGGGACGCACCTCATGCAGGGCGCGGTCGAAAATCTGTGCATACACCTCCATGCGGCGGGCGTCTATCATGGGGCAGAGCAGCGCGTTCTCCTCCTTTACCATCTCCTGCAACAGCACGGGCACACACATCAGTTCGAGAGTGGGTATAGCCACCAGGCTTACGCCACGTCCGTAGCACACACCTTTGGCCATAGACGTGCCGATGCGCAGACCGGTATACGAACCGGGGCCGCAGCTCACTGCTACGGCGTCGAGGGGTATGGCATGGCTCTCGGCAAAGGAGAGCGCTTCATCGACAAATTTACCCAACCGCTCGTTGTGGTTGGGGCCGGTATGGTCTTCCTGATTAAAGATACATGCACCGTTTTCGCTCACCGATACAGAGCAGACATTGGTGCTTGTTTCAATGTTTAATATACACGACATGAATTTTAATTTACTAAATAACTGCAAATTTACGGTTTTTTTCCTACATTTTTGTTACTTTTGCAGAAATTTAACGTGTAACTACTATGATACAGTCAATGACGGGCTACGGAAAGGCAGTCCTTACTTATGGAGAAAAGAAAATCAACGTCGAGGTGAAGTCGTTGAACAGCAAGACGATGGACCTCTCTACCCGTATAGCGCCACTCTATCGTGAGAAGGAGATGGAGATACGACAGATGCTTACCCGCAAACTGGTCAGGGGCAAGGTCGACTTCTCTATCTGGATTGAGAAGGACGAGGTGGCCGACGCTGCCACCATCAACGCCGCCCTCGTAGACAATTATTACCACCAGATACGGGACATCGCCGCCAAGACAGGTATTCCTGAGCCTCAGGACTGGTTTTACACGTTGCTCCGCATGCCCGATGTTACCTCTCGTGTCGAGGCTGTTGTCCTCGAGCCCGAGGAGTGGGCAGTGGCATGCCAGGCTATAGACGCCGCCGTTGGTGCGCTCATCGACTTCCGCCATCAGGAGGGTGCAGCCCTCGAGCGCAAGTTCAATGAGAAGATAGACAACATCGAGCGGCTGCTCGCCAGCATCGAGCCCTTCGAGAAGGCACGTGTCCAGAAGATACGCGAGCAGATCGTCAAGGGCCTCGAGCAGCTCCCCGAAGCCAGCTACGACAAGAACCGGCTCGAGCAAGAGCTCATCTACTATATCGAGAAACTGGATATAAGCGAAGAGAAGCAGCGCCTCACCAACCACCTCAAGTACTTCCGCGAGACTATGGCCGAAAACCAGGCCAACGGAAAGAAGCTGGGATTTATCGCACAGGAGATGGGACGCGAAATCAATACCACCGGCTCCAAGAGCAACCAGGCTGAGATGCAGAACATCGTGGTCAAGATGAAAGATGAGCTCGAGCAGATTAAGGAACAGGTACTCAACGCACTCTAATCATGACAAAGCCAGGCAAACTCATCATATTCTGCGCACCATCGGGCTCGGGCAAGAGCACCCTGGTGCAGTGGCTCATGGCCGCACACCCCGAGCTCCATCTCGCGTTCTCCATCAGCTGCACATCGCGCCCGCCGCGAGGCACCGAGCAGAACGGCGTCGAGTATTTCTTTATCTCGCCCGACGAGTTCCGTCAGCGCGTGGCTGCCGACGAGTTCCTCGAGTACGAGGAGGTCTATGAGGGCCGCTTCTACGGCACCCTCAAGAGCCAGGTAGACACCCAGACACAGCGCGGAGAAAACGTGCTCTTCGACGTCGATGTCAAGGGCGGATGCAACATCAAGGACTTCTATGGCGACCGTGCCCTGAGCATCTTTGTCCAGCCACCCTCGATCGACGAGCTGCGCCGCCGCCTCGTGGCACGTGCCACCGACACCCCCGAGGCCATCGAGCAGCGCGTGGGCAAGGCTGCCTACGAGCTTACCTTTGCGCCGCGCTTCGACCATGTCGTGGTCAACGACGACCTGGAGCGTGCCAAGGAGGAGGTCTACCGGCTCGTGAGCGGTTTTGTTAACCGATAGCCCCGCCCCCCATCCCTTCACCCTCATTCCCATGACCCTCTCCACCAGACAGATAGGCATCTTCGGCGGTTCGTTCAACCCCATCCACTGCGGACACATCGCCCTGGCGCGCCACCTGCTCACGGCGCTCGGGCTCGACGAGATATGGTTTGTCGTGTCGCCCCTCAACCCCTTCAAGACCCAGGCCACCGACCTCCTGGCCGACGATGTGCGCTACGTCATCACCGCACGCGCCCTGGCCAACGAACCCGGCCTCAGCGCCAGCGATGTAGAGATGACCCTGCCGCGCCCGTCGTATATGTGGAACACGCTCTGCCACTTGTCAGAGCTGCATCCCCATGCCCGCTTCACCCTGCTCATCGGCGCCGACAACTGGCTGGCGTTCGACCGCTGGGCCCACAGCCAAGACATAATCACCCACTACCGCATAGCCGTCTATCCGCGGCCGGGCTATGAGGTCGATGCCGCCGCCATGCCGCCCTCGGTCACCTACGTCCATTCCGACCTGTACCCCGTGAGCAGCACCGAGATACGCCGCCGCATCGCCGCCGGCGAGTCGATAGAGGGCATGGTGCCCCAAGACATCCAGGCAATGGTAGAGCATTACTACCGCTAACCCGCCACCATCGCCGCGCCAGCTACTATTGTTGTATCCGCCATACAGACCTGTCATAGCGCAAATGGCAAGCACTGCGGCGAGTAGTCTGTCTGCGCGTATGATGCCTGCCACTCTGAATATGATGCTCCAAAGTTCCTTCGCTTTTATACCTGTTACTATTATAGTTCTTGGCGTAATCTCCTCCGGGACTGTAATGCTATTGCGTTGTTGCCGGCATCATTATTGTAAGTGCGTATTACCTTTTGGATGACGAAACTGTACCCAGACACAGCCAAATGAGTAATAACGACGCCTTTTAACATTAATTACGAGAGATAATTAATGTATGTGCAAAAAAAACTCGTAAATTGTGACCGAATTAATATCTAAATACACAAATATGGAAACAATCGTTAAAAATCCAGCAGACATGTGCGCCATGTTTTTGGTCCACGGGTCGGTCTTCTGGGTCAGTTCGGGCTGAAAAGACAAGCGTCATACAGCAACCAGAAGCATCAATAACCTCTTCCCGACCATTTGTGCCTTGTCAATGTGTATGTATAGGCAAAGTTCTATGTAAGGTAGAGCATCCAAAACTTAACCCCAGGAAATAGTATGAATACTCAAAAGACCGTTAATCACCCCCCCCTATTCATTATGTAAAATGAGAGCGTTTTTCCTGTTATTATTCGCAGTCCTGTCTTGTCATACAGCCTATGGACAGACCATCGTCAACCTGACCGTCAGTAACGACAAGGAAAAACATGTTTCCAATATTCCCGTCAAAATTATAGCCTGCGACAGCCTGTTCACCCATACTACCGGTATGGACGGCCAGGTGTCTTTTACCATCCTTTCGCCAGAGTGTCGACGGGTGAAGGTGCTGATTAAAAGTAAGTTTTACGAAAATCTGGATACCACCATATATGTGGATGAGGCTTCTGCCAATCATCACATCACCATACACAGCAAAGTCCAAAAGATTAAGCAGGTAGAGGTTGTAGCCTATCGGCGCATCGCCAAAAACAATGCCGAGAAGAGCGTCTATCAGATAGATACTCATGGTCTGCTCAAAACCACCAATGCCGAAAAGGCTCTCTCTTTCCTCCCCGGACTTGTTGCCGATAACGGTAGCTATACGCTGACAGGGCAAAGCCGCAAGTGTCGCATCAAGATAGATGGCAGAGAGGCAACAAGCGAAGAGCTCAAAGCCATCAATGCCAAGGATATCCTGCGTGTGGAGGTACGCGAGATGACCAAAGACGATGACAGTGGCACCGCCGGAGAAATCAATGTCATAAAGCGGAGAGTGCAGCAGCCCAAAGTCTATACTCATCTCTCTGCATGGACGGGTGTACTGCGTCCGCAGATTGGTACTTACGACAATTTCGCATACCAGAGTAAGAGGTGGGACATTATTGCTTCTCTTAATCTGGTGCGACATACAATCCAGTCCGAAAGTAACGTTACCCGCTACTTCAACAGTCAGCCTATGCAGCCTCAGCAGTTGTCGCTCTCTCGGACTATCAAGACGGTACAGAATGCTGAGCATATCAAAATCAACTTCTTCGCCACCGACAAACTGACCTTGACCGCCTCTGCTTATCATAGCGGCTACCCATCGGATGCCACAGACTCAGGCAAAGATTTCAGCGGACACAGTTATCTGCGTACCAGCAACGAAAAGATAGACCATAGCGGAGGCTACGCCAACATGGGCTACAAGTGGAACGAGCGTAACACGCTTACGCTCAAAGGCAACTATTATTACTATCGCTATGCTATAGACTATCCGGGCAGTGACATCGAGCGTTATCGTTCGGCCATGCGCGAATATACAGGAGAGTTGCTTTGGGAGACGCGGAGGCGTATTTGGGGCCACGACCATGACATCAATGCCGGTTTCAAGAATGTATATCGCGAGAACAGCACCTCCTCGGCAGCTGGTGTGCATACGGGTTATTCTATCCAGCAGCTCTATCTTACGGATTATTATGCTTTCACGCGCGATTTCTCGGCTTATGTCATCCTCAAGGGCGAACACGACAATCTGGGGCATCGCCACAATATAGTCTTCCTCCCTTCGCTGCGTCTCAATTATAATCTCAAAAAGAGAGGTTCGCTCTCTGCCAATTATCAGCGTCGTATCACCCGCCCGAGTGTAGACTATCTCAATGCCGATACGCTCTTCATCAACGACTACACCCGCCATGTGGGAAATCCAGGCTTGCGCTCGCAGCATAATGATGCGTTTGGACTGTCCTGGCGTAAGCAGATACGCAAGGCATACCTCACGCTGAGCGCCAACTATGAGCGCGAAGCCGATATCATCAGCCAGATATACATTACCCCCGACAACTATGATGTCACGACTTATGCCAACATAGGGCGCAGTGACTATGCAGCCCTCTCTGCCAACATCACGCAGCGTTTCTTCCAGAACCGCATGAATGTATCGCTGTCCATTACTGGTTTTCATCGCTCCTATCAGCTTGATGATGCCTACAGTCAAAATACACTTATCCAAACGGTCAAAGGATGGGGATGGAATGGCAATCTTAATATGAGTTATCTCAGCACCAAGGGATGGATGTACATGCTGTCGGCCAACTATCGCCCCAAAAGCTATAGCCTGAACGGTACATTCCATCGCAATCCAAACCTGTTTCTTACCATCAGCAAGAATTTGTTTAATGACAGACTTGAACTCGGGCTGGACTTCGTCAACTCATTTGTATATTGCTGGAATACACGCAGCAATACCTACTTTAGAGATATGCACCAACAGTCTACCCAGCGACAGTATGCCAATAACATAACCATATCCGTGGCGTGGAATATAGGTAAGCAGTTCAGAAGCCGAAGAGTGGCAAGTGGCATCAGCAATGATGATATTGTTACCAAAAAAGGTGAGTAAGCTGATTAAGGGCAGTTAGACAGGAGTGGGTTCTCCACCTTTTGCCCCTGTGAGCACAGTGGTTACCGCCATCAGTCTCTCTTGGGTCAGTTCCAGCGTAGCAGCCGCACCTATCGTGGCAGCTACGCTGGTTGCTTTTGTTTGTATGCCGCTGCTTCTCGTTGAGGCTCAGCTATCCTCAATCTTGCTCTTCATCATGTTTATCTTGGTTTCGTGCCATGATACAATCGTTTCGTGCTTTGCCGTCACGATTTCACGCCACGATTTTATCGTTTCCCGCTTTGCAATAAGTCTTATGTGACCCTCTGCGCCTTTGGCCAGCCGCGCGGATGTCGGTGAAACCATCTCCAGCAGCGTGGAGAGTACCTTGGGCAGCGTGGAGAGTACCTTGGGCAGCGTGGAGGGCTCCTCTGGTGGCGTGAAGAGTACCTTGGGCGGCGTGGAGGGTTCCTCTGGCAGCGTGGAGAGTACCTTGGGCATCGTGGAGAGCTCCTCTGGCGGCGTGGAGGGTATCTTGGTCGACCTGCTGTCGGCTTGCGCCACTACCGATGCAGACGCCAGAGCCCCCGCCTTGTCGCTCCATCGGGTGGAGTGGCAGAGCGGGGGCTCTTGGGATATGGATGCGACGATGGGGGGCTTATCGCTTCAGGCTCTCGGGCAGTGCGGGCATCGCGCCGTGCTGGGTGCAGACATAGGCGCTCACCTCTACGGCGTGCTTATGTGCCTGGGCGATGGTCATGCCCTTGAGGATGTAGGCGCAGAAGGTGCCGGTAAACGAGTCTCCGGCGCCCACGGTGTCGGCAACATCCACATGAGGAGTCTCGTGGAACGACTTGCAGCCGGGAGCGAAGACATAGCTGCCGTTGACACCACAGGTGAGCACGAGCATGTCCAGATTGTACTTGCCGAGGATGAGCCAGCACTTGTTCTCAATGTCCAGACCGGGATAGCCGAAGAGGCGGCCCAGCGTGATGAGCTCTTCATCGTTTATCTTCAGTATATTGCAACGCTTCAGACTCTCGCAGATAATCTCCTTGGTATAGAAATTCTGGCGGAGATTGATGTCAAAGATCTTGAGACAGTCGCTGGGCGTGTGGTCGAGAAACTGGTAGATGGTATCACGGCTCGCAGCGCTGCGCTGGGCCAGTGAGCCCCAGCATACGGCACAGGTGTTGGCAGCCACGTTGCTGACGGCGTCGGTGAAGGGTATGTTGTCCCACGCCACGCCCGTCTTGATGTCATAAGTAGGTACACCCTGGTCGTCCAGTTCCACCTGTACGGTGCCTGTAGGATAGTTTACGCGGGGCAGGAGATAGTCCAGGTGTTTCTCTTCGAGCTGGCGGATAGCCTCGTCGCCATAGGCGTCGTTGCCCAAGGCACTCACGGCTATCGAGCGCAGACCGTGCTGGCCGGCATGATAAGCGAAGTTGGCAGGGGCGCCACCCAGTTGGGAGCCGGAGGGGAACACATCAAACAGCACCTCACCCAGGCCCACACAGTATTTGTTCTTGAAATCGGTATTCATAGTCTTGTCTTTGTTGAGTTGTTACATCTTGATTTTACCAATATATGTGAAGAGGTAGGCCACGCCTACAGCCATTACCAGCACAGCGCCTATCTGGCCGAAGGCATCGCTGGCAAATCCCATGAGCAATGGGAAGACAGTGCCACCAAAGAGGCCCATAATCATCAGGCCGCTTACCTCGTTCTTCTTCTCGGGCAGCGCGAGCAGAGCCTGAGAGAAGATGATGGAGAAGACGTTGGAGTTGCCGTAGCCCACGAGTGCGATGGCGATGTAGAGCATCTCTCTGCTCTCGCTGACAAACATGCCTACCATGCTCAGCGCCATCATCACGATGCTGATGATGAAGAATGTGCGTGACTTCATCACGCGGAGGAAGAATGAGCCGGTGAGGCATCCAATGGTACGGAAGATGAAGTAGATGGATGTGGCTTCGGCAGCCTCGTTGAGTGTCCAGCCCAGGCGCTCCATCAGCAGCTTGGGGGCTGTGGTGTTGGTACCTACGTCGATGCCCACATGGCACATGATGCCCACAAACGACAGCAGCACGATGGGGCGGGTCAGCAGGCTGAGACATTCGCCCATGCCAGAGGCCTTGCCCTGGGGCTTCTCTTCATCGATGGGAGTGCCGGCGAGGAAGATGGAGGCGCAGATGCCTATCACCATGTAGATGGGGAACAGCACACGCCAGCCCATGCCCAAGGAGGGAACAGCCCCGATGGCGCCCCACATGGCGATGTATGGTGCCATGAACGAGGCGATGGCTTTGACAAACTGGCCGAAGGTGAGGGTCGACGCCAGGTTCTTGCCCGTGGTCACAGCCGATACCAGCGGGTTGAGCGAGGTCTGCATCAGCGCGTTGCCGATGCCCAGGAGGGAGAAGGAGGCCAGCATCACGCCGAAACTCTCGCCCACGATGGGCAGCAACAGCGAGACTACGGTGACCACCAGCGACAGCAGCACTGTCTTCTTGCGCCCGATGCGGTTCATCAGCATGCCCGTAGGCACCGAGAAAATCAGGAACCAGAAGAAGACCAGTGACGGAAACAGGTTGGCTGTGGCGTCGTTGAGGTTGAGGTCTTCCTTGACATAGTTGGAGGCAATGCCGACCAGGTCTACAAATCCCATGGTGAAGAAGCAGAACATCAATGGGATGATGGTGAGCTTGGATGAAGTCTTCATAATTATAGCGCGAGCTTATGTACGTTGATGTTGTTGAATTGTGCCTTGCCACCCTCGGCGTAGAGCTTCACGTTCTCGTAGGGGGCAACGGGGAATACGAGGTTGGTCATGGCGATGCGGCCGCCGTCGACGAAGAGCTCGATGGATGACTTGTCGACGAAGATATCTACGTGGTAGGTCTTCTTGCCGGCCTGGCAGAGTGAGAGCGGAGCCCATGTGGCCAGGGCGAAGTCATTCTTGTAGTTGATGGAATTGACCACGCGGGCGGGCTGCTTGCCCTCGGCTGCGCGCTGCTTGTCCCAGGCCAGCTCGATGTCATGGGGCACAGCCTGCTTGCCAAAGTCGGTGAGTCCGCTTTCGGTGCGGTCCATCACCACCTTGCCCTGCTTCATGTCGAAGTAGATGAGGGTGCGCTCGCGCTTGTTGTTGGAAATCTCGATGCCGGCTATGCCGTTGGCGTCGGGGGTGATGTCGGCCTCAATCTCGAAGGCGCCGTCCATGCCGGCGGTCAGACTGGCAAACGCCTTGGACTCGTCTACCGTCTCGTTGGCCAATGTGCGGGTTGCCTTGCGCAGTGCGTAGACCTCGGGGGCAACATCTTCAGACAGATAGTACTTTCCGTTGTTCTCAAAGAGCTTCAGCTCGCGTGGCAGACCATTGGCGCCGCGGTTCTGCTTGAACGGGGTGAGGTTGGCGTACTGCCAGTTGCTCATCCAGGTTATCGCCAGCACTCTGTCGCCGGTGTTGGAGAAGGTCACAGTGGCATAATGGTCCTTACCCCAGTCCATCCACTTCACATCTTTGGCATCGGGGCAGGTAAACTGCTTGCCGTCGAAGTCGCCGACGAAGTACTCGGTGGCGCTGCCGCCAAACCAGCATCCAGGGTTGATGTTCATAGTCATCACCCATTTCTTGTTGTTCTTGTCGCCATTGACGGGCAGCTGGAAGAAGTCTGGGCACTCATACTGGCATGGCTGCTGGCCCAGTCCCTTGCCAAAGGCGCTCACGTAGTCCCATTTCTTCAGGTTCTTGGACTTATAGAAACGGGTCTCCTTGTCGGCAGAAACAATCATATACCAGCACTTGCCCTTCTCATACCAGAACACCTTGGGGTCGCGGAAGTCCTTGAGACCGTCAAAGGGAGTGAGCACGGGGTTGCCCTCATACTTGGTGAAGGTGCGGCCGTTGTCGTTGCTGTAGGCGATACACTGCACCTCGTCGTGGTTTACACTGTTGTTGGTGTAGATGGCGATGATGGCGTTCTTGCCAAATCCGGCGGTATTCTTCTTGTCGACTACCGAACTGCCGGAGAATATGTGGCCCACGGGGTCACGGGCGATGGCTGGGTCGAGGTGCTCCCAGTGTACCAGGTCTTTGCTCACGGCGTGTCCCCAGTGCATATTGCCCCACTTGCTGCCATAGGGATTGTACTGGAAGTAGAGGTGGTACTCCCCGTCCTTATAGACCATGCCGTTGGGGTCGTTCATCCAGCCATAGAGAGGAGTGAAGTGGTAAGAGGGACGGTAGTAGTCGGTATTGGTGGTATCGAAGGTGTTGCTCAGCTTCATCAGGTTGAGGGCGAGGGCGTCCTTGGCGAGGCCGAGTATCTTGACGGTAGCGGTCTTGCCATGTCCCAGCGCGAAGGGCACATAGTAGTCGGCGCCGTTTTGAGCCAGGCGCACGTCCATCCAAGTGTCGTCCTTGGAGCCGGTATCGAGCAGCACCTGCGCTTCATCCTTCTCTTCCTGGATAGGCAGCAGGATGTACTTGGTGGGGTTGTCTACACGGATGATGGTTGTGTCGCCCTTGTGTTCGATGTTCATCTTCTGGGCGGTGGCGGTGGTGGCAACTGTAGCCATCAGCATGAGGCATGCCGCCTTCATTATGTTGCTTGTTCTCATTGTGTTGTTGTTTAGTTATTATATTAACGGTATTGTTGTCTGTTTCTTGTGTGCCGACAACCCTATACCTATTATTATATAGGGTTGTCAGCGTGTGTGTGAAGAGTGAGAATGATCAGAATTTGAGAGATGCGGTAAACTCTACGGTGAACGGGCGGAGATAGCTGCCAGTCATGATCTGGTTCTTGATGTTCTTGGCCTCGTCCTTGGTTATCAGCTCGGCGCCGGCGATGCTGCCCTTGGCTCCGGTCTGGTTGAGGAAGTTGACAACAGTACATCCCAGGCTCAGGCGCTTGCTTGCCTGCCAGTTGACGCCACCGAATGTCTCCCAGTGGCCATTGAAGTAATATGCCTCGTTGATGTTGGCGTAAGTCTTGCTGAAGTAGCGGAAACTGGTCCACAGCTTGATGTCCTTGGTGACCATGTAGCTGGGGTCGAGCTCGATGAGTATCTCTGGGATTTCGGCTACGATGTTGCCAGTGGCATTGATCTTGCCCACATAGCCATCGTTGAAGGTGACAGAAGTCTCAAACTTCTTGTATGTAGGCTTCTGGTAAGTGAACAGGAAGTGGAAATCGAATCCCTTGAAAGGATGAGCCACAGCGTCGGTAGTCCAACCCCAGGTCTGGATGTCGTAAGCCAGAGGAGCAGCCTTGATCTCGCTGCCGTGCTGGAGGTTGAGCGTAGAGTTGTTGTTGGTCTTGGAGATATACGAGAACAGTGATGTGAGGCTCAACCATGAGTTGTTGTAGTATATACCTGCACGGCCGAGTGGCACGGATATCTTGTCTGTATTGGGAAGGGTAGCAGGAGCGAAGGCTTCAAACTTCGGGTGCTGCACGATGTAAGTGAAATCGCCGGTGAAGCCAAAGTTGTCGGTGAGCTTATAGGTTGCGGCTACCGAGAAGTCGTAGTTCAGCCAGTTGTAGGCCAGATCTACGGGCGCAATCTTGGTTCCGTCGGCAGCCATGGCGCCGAGGTGATAGTCAGCGAAACGGCCTACGAAGTTGCCCTGGGCATTCTTCACGGCGGCGTTCACTCCCTTCAGGCGCTGCCATTCCACGCGGGCGCCATAGTAGAGGTTGAGCTTCTTGGTGACATCCCAGTCGTGGGTGAAGTAGAGTGCCAGCTTGTTCTCGCTGCCTTTATAATATTCTGAAGCGTTCTTGTTGAAGTCGTAGAAGTAACCGCTGCGCAGGTTGGCATCCCATACACGGACGGCATAGCTACCATCGGCAGGCACACTCTGGTCATACATGGTCGTATTGGAGCAGTAGTCGATGTGGTAGAACCACTCGTTGAGGCCCAGGCGCAGGGTAGAGGTCTTGAACTTCTTGTTGAGCTCGGTGGTGAAGAGCGCCTCGTCTATGGTACCGGCATTGAGACACGACATGCGGGTCTGTACGTACTGGCCGTCGTATGCCTTGGTCTGGCCGTCGATGTCGCGGTACATATAGTTATACAGCCCGTGGTTGTCGGCACTGTTGAGGTCGACGATGGACATCGGGGTCTGGTAGACCATGGCTCCGCGCGAGTGGTCGTACTTCAGCGTGGCCTTCCAGTTCAGTCCGTTGTCAAAGCGGTAGCTGTTCATCAGCGTCACCTCACTGGCCTTGTTCAGGCAGGCGTCGTAGAGCGTGGTCTGGGCCAGCTTGCCGGTGCGCATGTCACGATAGGTCATCTCGTTGTCGATGGGCAGATACGAGGTGGTACCCAGCTTGAATTTGCCGTACTCCTTCACGCTTCCGTCGCCCACATAGATGAACGGGGCGCTCTGTGTGGCGTAGTTGTAGACATTGTGGCTGTTGGCATACTTATACATGGCGGTAAACTCGCCACGTTCGTTGTTGTACTTCTTGGTGAGGAGCGCCTTGTAGATTTGCGTACGGTCCTGGTAGGGCGTAGACTTGATTTTGAACGTACCGGGGTCGAAGTCCTGGTACATGTTGACGCTGTAGAACCAGTCCTTACCCAGGTCACCGTTCATGTTGAGCGAGAACTCCTGCAATCCGAAGTGGTTGCTCTTGTAGTTGAGCGTTCCGTTGAAGCCCTTCTGACCTTTCTGGGTAAAGGAGTTGACGGCGTAGCCGATGTTGCCGGTGGTGATGGCAGTCTCGGCAATCTTGAGCAGACCCTGGTGGCTCAGGCTGGCATCGCCGCGCCAGATGGTGTTGACCGAGTGGGGATTGGTGGCATAGGTAACGGGCAGGCCGTTCTCGAGCACGTTGACATCGGCAGATGGCAGACCAATCTGAATCTCTCGAGGGCCGTTGGCACTGGCTGCGTTGAGCATCACGTTGCGGTTGCCCTCTTCCTTGGCGTTTGCATTTTCGTCCTGTGCATACGCTGCTGAAATGTTTACCATTGAAAGTGCAAGCACCATGGCTGCGAGCTTTCCTTTGAATAAGGTATTCATAACCGTTTAGATTTTTAATTGTTGTTGATTGCGTTAAATTTCTGCTGCAAAGTTATCCAAACGGTTGGGAGACAACTATAACTGATGGTTCATGTGATAACAAAAATCGTTCATTGTAACATAATTGTTATACAATGAACGATTTTTGCTGTGGTTGTCTATGCCTGGGTCGATAATCAGGCTATAATTTTTCCATTCCTATATATAAAGCGTGCGACGATGACGGCTGTCACCGCGTGTCGGGTCATGAGTTGGCTATGTCTCCCGGCAACATGCCGTATTCGTCCTTGAAACACTTGGTGAAGTAGGACGGCGCCGAGAAGCCCACCTCGTATGCCACTTCGGCGATGGTCATGCTGCGGCTCTCCAGCAACCGCTTGCCCTTGGCGAGGCGTGCCTTGCGCAGGATGTCGACCACCGATGAGCCCGTCATGGCTTTGACCTTGCGATAGAGCTGCACGCGGCTCAAACCTATCTCCTTGCCGATGTCCTCGACGCCGAAGTCGCAGTCGGAGAGATGCTGCTGGATGATGGCGTTGAGCTGCTTGACAAACTGCTTGTCTCGGGCGTTGAGCTGTGTGGCCTCGACCTCGGTCTCTACATCTGCGGCACGCTGGTATACATGCTTGAGCAGCTTGCGCTGCTTCAGCAGATTGTCGATGCGTGCCAGGAGCACCTTGCCGTGGAATGGCTTGGTGATGTAGGAGTCGGCGCCATGCTCATAGCCCTCTGCGCGGTGTTCCTCCAGGTTCTTGGCGGTGAGCATGATGACCGGGATGTGCGAGGTGGCGGTTCCGGTCTTGAGCTGCTCGGTAAACTCGAGTCCGTCCATCACCGGCATCATCACGTCGCAGACCACCAGGTCGGGCACCTCCCTGCGCGCCACCTCCAGACCCTCCTTGCCGTCGGCAGCCTCGATTACGAAGTAGGTGTCCTGCAACAGCGTGCGTTCATACTGGCGTATGTCGTTGTTGTCGTCGATGATGAGTATCGTGGGCTTGTCGGCTTCTTCGCTCACCAGCTGTTGCACCTTGCCCTGCTGCTTGTCGCCGTCGTCGATGTATTGCAGCGCTGCCTCGTCGGCGGTCGGGGTGATGGTGTCGGTGTCGTCGGCTATCGGCGCGCCGTCGGCCTGATGGCGGGGGATGACCACGATGAAGTCGGCGCCCATGCCGGGACGGCTCTCCACCCTTGCCTCGCCGTGGTGGAGTTCGGCGAACGACTTGACCAGAGCCAGTCCTATGCCCGTGCCGCTTGCGGCGCCCTTGAGCTGGAAGAACCGCTCAAACACCTTGTCCGCCTCTGCGCTGGCGATGCCCTTGCCCGTGTCGCGCACATCGATGCGTATGTTGTCGGCCTCGGCGGCGAGCGTCACATGGATTTCGCCTCCTGCCGGAGTGTATTTCAGCGCGTTGCTGATGAGGTTGAACACGATGCGCGCCACTTTCTCCTTGTCGGCGACCATCATACGGTCGGTGTCGAAGCCTGTGGAGGCACAGTCCATCCTTATCTTCTTGCGCTCGGCAGTCAGGCGGAAGTCGTCGGTCCACACCCTCATCGCCTCGACGATGTCAAAGCGGCTGAGGCTAAGCTCCATCTTGCCGTTCTGTATCTTGCGGAAGTCGAGGATATTGCCCACGAGCTGCTGCAGAGCCAGTGCGTTGCGCTGCACCATCTTGAGCAGTTCGCGGCTCCTGCCCTTGATGCTGGAGTCTTCGAGCATCATCTCCACAGGGTCGGCGATGAGCGTGAGAGGCGTGCGCAGTTCGTGGCTGATGTTGGTAAAGAACACCAGGCGCGAGTGGGTGAGCTCCATCACCTCCTCGTTGAGTCGCTTCAGCTCCTTGTTCTTCTCCTCCAGTTCTCCGTTGGCCTTGGCGAGCTGCTCGTTGAGTTTGGCCTTGATGATATATCCTCTGAAAATCATGGCGGCGGCGGTGACGCATACCAGGAGGAACGCTCCGAGGCCGATGAGCATTACCTTCTGCGCATTATAGTCGGAGAGGTATTGGTTGACCTGGTTGTGGAGCGTCTTCAGATTGCGTGACTGCCTCTCCGCATCGCGCGCTTCCATCAGCGTGAGCTCGGCGTTGGCCTTGGTGATGATGGATGTACTCAGATAGTTGTCCTTGTCAAAGGGCTTGTGGGTAAGTATCTTCATGGCGAGCGCTATCACCTGGTCGCCCTTGGTGGGGTAAAGGTATGACGCCTCAAGCACGCCGTCGCGCACCAGCTCCAGACCTCCGCCCTCGGTGGCGAGCCCATCCACGCCCGTATACTTGTATCTCTTGCCCACGCCCATCTGCTGCGCTGCCACATAGGCACCCCAGGCGAGTCGGTCGTTATGGGCGTAGACATAGTCGAAGTCCTGCGTGCGCTTCAGGATGCGCTTCATCGCCTGGATGCCGCTCTCCTCCTTCCAGTCGCCACCCTCCGACACCACCACCTCTATGCCGGGATAGGACTTGACGGCATCCATAAATCCGCGATGACGCTCCAGGGCTGGCGACGAGCCTTCGAGGCCTGTGATTTCGACGATACGGCCCTTGCCGTGCAACTGCTGGGCGATGAACGTACCCATAGACTTGCCTATCAGATAGTTGTCGCAGCCGATGAAGGCAGTATACTTGTCAGAGTTGGTCTTGCGGTCGTAGAGTATCACGGGGATGCCCTTGTCGTAGGCTCGCTCTACGGCCTTGGATATCGGGCTCAACTGGTTGGGCGACACCACCAGCAGGTCGACGCCCTCGTCGACAAACTGGTTGATCTGCTTGTTCTGCAAGACATTGTCGTCGTTAGACGAGGCGAGCTTCACGATGATGGAGTCGTTGAGAAACTCGCCCATCTTGAGCTCGTCGTTCAGCTTGTTGCGCCAGATGTCTTCAGAGCATTGCGACACGCCGATGACAAAAGGTCGGGGCTTGCCGGTGCAGGCTGCGAGCAGCACCACGCAGGCAATGATCAGCAGGGGGATGGTGATGAGATACTTCTTCATGTCCAAAAGGGTATAAGTATATAGTTGCCAGCTGCAAATATACGACATTTTTCAGAGATAGAGACGATTAAGGCGAGAAAAGAGTGGCTCCCGCCGATATCGGCGATGGTCAGCCCGTGGGTAGAGGCGCCCTCCACGGTTCCAAAGGTACCCTCCTGCTCGCCCAAGGTACCCTCCAGCTTGCCCAAGGTACCCTCCACGGTCTCCAAGGTACCCTCCACGCCGCTGGAGTTACCCTCCCTGTCGCCGACCTACGCAAAAGCCTCACCCTGGGTAGTATGCTGCCATTGGAAGGCTGCCGGGCTGGGCGTCCGGGACATACTGCTCGAGGTGAGGCTTGGCTGCTATGGTCTCCGGTCGCGTCTTCATGACGGTGGGCCGGACTTGGGGGCTTCTGTTACTTCTTCTTTATCTCGTAACCTATCTTCCTGAAGGCGGCGACATAGTCTTCGTACTTGGCCTTCTTGCCGTCGTAGATGATGGTGACCCGCTGGTCGTCGACCGAGGTCTCTATCTTCTTTGTGCCCTTGACAAAACGGATGTTGCTCTTGATTTTGTTCTCGCATTTCTGGCAGTGCATCTGCGGCAGAGTGGTTACGGTGAGCGTGTCGGCCGGTGCCTTGGCAATCATGTTGCCCGCTGTCGCAAGCATACATGCCATTAAAAGATACTTCTTCATGTTCTATAGTTTTTTGAATGATTTGTAGCGTTATAACTTTTCCAGTTTGAACCTCAGCCCTACGTAAGCCATCGCTCCGGTTACCGGTCCCCACACCTGAGTGGCGTCGAAGCCGGCATCCCAGGGATGGTAGGCACCCTGGATGGGGTTGGCAATCTTGTAGTTGGTAAGATTTTCGCCACCGACATAGAGGCTGATGTTGCGGAATTCCCTTGTAATCTGCGCCTGCAGCTGGAAGTAGGCGGGGTAGTGGCTCTGGTCGTAGAGGCGTCCACCTCCATTGAGCTGGCCCGTCACATCAAACTGCCAGAGTTGGAGCGGCGTCTTGTAGGAGAGCGTGAGCAGCCCCTTGTAGCGCGAAGTGAGCGGCTTGGCTTGCCTTGCTCCGTCGTAGGTACAACGGACATCGTTCAGGCGGAAAGCGGCAGTGGCCGACATGCCGTCCCAGAACGGATAGGTGGCATCGACCTGAAGCGTGTGGCTATAGCTTCTTCCGTCAAGGTTCTCAAACGAGAGCGTGTGGGCGCCCCGGGCTCCGTCGAAGTTGATGACCATCTGGTTCAGGAAGTCGGTGTAGTAATACTCAGCGTTGAGCTCGAGTGTGTGGTCGGCTACGGGCAGGTTCAGACCTATGGATAATCCCATGTTCCAGGCCTCTTCCTGCTTCAGGTCTGGACTTACGATGACCTCTCTGCCACTTGCCAGCAGCGCTGTGTTCTCTGCCAGGGCGTGGGGTGACCGATAACCCTTGCCTACCGATGTGCGGAGGGCCACCACATCGGATGGAGAATACTTGAGGTGCAGTCGGGGCGTGACAAAACTGCCGTAGAGACTCGAGTGGTCCCATCTCACGCCGGGCATCACCGTGAGGCGGTCGCCCAACTTATAGGTGTACTGGGCGTAGACGCCCGGAGTGGTCTCGCGGGTCACCCGGCTCGCGGCGTCGGGCAATGTGCCGAGCGGGTTGAAACGCTCGTCGTAGTTGTCGTGGTTGAGCGACGCCCCGACGCTGATGTTGTGATGGTCATCGATGTCGGTCTCAAACATCAACTGGGCATAGCCGTTCTTCTGGGTCACATCGTAACGGGTGAGGCCGAAGCCATAATCGGCGTCGTGCCACGAGCCGTGCAGCATGAGGGCTATCGACGTGTTGTGGTCGGCGTTTAGGGTGAAGCCATTCTTCCACTGCATCTCGTATCGGTCGGTCTCTACCGCTGTAGCGTAGAGTGGCGCTGATGAGATGGTGGCGTGCTTGGCGCTCTGTCCGCCTTGGCGCTCGTCGTGCAGGCCCCGCAGCAGCAACTGGCTAATCCAGCGCGGCGAGACATAAGCCCAGCGGTGCATCAGGTTGTATTGGCGCAGCTTGGGCATATCCATAAATCCGTCGCCATTGCCGTCGTGGTCCATCTGTCGGTTCTCGAAGTGCAGCAGAGTGGCTGTAGACAGTCGGCTGTTGAGGTGTATGCTTCCATCGAGGTTGACCTCGGTCTTCAGTTCACTGTCCTGATAGACATTGGCCCTCACTCCATCGGTACCCTGTGGTTTGAGAAACTCTATATTTATCTGGCCCGTGGTGCTCTCATATCCGTTTTTGACGCTCGATGCCCCCTTGCTCACCTGTATCGACTGCATCCAGGGTCCGGGCACATAGCCAAGACTGTAGGGGAGTGCTGCGCCGCGCAGATTGGGTATGTTTTCGGTGAGCATCTGGACATAGGTGCCGCTGAGTCCAAGGAGTTTTATCTGTCGGGCTCCCGTGGCAGCGTCGCTGTAGCTTACATCGACCGAGGGGTTGGTCGTGAACGACTCGCCCAGGTTGCAGCAGGCAGCGCGTATCAGTTGGCCCTGACCAATGAGGTCGGTATTGTCCACGCGGTAACGTGCCTTGATGCCCTTGGTAGCCTTGACCACCACCTGCTTGAGGTCGTGGGTCTGGGTGGTAATGTCCTGCTGCGCCGAGAGGGTCTGGGTCGCCAGCATACCTACCAGTAGTATAATCAATGTTCTTTTCATCTGTGTAGTCTTTTTCCTTACTAACAATCTCTTTATCCTTAATGCCGGTATCTATACCTTATTATAATGCATCGAGGGCAGTACGCCGGCGTGTCTCCAGCTCGCGAAACTCCCGAGGCGTCATCCCCGTCACCTGCTTGAACTGCGAAGACAGATACGTGGGCGAACCGTACCCCAGCCGGTAGGCTATCTGGCTGGTAGTGAGGCTGCTGTAGCATAGCAGTTCCTTGGCGTACTCGACGCGATGGTGGATAGCGAACCTCTCGATGGTGATGCCGCGCACCTCGGAGAACAACTTGCTCAGGCTGCTGTACTCCCGATGGAGCCGACAGGACAGATAGTCTGACAGCTTGGGTCGCACGGAGTCCATCCTTACCCATGCCAGTACGGCTATGCGTATCTGCTCGACCAGTTGGCTGCGAGGGTCGTCGAGGAGTTCAAATCCTATGGCGTGCAGACGCTCTGTCACGGCATGGCGCTTGCTGTCCGAGAGATTTTCTGCCGTTTCCGCTTCTCCCAGAGTTATCGACATGACCGTCAGGCCTTCAGACATGAGTATATCCTTGACTGCGCTGATGCAGCGAGGGCATACCATATTCTTTATCAATAGTTTCATCGATGTCTATAGGTGCTTCTGTTCTTATCGTGTGCAAAGGTAAATCTTTTCGCGTTAATATTTGTACAAAATTAAGGATAATGTTTTCAATTTTTTGAGCATCAACACATAGACAGTCCCATGCTGCAGCGTTGACGGGGGATAGCGGAGCATGATGGTGCAGACGATTACGCCAGAGGGAGCAATGGCTGCGGCGCGCGCGATGAAGGACTTGGGCGTGAGGGAGGCTCGGGTGCCCACTGATGTGGCTGCCGCCATCCCCGCGATAGGGATAAAAGAAAAGGAGGTGGCTTCAGTCGCTACCGAAACCATCTCCTTATAATTCTTGACCAAGTTGGCGCCTCAACGACGCCTCATGACCTGGGAACTATCCATCTGTAGCTCCATCGAGCTTATGATTTCAAATCCCCGACGGCCTCGAGAACACTTCACATTTACCTAAATTCCTCAGGCCGCCACAAAAAAAACTTAAAACTAACTAACTCTCCATCAGTGACTGTATTCCGTAAAATACTATTAATGTCCCTGCCTCTGCTCCTCATCCTCTCGGACTCAGGTAGAGATGTTATGAGAATGACGGAATAACTTTTATCCATTGCAAAAGTACTATTTTTGAGGGATATAATTGATTTTCATCAAAAGAAAATTCATGGTTTTGACAATTATTATAGTTTACAGCGCGTTTTTTAGGGTTTCTGCGCATTTTTTTAGCCTCATTAATGTACTAAATGGTATCATTTGAGCGTTATACCTATAAGATATGAAATGGACAGACCGCATACGACAGGTAAAGATAGTGCTGGTGGTGATAGCCATACTGATGGCTGTCGCCTCGGTGATGGTGTCTCATCGGCTGACGCGCGACCTCGAAGCCGAGGAGCGCAACAAGATGGGGGTGTGGGCAGAGGCTATGCGCTCGCTCAACACCGCCGACGAGAACACCGACCTCAATCTGGTGCTGCGCGTGATAGACGAGAACCACACCATCCCCGTCATCGTGCTCAACCAGCAGGGGAGGGTGCAGACGGTGCGCAATGTGGATACTGGTCGCCGCCACGATGCCGACAGCACCGCCTATGTCGCGCAGATGGCTTCGCGGCTCAAGGCGGGTGGCCACTACATCCGTATCTATCTCGACGAAGACCATGCCGATGGCTATATCGACGTGTGCTATGACGACTCGCTCACGCTGAAACGCCTTGCCGTCTATCCCTATATACAAATAGGAGCAGTATTGCTCTTCGTGGGCGTGGCGGTGATAGCCCTGCTCACCTCGAAGCGGGCCGAGCAGAACCGCGTGTGGGTGGGCCTGTCCAAGGAGACCGCCCACCAGCTGGGTACTCCTATCAGCAGCCTCATGGCGTGGGTCGAGATACTGCGCGAAAACTATCCCGACGACGACTTGATACCCGAGATGGACAAGGACGTGAAGCGTCTGCAACTCATTGCCGACCGCTTCTCCAAGATAGGGTCGCTCCCCGAGCCTGTGCCCGTGAGCCTTGACACCACGCTGAGTCATGTGGTCGACTATATGGACCGCCGCACCTCGCGCCGGGTGGTCATCAGCGTCAGCCATACCCAGGGCGACCAGACGGTGAACCTCAACGCGTCGCTCTTCGAATGGGTCATCGAGAACCTGTGCAAGAATGCTGTCGACGCTATGGGCGGCGACGGCGGAAAGATAACCATTACTACTGGCACTTCGCCCAAGGGCGTGTGGATAGAGGTTGCCGATACGGGCAAGGGCATCCCCAAGAAGGATGTGGGCAACGTGTTCCGCCCCGGATTTACCACCAAGCGTCGCGGATGGGGACTGGGCCTTTCGCTCGCCAAGCGCATCGTCGAGGAATACCACCACGGCCGCATCTATGTCAAGAGTTCCGAGCCCGGCGTGGGCACCGTGTTCCGCATCGAGCTGCGGCAGTGCTGAGCAAGTCACGCCGCAGCCCGTCGCGACTATGCCCGAGGTGCGCACCATGCCCTCTGCCATGCCCTTTTGCCCCAGCCCGCTGTGGTTTTGGGCTTATTCCATTATTTTTTAGCGTTTTTGCTTTCCCACAAGTTTACTTTTTACTACCTTTGTCGGTTGAAACGTTATTGGTATGAACTGGATTACTGAAATACTGACCGGCAACTCGCCTGTACACACCATCATCGCGCTGTCATTGATATGCGCCTTGGGCCTCGCCTTGGGCAAGGTGCGCCTGATGGGCGTGTCGTTGGGCGTGGCTTTCGTGTTTTTTATTGGTATTCTTGCCGGACATATCGGCGTGACCGTCGATGCCGAGAGTCTGGCTTACGCCGAGACCTTCGGACTGGTCATCTTTGTCTATATGCTGGGTCTCAGCGTGGGCCCCAACTTCTTCGGTTCGCTCCGTCGTGAAGGACTGTCCCTCAATCTGTGGTCTTTGGGCGTGATACTCTTGGGTACGCTCTTCGCCATCGTGCTGGTGCCGCTCACCGGAGTCAATCTGCCCGACATGGTGGGTCTGCTCTGCGGAGCCACAACCAATACCCCTGCGCTGGGTGCCGCCCAGCAGGCGCTGCATCAGGTGGGCAAACCCGCCGGGTCGCTCGCCTTGGGTACCGCCGTCACCTATCCCTTCGGTGTGGTGGGCGTCATCCTGGTGATGGTGGTGCTGCGCCGCTTCCTGGTGCGCCCCGCCGACCTCAAGGTGCGCTCGCGCGACGAGGCCGACCATACCTATATCGGCGAATATGAAGTGGTGAACCCCGCCCTTGACGGCAAGAAGGTTGAGGACTTCGCCCAGAGTTCCCACGAGCACTTCATCATCTCGCGCATCTGGCGTGGACAGGAAGTGATAGTACCCTTTGCGCAGACCGTGCTGAAGATGCACGACAAGCTGCTCGTCATCACCAACAAGCACGACCGCAACGCCATGGCCATCCTCTTCGGCCACGAGTGTGATACCAACTGGAACGAGGGCAAGATAGACTGGAACCATATAGACTCAGAAGTGGCGAGCCGCACCATCGTCGTATCGCGCAAGGTACTCAATGGAAAGCATCTGGTAGACCTCCAGCTGCGTTCCACCTATGGTGTCAACGTGAGCCGTGTCTTGCGCGGCGACCTGAAGCTCCTTGCCACCGACGACTTGCGCCTGCAGTATGGCGACCGTGTCGTTGTCGTCGGTACCCCCAAGTCGCTCGACAATGTGGAGAAGTTCATCGGCAACGGAGTGCAGACCCTCAACGAGCCCAACCTCGGCAGCATCTTCCTTGGCGTGGTGCTCGGTCTGCTGCTTGGCTCCATCCCCATCGCCATCCCCGGCGCCGCAGCCCCCGTGCGCCTCGGCATAGCCGGTGGCCCCATCATCATGGGTATCATCGTCGGCGCCCTTGGCCCCAAGGCCCACTTCATCTCCTACACCACCCGCAGCGCGTCGCTCATCCTGCGCAAGTTCGGGCTGTCGCTCTACCTTGCCTGCCTGGGTCTCGAGGCTGGCAAGGACTTCTTCCATACGCTCATCCGACCCGAGGGCCTCATGTGGATAGGTATCGGTGCGCTGCTCACGCTTATACCTATATTAATAATAGGTATCATCATGCTGCGCATGCACCGCTACGACTTCGGTACCATCTGCGGCGTGCTCTGCGGCAGTATGGCCAACCCCATGGCTTTGGGCTATGCCAACGATACGCTTCAGGGCGACACCTCTTCGGTCAGCTATGCGTCGGTCTATCCCCTCGGCATGTTCGTGCGAGTCATCATCGCCCAGATTATCATCATGTTCTTTGTCTGAACCGCCGTCGCGGCTTCAGCCCGGCGCCACCATACGCAGAAGGCCCGCTTTCCCTTGTGAGGAGAGCGGGCCTTCTGTCTGTCGGGTCAGAACGGTGGCGGCGAGCAGACCGTCATGGGCTTGCCCGTGACGGGATGGATGAAGGAGAGCGACTGCGCATGCAGGTAGAGGCGGTCGCCGCCATGACCGTAGAGCGGGTCGCCAAGGATGGGACGGCCGAGACCACGGCTGTGGGCGCAGTGTACGCGCAGCTGATGGGTGCGTCCCGTGAGCGGATGCAGCTCCACGCGGTCGTCGCCGGTCATGCGGTATCGGGTGTGGGCGTCCTTGCCTTCGGCGTCGTCTACCCGCTGCCGCGGACGGTCATCGGCGTCGGTCGCCAGAGCCAGCCTTATCTCGCCCTCGGCAGCCATGGCGGTGCTCGAAGGCTCGAGCCGCGCCACATAGGTCTTGTCTATCTCGCGGCTGGCAAACTGGCGCTGCAGCCGGTGGTAGACCTCGGTGGTGAGCGCCACTATCATCAGTCCGCTGGTGTCCATGTCGAGCCGGTGTACCACCATAGGTCCCGTGGCATGAGGATGACGCCGGCGCATGATGGATGCCACCGACTCGCGTTCCTGTCTGCCCGGCACGCTCAGCATGCCAGCCGGCTTGTTTACCACCACGAGCCACTCGTCTTCATAGACGATGTCCAGCCGATGGTCGTCGGGCGCGTCGTCGCTGTCTTCCACCTCTATTCCTTGCAGCATGTAGCTCAGCACGGGCCTGCACTTGCTCTGGCAAGCCGGGTAGTAATGCAGGTGATGGCGTATCTCTCCCTCGGGACTCTCGCCCCACCAGAACATCGCCATGCACAGCGGGCGCAAGCCCATCCTGTAGGCATATTGCAGCAACTTGGGCTCGCAACATTCGCCCGTGCCGCCCGGTGGGGTGAGGTAGGGACGCTGCGGGTCGTAGTGGGCAAAGATGTCGGCGATGGAAGCCTCTTCGCCACGGCCGTTGCGCATCACAAAGCGGTCGAAGAGCCAGTGCTGCAGGCTGTCGCTCATCTTGCGTCGCCTGGCGATGAGCCGCTGTCGCTCTTCGCGCTCCCTCTCCTGTCGGCGGTTTACCGCGCCGATGACCACAGTCCACCGCTCTCTGATGCGGCGCAGCTGCGCCTTCTGGTACTGGCTCTCGCGGACGAGTCTGCGCGCCGTCTCTTCATCGGCGGTGGGGCGCAGCAGGTCGCGGCGCCGCTTGGACTGCTCCATCGTCTTGCGCCAAGCCTCCACACGGAGGTCGCGACAGGCTTCAATCACCTGGCAGCGCTCTCGGACGAGGCTGCCATTGTCGGCATCCATGGCCTTGAGGCTGTGGTTGATGGCGCTTATCTCCCGCTCGGTCTGCTTGAAGTGTCCGGTGGGCGCGAGATAGTCGTAGACCGGCGGCACAAAGTCGTCGGTGAGCGGATAGCTGCCGCCCAGCTGTCCGCTGTAAGCCTGCAGATAGCCCAAGTCGTCGCCCCGCCTTACCACCAGCACGCCAAACATCTTGCCCCGCTCTTCGGGGTATCTGCTCATGATTTCCGGCAGACTGCGCTGCAGTTCTCCGGCAGCGGCGATGCACAGCGCATGGGGCTGGTAACTGAATGGGTCGTTCATGCGCGCGGGTGGCGCAATGGTAGTATTGAGTATATGAAATAGCATGATTGTTGTCGTCTCTGTCGTCAGCCCGCCTGTCGGGCTGTGGGTTGTGGCGCCGTAGGCAGTTTACCTGGCAGCCTTGACCACCTTTCTCCCGCCCACAATGTAAACGCCCTGCGGATAGCCCGTGAGGTTGACCGCCTGGCCCTCTATGCGCGCTGTGCCCACCTTGACTCCCGTGAGGGTGTAGACCGCCACGGTCGAGCCTTCTGCCCATGTGGCGTCGATGCCCGATGTGGTGCCTTCTATCACGATGCTCTCTCCCTCGGCAGGCTCAGCTGTCGGCACAAAATATGCGCGGAACGGCGCTATCTGTGTCGCCTCGCTGTGGTAGTCGAAAGCATTGCTGTGGGTGTTGAGCGTGAAGCTGGCTGCCACCGACGGCCTGTAGGTGGTGCCCTTGAAGCGGTAGTCGTCGGTCTCGGCGCTCAGGCGTTGCGACGCGTCTATCTGCGCGTTGACGGCGCTGAAGGTGAGCGTCTTGCCCTTGAGTGTGCCGGCACCCTTGATGACGAAGGGCTCGGCGGCAGTGATGGCTGCTGCGGGTTCGAATATCGGGGCGAGCGTCTGGTTTTGTCCCGCATAGCGTCGCAGGTAGAGACGGCTCTGGTCTATGCTCACCCGCTCACCCTCGCAACTGATGTCGGTGGGGGCGAAGGGCAGCGCCAGCGTCTGCCAGTTGTTCTCGCTCTTTGCTTCGGCAGCCAGGGTGCGGCTATAGCTCACGCTGCCCGCCGTGAACGCCACGGGCGTCATAAAGGGATAGCCGTCGGTGAGTGTGATGCGGTCGGCGTAGGTGCCGCTCACCACGTTCTTGCCCGTCAATGTCGAGGGCACCGTGGCTGTGGCGTCTATGAGATACAGCGCATTGGGGTTGGTCGATGGGGCGATGGCGTTGATGCCCGTCACACCACGCATATCTATCGCCATGGCACTGCCTCCGTCTATGGCGGCGGCAGGAACCTGTGCCGAGGTGGTGCCGTCGGCATGGTAGAAGATGATGCCAGGATGCTGCTCGCGCGAGTAGATGGCGTTGGGATTGTTGTTGTCGAGCGCCGATTTGGCTCCCTCATAGAAGAGTCGCAGCGCATACTTGTAGCCCGTCTGCAGGCCGTCGAAGCGGCATACTGAGCGTGTCTGCTCACCCGCTTTCACCTTGATGCTGATATACTTGGTGACCAGGGGCGACAGCGTGCGTCCGCCTATCTGCCCTCGGTAGAGTGTCACCACCACATTGCCGTTGTAGTCGGCTGTACCCTTGTTGTTCAGGATGATGGTGGCACGGCGGTAGTTGCCATACACCTTGTTGCCCACCATATTGTCGTAAGCCACATATCCCACCGAGAGGTTTACCGCCTGCGTGTCGGTCGTGGTGATGGCCACCTGGGTCGAACCCACCACCTGTGTGCCGTTCTTGTCGCGCGCGAGCCATATATAGTATGTTCCCGCAGGGGTGGGAGTGAAGGTCATGGTCACCTCGTTGTCCTTTCCGCCCACGAGCGATACGCCGCCTGTGCTTGCGGGCTTGCCTTTGGTTGAGGCGCTGGTGCTGGCAAAGAGGTAGAGGTCGCCTATATAGTCGTCGCCGGTATTGCTGATGACCGCCTTGACGTGTTGCTCCACGCCCGCCACGCGGTTGTTGACAAACGACCATTCCTTGACGCTCAGCTTGGCGTTGTTGAGCGGATGGCGGGTCAGCGTCACCTTGCCCCCAGCCGACACAGCCTCGATATACTCATGACTTGCGTCGCAGCAAGCCGACCACTTGCTACCTCCTATTTGTTTCCAGATGGGAATGATGCGGTAGGTGCCGTCAACGAGGTTGTTGACAGAGAAAGTTCTTTCGATTTCATAGTTATTCTGGAGCAACACCACGGAAGACGCCAGTTTGGTGATGGAGCCATTGGCTGCGATGACGCCTATGCCCACCGAGCCGGTCTGCGCAGAGCCTGTGAAATTGGTAAAGGTGGTTGAGATGGAGCTGCCCTTCACGCTGATGTTTCGTGCCGAGAGCGTCGGCGTGCCGTCTATGCCGCTGTCTATCCCGTCGTTAGGCTTCACCCCGATGATGGCTTCCTGCTCCAGGGAGAAGCCCTTGCCGTTGGCGGTGCTCACGCTGGTGGCTTCCGACTGGTAGAGCACACTGATGCGGAAATATCCGTTGCTCGAACCGCCCCAGCCCCAGTTGACATGGAAGAGGTCGGCGGTGTCGTAGCCGTCGATGACGAAGGCGTGGCCGCCGCGTAGGGTCGAGTTGGCACGGTAGCCCACGGGCCTGCCCTCGGCGACCTCGCGGTAGAGCAGGTCTGTCCATTCGGTTTGGGTGTAGTTGGTGCGGCACACGTTGCGTACGGTCTCGTCATAGCCCATCTTGTCGCGCAGCAGCTGTACGCCCATCTGCATGTTTGACGCCGAGGCTGCGCCATACGCCATCTGGCATCCCGTGCCCACGATGACCATGAGCTGTGCCACGGCTGTCTTTTCTGCCTCCGTGTTGGCTGCCGAGTATGTATTTCTGATGTTGTTCCAGTCTATCTTGGTGCCCTTGGCTACGGCATCCATCCTGATGCTCTTGCCGCCGCTGGTGAACGAGTAGGAGGGGATGTCTGCCATCGTCGCCGACGGGTAGCGATAGTACGCCATCATCTGTCCCAGCGCCGTAGCCACACATCCTGTGGCCGACTGGGCGCCGCTTGACGACCCGTCGCTGTTGTTGTAGACGGGGCACAGCTGGTTGTACGGGTCTTTCTGGTTCCACGCCGTGGGCAGCAGGGGCGCCACGAAGCGGCGCGAGGGATGAGCCACCTGCGCCCTCATGGCGCTGGCGCTCTGCGACGTCTGCCCAGCCTCGGGCAGCGAGTCGAGCGCCTCTATCTGGTGGCGGTAGTCGGCGAGCATGTCGCGCAGGGCGTCGGGCAGGGTTGCCTCGTCGTAGCTGCCGCTGTCGGTATACCCCAGGATGCTGGGTACGCGGTCGTCGCCGGCGATGATGACAAATCCGCCGCCGTTTTCTACATCGTATATGTAGTAAGGTGCGTGGGTCGAGGTGCTCCCCTTGACCTTCAAGGGTGCTGTCGGGGTGACTATCTGCTTGCCGCGCTGCGTGGCAAAGATCTGTGCCGTGGCGCGGGCGGTGCGGGCGTCGATGGGGGCGGCTGTGGCAGCCAGTGTCGATGCCAGCCATGCCACCATGACGATCGTGATAAATCGGGATATGCGCATATCAGTTTGTGTTTTAACGGTTAGTGGTGCGCCCGGCGTGTTGGCCACAGGCGCGTTGTACGCCACAAATGTACAAAAAAATAGCAAACCAACTGCGGTTGCCCCCATATTTTTTTTGATTTTTTCTCCCGTTTCCGCCGCCACATTCCTGTTTCCGCCGGTCGTCGATGGCGGCAGCGGCGGGCAACTCCGCGCCATCCCCATCTGCGGCGGCGGGCGTGACAGCCCCATACGCCCTCATGCTGAGCACTTTGGTTGCCGCCGTCGTCATGACTGTCGGCTCGTAACGGAAGGCACGGGCTCACGTGCCTATTGAAACGAGGGCTCGTAACAATTGTCACGCGCGCTCGTGCCTATTGTTACGAACCCCTGAAAGCGGTCGCGGCGCCGCTGGGGTAGCCGGCGGTGGCAGCATCGGTGACCGCCGTCACGACAAGTGGTGCTGGCAGCGTCGCCACGTACGGCGCGGTGGGGCTGTCGGTAGGCGCCGTGGGGGTACACGAACCATAACAGATGCCACATCTGATGGTACCCTTGCCATTACAGTTTGTACAACGAGGCTTCTTTGATGAATATGGATTGTATCCTTTTCCACTACGTCCGCCACGAACCTGTCGACCTGAGCCACTTGACCACAACGGGGGGCAGCAGGCTGCATCTATATTATTTTCTCCCCCAGCCATCACTTTTCTGCCATTTTTCTTTGCGCGTGTGTACATTATTATTATATTTGCAATGTAAACATCTTAACCCCTGTCCATGCGCCGCCAGATTGTCATAATGCTGTTGGGGCTCATGACCACTCTGAGCCTCTCTGCTTTCGCCATTGCCGGAAGCAGAAATACTAATGGTCACGAAACCACACGACAGGACTTCTTCGCCTATGACCGACGAGGCAATCTGCTGTCTACTGCCATTGGCGGTGGTATGCCTACTGCCTATCGTTGGAATACCGAATCATCTACTCTTGCTGTAGCACTTGCTGGCGGTCGTGAAACTGCTTCTGAGAGGGATGACAGTGTAATGACAACGTTCTACACCTATGAACCGCTGGTGGGTTGTACCGGTATCACACGACCCGACGGCAGGCATACAGGATACGACTATCAGGGTGGGCGGCTTAGTGAAATCACCAATAACAGAGGAGAACCTACCAACAGCTACGACTATTCGCTTTATGACGGAAACGGAACCAACCATATAAGGCAGACAACGCATTTGGACGTGGGTCAGCATGCACTCATCACCGATAACTATTACGACGGATTTGGAGCCGAGGTCAACAACATACAGAGACATCATAGTCCTTCGGGCAAAGACATCGTTACTGTCATCGGATATGATGCTATAGGACGGAAAACCGAACAGTGGCTGCCTGTTCCGATGGCTGGTTGTGACGGCATTGTTACAAATGTAGGTCTGCATACTGCATCAGCACAGACTTATTCTGACAGCCATGCTGTGATGCGCTATCAATATGAACCCCAATCGGGAGGTGAACTCACAGCCACTATCCCCGCGGGCGAAAGCTATTACAACCATCCGGCCACGGTACAGAAACTCTGCTCAGACCCGTCAAAGGCAGAACTCTGCTGTCGTCGTTTTATCCTTAGTGGTGACTACAAAGTCAAAGCAGAAAAAAACTATGAAGCTGGTGAACTGGATGTGGTTTTATCAACCGATGCCGATGGGCGCCGTCAATGGACATTTATCGATTGGCGCGGGCAGAAAGTGCTTGACCGTCGTGATACGGGCTCAGGTATGGCTGACACCTATTATATATATGACCCTGTTGGCAACCTGCGCATGGTGCTGCCACCCGCCGCATCGGCTGTACTCGCTGCCGGCAACGGCACGTATGACGCACGGACAGACCTGACGCTGAAGCGCTATGCCTATGTATATCGCTATGACGAGCGTCTCAACTGTGTAGAAAAGCGCATGCCTGGATGCGAACCGATACGCTACGCATACGACCGTACAGGGACCAAGGTCTTCTCGCAGGACGGTAACCAGCGACAGCGCGGTGTATGGAGTTTTGCACTGCTTGACAGGTTTGGCCGTGAAGCCGTAACGGGTGAATGTCAGAATCCGGACTCTGTCGCCTTGGCAAAAAAATGGGTTCATGTGGATACGCCAGACTTTGCTGCGAGAGAGAGTACGCTCGGAGGAAGCGGGTATCGGAGTAATGTAAACTTAGGCAATGTCCGCCTGCTCACAGCCAACTATTATGACGATTATACATTCATATCTGCATTATGGCCCGACCACAATCTGCCTTTGCCGACAACCTCTGGACTGAGAGGCTTGCAGACAGGCAGCATCAAGGCAGTAGGCAACACCAAGGACTACAATACGACGCTGATAGGTTACGATGATGAGGGGCGCATAAACTTCACACAATCGGCAATCGCAGGGCGCACTATGACAGAAGAAAAAAACTATACGCTGGATGGTCGTGTCAGCCAGATACGGAAAGAGACGACAGAAGCCGATGGCAACCGTCATACCGAGACATACAGCTACAGATACGATGCCCAGGCGCGGCTGCTCAAGGTTACACACTCGCTTGACGGAGGCGCTGAAATGATACTGTCGGACAACGAATATGACGAGCTTGGACGACTGCTAACAGACCAGCGTGAGGGCAGTGGGCTGCTCACCGCACGTTACAGCTATGACATCCACTCGCATATTCGAGAGATGGCATCTCCGCTCTTCTGCCAACGGCTGTTCTATGCCGAGCCCTCCGAAGGTGGCATACCTCTCTATGGCGGAGCGATATCGGGTATGGACTGGCAGACGATAGGAGACTCGGTGCGCAGTTACCGCTACCAGTACGACGGACTGGGCCGACTTACGTCTGCCGACTATCTCGAGAGCGGGCATTCTTCAGACCGATATGTCACGGAGTACAGCTACGACCTGATGGGCAACATTCTTACCTTGAGTCGCAGCGGCAAGGTTTATGATGAGATATATGGCGTCACCGATGACCTCACATATCAGTATGACGGCAACAGACTGATACGGGTCACCAATCATGCAGCCGACACCCCGGCTTACAAGGATGCCATGTATTATGCAGACGGAGCCGACCTTGACACAGAACGCACCTATGACGCCAATGGCAACATGACCAGCAATGCAGACAGCAGAATTTCGCGCATCAGTTACGATGCGCTCAATATGCCATGCAGGATAGACTACATTGACGGCAGCCACATAGACTATACCTATGCTGCCGACGGTGCGAAACAGCGCGTAGATTATTATCTCAACCCTTATACCAGCAGTTTGCCCGACGATGATTTGGGTACAGCCTGTGACAGTTCTCTGCTGGTCCATACCTGGCGCGAATATGCAGGCAACTGCGTATATGTCTGCGACACGCTCAGCATGATACTCATCGATGGAGGCTACATTACATTCGATTACACCACACATCAGCCCATCTATCACTACTATCTCAAGGACTATCTGGGCAACAACCGCATCACCGTCAGTCTTGCCGATGGCCGCATAGAGGAGGTAAACCATTATTATCCATTCGGCGGGCTGATGGGCGACAGCCGTAATGCCACCACCCAACCCTACAAATACCTAGGCAAAGAGCTCGACCGCACCCATGGTCTCGACTGGTACGACCACGGTGCCCGCCACTACGACCCCGTAACGGGAAGGTGGAACGTAATGGATGCCTTGGCGGAGAAATACTACCCATGGTCGCCATATGTGTCGTGTGGGAATAATTCGATAAGCAACATTGACGATAATGGCATGGAATGGTATAGAGATATAGATAATACTATTCAGTACTCCCCGCAAGTTCATTCACAAAAAGACTTGAAGAAGAATCAGGTGTACATAGGGGCATATTTAACTACAGGGAAGGGTAAATCACTGGTAAGTTACCGTCGTGACGGCAGTATACTCTATGCCAATGAGACCAAGGCATATAAACGTATCTGGAATCAGGCCAGCGTACATTATCGAAGAATGGGAGAAAAGGGAGGAAGGGAAGTAGCTGCATTTATCCTTGTAGATAGGCGTGTACTGGTACTTCCAGATTATAAGAACACAAGTATGCAGTCTGAAATAGGAGACTATGGTTATCGAGTTGGACATGGAGTCATATACAAAGGAAACGAGAAGTTTAAAATTTCAGCTCAGATTCATACTCACCAAGAGAGAACGAGCGATGAGCGTGCATCAGAAGCAGATGGTTTTTTCTCAAAAGAAATGGGAGGACTACCTGTTCTTGTAATAGGAAAGGACAAGGTTACTCGTGGCTTCTATTATGACTTCAACGATGGAAAAAGTTTTGGATTCGGCAACGACCTTAAATTCCATGAATTAAATATATTATCATTATGGTTGTATCAA